>CAMAVC010000012.1 GCA_945861585.1 Planctomicrobium piriforme
GTAGACAAACAACAGCGGGTATTTCAGACCGAAGAAGTGAGCCACCGCCATGCAGCAGAAGTAGGCTGCGCCCGCCCACAAGGCGAGCCGAAGCAGCACGGGAGGCGGATTGCGATTACTCATTAGACGATTGAATCCCAGCACTGCGATCAGCAACTCGCGACCATCGGCGAACCACACCACCGGATTCTACCGCGAGTCCGCTGCATCGCGTGGTTCTCCGTGCAATAGGCAGGCTCATCACTGCCCGCAGTCTGGGCACTTCGAGTAAACCCGAAACGAAGACATCTGACGCAGGTGCCCGCAGTGCCGGCAGGCTTGGCCCTGGCCTTTAACCGCATGCCACAACGTATCGAGGACAACAGCGGCCGAAAAAACGGCCGCAACGCCGTTGAGAAGAAGCAAGAGCGAATCGTTCGCGCGATCAACGCCGCCAGCGCGCCTGACAGCGTTGGCAATAAAGATTGCGGCAATCCCGAGGCAGCCAAGCATGAGCAATCGGGCGTGCTTCATATCGCCTCGTGAAACACAGGAGAACGGTTGAGCTGATCAGCGGCGGACCACGGGCACAGCCATGCCGCTAGATGATTATATCCGCCCTTGCCACGCCGATGGATCGCGGCCTCCGAACATGATCGCGAAGACCACGATGATCTCGCCTTCGATACGGTAGTGGATGACGTACGGGAAGCGGCGGATACGAAGGGACCGCACTCCATACGCATCGACGCCGACACATTCTGGATTCCGCTGAATCCTCGCGAGGGCCTCGGAGCACTCGACGATAAAGTCCGATCCGAGCCCCGCGGACCGCTCCTCGTACCACTTGCGCCCAGCATCGAGATCCGCGACGACTTCGGGGCGATACCGAAGCACGAACTTCATCGACTATCACGCAGACGATCGAGAACCTCATCCCATGTGAGCAACTGCTCGGGCGACCGCTCATGAGCGGCGATCCGCCGCTGCAGTTCCGCCCGCTGCTCGGGAGAAATCTCGACGGGCGAGTCTGCCGGGATGCTGTCCCACAAAGACTCCACCACGCGAAGCCGATCATGAATCGGCAGGGCCGTCAGTTCAGTAAGGGTCTGGGCTATGTCGATCACGCACTGATTCTACCACAGATATAACGACTAAGCTCAGCGGCCGGGGCCGCCGGATCGACAATGACCCGCGGGAAGCAAAGGCGGGGCCCCGGTCTGCTGCAGCGCCTGGTTCGGCGTCCGCATGTCACGCGCCGGGGACTCGCACGCACCGCAGTTCCAACCACGACCACCGATCTCGGCCCGCTCGTTCTCGCGGCCGCCGGCTGCCCGCCGAACTCAATTGCCAAAGGGCAGCGAGTCCGAGCGTATATCGGAACATGGAGAGGCTCCAAGGGAATTCAGTTTCTCTTCTTGGCGTCGTGGAGCGGCCAGTCCGGGTGATCCTCGCGGGCACCGGCCATCAACTTCACGGCCTTCGCGACCACGTCGGGGTTCTTCGCGGCGAGGTTCGTCTGCTCGCCTGGGTCGGCTTTGAGGTCGTACAACTCTACGGCCGCCGACGGGCCATTCTTCACGCCCTTCCAGTCGCCGAAACGCACGGCCTGCAAGCTCGGTCCGGCCTCGTGCAGTTCCCAGTAGAAGTAGTCCCGCTTCGGGGCGGCTCCGCCCTTCAGCAGTGGCAGGATCGAGACGCCGTCGGTCGTCACCTTCTCCGGTAGCTTCGCGGTCAGGATGTCGGCGCAGGTGGGCATGAAGTCCCAGAACGCCCACGGGTCGTCGCTCACCTTACCCGCGGGCACGACGCTGGGCCAACGGGCAATGCACGCTTGCCGTAGACCACCCTCGTACAACGATCGTTTGAACCCGCGGAGCTTGCCGCCCAACGTCTGGTCAAACAACTTGCCGATGGGCGAGTTCGGGTCGAACGACGACCCGTTGTCGCCGGCGACGATGACAAGTGTGTTGTCGTCGAGCTTCAGTTCCTTAAGTGTGTCGAGCAGTCGGCCGATGTCCGAGTCCAGGCGCGTCACCTGGGCAGCGTAGTTCTTCTGCTGCTCGTTCCACTTCTCGTTCTTGTAGATGCCCTGGTCGTCGATCTCGTGATTCCCGTGCGGCAAGGTGACGGCGTAGAAGAGGAAGAACGGCTTGTCCTTGTTCGCCTTCACCCAAGCTAGCGTCTCGTCGGCGATGAGGTTCTGAGCGTAGGTCTTGCGCAACCCCTTGCCGTCGTTCCCTTCCAACTCGAACCGCTTGTCGTTTCGGTACAGATAGGTTGGGAAGTAGCTGTGGGCGTGCCGCTGGCAGTTGTACCCGAAGAAGTGATCGAACCCGACTTTTAGTGGGCTGCCGGTGGAGTCGAACAGGCCCATGCCCCATTTGCCGACGCATGCGGTGGCGTATCCGTTGTCCTTGAACAGCTTGGCGACGGTGTACGTCCCCTCCGGCAGCGGCTTCTGCCCTTCGGGCCGGATCTCTCGGTTAGCCCGGATCGGGCTGTGGCCCATGTGCTTGCCGATCATGAGCGACGTGCGCGACGGGGCGCACACCGTGGTGCCGCAGTACGCCTGAGTGAACTGCATCCCCTCCTTCGCCATCGCGTCTAACCGCGGGGTCTTGATGAGTTTCTGCCCGTAGCACCCCACGTCGCCCTGTGCGAGGTCGTCCGAGAGTACGAAGATCACGTTCGGCTTCGCCGGCGGATCGGCCGCTGTTGCACTGCTGAACACGGCGAGCACCATGATCGCGGCGGTAATGTTCCTCCACATCACTTGTCCTCTTTCATCCACGATTTGTTGGGGGGAAAGGGGGCGGTTTAGCTTCGCGGTTGACAAGCTAACCCGCCCCCTTTTCGATCTACTTCCAGATCGTACGTCGGTCGGGCGACTCGCAGGTGCGCTCTGCTCAAGTCGGTGGAGTCCGCCACCAGCGTGCCCTCCTTCCGAACGACCAAGTTGAGCAGCTCGCAGCCAACAGACTCACCATACCGCAGGACGCTATCGCGAGTCTGCTCCAACGCCTGGTTCGCCAAGCACTAGGAGTTTATCCGCGAGATTGCCAGGAAGAGGGATCCCGAGCGCCGTGGAGGACAGCCAGCACCTCGACACGATCGGCGAGCACGATGAAGTAGACGATATAGCGGAACTGCTTCAGCCTTGCGGCACGCACATCTTGCCAAACCTTGCCATGCAACTCTGGCATCTTCTCGATGCGTGCAAGCACCTCCCGAACACGGGCAAGGACCTGAGATCCGAGGCCAACACGAACTGCCTCAAGCTGATCACGGGCTTCCTGAACATCGACCTCTGCTTCGTGCCGCAGGATTACCGGCAGGCTCACGAACCACCTTCAAGCCGCTCCAGCACGTCCCGCCACGGCCTGCCGACGCCGGGGGATTCTGCGGCAATAGCGCGGCGTTTGGCGAGCTCCGCAACGTGCCAATCAGGAATATCCTGGGGCTCGACCTGATCCGGCAGGCTGTCCCAGATCTGCTCAATGAGATCGAGACGATCGCGCACGCTCAGGCGATCGATACCCAATGAATCGATGCGAACGGTCACGCGTATTCTCCTTGATGGAAGGGGAGCCAAGGATCGTAGTTTACCGGCTAGGCACGGAGACGGAAAACCTTCGCGGGGGCCGAGCGTTGGCAGCCAATCCAATCGGCGAACTTGTATTTCTCCTGCCCAGTATAGCTATGAGAGAAGCCGTATAGAGGAAAGTGGCATCGAATGACATGTCTGGAAATCATTGGCATGCAGGGACTTGCGGCGGGTATGGCTGGGCATTTGTTTCTTATACGACTTATACGTGCGTAAAGCTTTTCATGCCTCGTTACGGCACCGCGGTTACCCCAGCAAGTCGGCGGGGCTGCGCACGCCACGCCCCCCGCGGTTGAGCACGTGCGTATAGATCATCGTTGTTTTCACGTCGCTGTGACCGAGCAGTTCCTGCACCGTGCGGATGTCGTAGCCGGCCTGCAGAAGGTGCGTCGCGAATGAATGGCGTAGTGTGTGGCACGACGCCCGCTTCCCAACCCCTGCCTTGATGACAGCCGTGCGCACCGCCCGCTGAACCACGGTTTCGTGCATATGGTGCCGGTAGAGCCCGCCCGTCTCACGATTACGAAACCAACGCTCCGACGGAAACACCCACTGCCACGGCCATGACTGCTCCGCTGCTGGATGCTTCCTGGCAAAGGCGCCCGGCAACATCACCTTGCCACGGCCCTCGGCGACATCCTGCATATGAAAACGACGCTGTCGCCCGAGGAGCCGCCCGAAGTCGGATCGCAGGCACTCCGGCAGCATCGTCCTCCGATCCTTCGAGCCTTTCGCATCGCGAATCATAAGTTCGCCACGCTCCAGATCGACATCCTTCACCCGCAGCCGCAGCGCTTCCATCAGCCTCAGGCCGGCGCCATACAGCAGCATGCCCACGAGCCACGTTCGGCCCTCAAGACCGTCGAGCACGAGCCGCACCTCGTCGGTGGTCAGCACGGCCGGGAGCCGCTTCGGCCGCCGGGCGTAGACGATGCCCTCCATGCGGGCGAGCGGCCGGCCGAGCACGTGCTCGTAGAGGAAGAGCAGGGCGGACAGAGCCTGATTCTGAGTCGATGCCGCCACATGGTCACGCACTGCGAGGCTGGTGAGCAACGCCATGACCTCCGGCTCCGCCATATCGCGCGGATGCCGGCACGCATGAAACAGAACGAATCGCTTTACCCAGTGCACATAGACTCGCTCCGTGTTTCGCGCCAGATGACGAACCCGAATCGCCTGCCGCACCTGGTCGAGCAGCCGAGGCGGGCCCGCAGCCCCCGGTTTGGCAGCCGTTCGCATGGGGCTCGGTGGTTGCATACCCGGCTCGTCCATGATGGATCACTCCCAATCATGGAAACGAGACCCGAGCGCCGGAGGGGCAACCTCGGCTTGCCCCGCAGCCGCGCAAGCCCGCCGGGGCCATGGATGGGCAGCGTGTCGCGCCGCGGCATCCCTCCGGGCCTGCCGCAGCTTACGCGAGGCTCGCCTGGAGGGCGAGCCATCGCGGCTCGAGGCAACCTCGGCTTGCCCCGCAGCCGCGCAAGCCCGCAGGGGCCATGGATGGCCCTGCGGGCGTGAAACTAGAAACAGTCGTTGCGGACCTCGTGGATGATCAGGTCCTTAAGGCGGCAAATCGCCTGTTGCTCCTGTGCTTTGGCATCGCGCCAAAACTGCGTGAGTTCCTCGCGCCACTCGGCATTGGCGATGTATTGATCGTACCGCCACAGCGAATCGAGCCGACGGCTCAGTTCGTGGACGAGATCATGGTCGTGGTCGGCGCAGCCGGTGGTTTCACCGAGGTGGCTGAGTTCTTTTTCGGCGGCGAGATACATGAGGACGCTCCAGGGGGAGACACGAGGTGCAAACGGCCCGTCGTTCCCTGGCCTCCGAGCCGCGCCGGTGCCTGCGCGACGGCCCAACCATTCCGCCATTTGTGTGGCGAATCAAGCTCGATGGATGGCCGGCAGCTTGCAGCCCTCATCGATTCAGGACACTTCGGCCCCGTGCTGCGACCTTGCCTGTTGTAGCGGTCGTGCGGCGCCGCTTGGGCCGCGTCGACAGGCCCCGTAGACTTGCGGCATGCCGTCGCCGGAGAGCCTGCAACACGTCACCATGGACCGCACCGACAACCATCACGCCGCCGACTCCGACCCTCCGACCACGCTGCTCGAATCGTTCGACAGCTGGGCGCAGCTGCTCCGGAACGGCGAGCCACCCAATCCTGCGCCACTCGCGGCGTCGAACCAGGGCGGCACCCCTCTCGCGGAAGCGCTGCCGTATCGGCCGATCGTGCGCCGGCCACTCGCGCTCCTGCACGTGATCGACGATGGCCGCGAAGACGGCGAAACGATCCGGCTTCGGGGCGACCGTCTCCTGATCGGGCGCACCGACGGCGAGGTCACGATCCCGCACGACATCACGATGTCGACACGGCACGCGCTCCTCGAATACGGAGGCGAGCACTGGCAGCTCGCCGACGTAGGCAGCGCGGGAGGCACGTTCGTCCGCGTCCTTTCCGCCCGGCTTCACGACGGCTCATGCCTCCAGCTCGGGGCGACGCGGTTTCGATTCGACGCCGTCGACGCAGAGGATCCCTGCCTCGTCGAGATGCTGGCGGATGGCGACGGCACGCGACACTCCTGCCGTGGTCCACTGGCGACGATCGGCCGCGCGGGCATGGGCTGCGACATCGGGGTCGCCGACCCGTTCATCAGTCCGCGGCACGCCGAGGTGCGGACCGCAGCGGGGGCGTGGCGGATCGAGAACCGTGGCCTCAACGGCCTCTGGGTGCGGATCACGAGCCCGATCAAGCTCGCGCACCCGGCGCAGTTTCAGTGCGGCGAGCAGCGGTTCGTATTCGTGCCGCTGACCGGCTGAGCGGGGCTTCGGCGGGTGCCACCGTTCACTCGAGCAGCCAGTCCGGCAGCCGACGCACGCGGCCCTCACGATCGACGCACACGACGACGGTCCGGCCGCTGGCGATGATCGTCTTGTCGCGAATCACCTCGTAGGCGTGCTCGATGCTCGCGCCACCGACCTTCTCGACGTAGGTCCTGACGACGAGCAGGTCGTCGTACTCGGCAGCGGCCCGGTAGCTGCAGGAAGCCTCCGACACCACAAGAAACAGCCCGGCCTCCTCGAACTGCCGGTAGGTGGCCCCCCGCCCCCGCAGCATTTCGGTCCTGCCGATCTCGAAGTAGGTGAGAAAGTTGGCGTGATGCACGCGTTGTTGGCCGTCGGTCTCCTGGTACCGCACGCGGATTTCGGTGTCATGGGAGGCGAGTGCCAACGGTCTGCTCCTCGTGGCTGGCGGTGTACCGGACGGGGCCTTCGTTGACCGCCGCCCGGCGAAGACTCTATTCTTTGCACGCGGTCGGAGGCAAAACTCGTGTTCTGAGCGAGATTCGCGGCTGAGGTCGCGTTCCGGAGGCATGCACGTGAGCATCGGCGACGAGGGTGAAGGCGGAGTGGTCGGATTTGCCACGGCCCGCGGCCGCAATTTCCCCACGCTGCGGCAGTTCACGGTGTTCCTCGAGAATCGGGTCGGCCAGTTGCTGGAACTCGTGCGGCGATTCGACGGCTCCCGGGTGAGGATCGTGGCGCTGTCGATCACCGATTCGGGCGAGTGTGCCTTCGTGCGGTTCTTGTTGAGCCATCCGGAGCAGGGCCGCGAGATTCTGGAGCGGGCGGGGCTCGCGCTCATCGAGAGCGATCTGATCGGCGTGGAGCTTCCCGACGGGGAGCAGCCGTTGTTGCGGATTTGCACGGCCCTTCTGCAGGCCGAAGTCAACATCATCCAGGCCTACCCGATCCTCGTGCGGCCACGCGGCAGACCCGCGGTGGCGCTGATGGTCGACAACACCGAGATGGGGCTGGAGACCCTCGGCAACAAGGGCTTCACGATGATCACCGAAGGCGACCTCGACGAGAACGAGTAGCGGGCTACTCGAACATTCCGTCCGGCAGCCCCTCGACCTGGCGGACGACGACCTTCTGAATCGAATCCCAGGAGACAGCCGTCAGCGTGACCGTGCCGTCGGCGGCCTGGCTGGCGAACAGGCCGTGCGTGCCACGCGACCACCGGGGCTCGTACCACTCCGGCAGGATCACGCCGCCACCGGTGAGATGCAACTCCACCACCCCGCCATGGCCTCGCTCGAGCCACAGCCGGGCCACGAGCTGTGCCGTGGGGTTTTCCACGATGGTCGTCTCGTCGGGCCCAGCGAACTGCTCGGGGGCGTAGCCGGCCACCACGTCTCCTACGCCACTTCCGCCACCGGTCACCGACTCTCCGCCCGCATCGTTGATGTCGATGGCCACGTCCTCGACGGCCGGCGCGGCGGCGCTCGCGCCCTCGAAGAGATTGGCAAACTGATCGGCGGCGGGAGCGTCGGGAGCCGGGGTGGCGGCAGGCGGTTCGGCAACCGCCTCGGCAGCGACAGGCTCAGGCGGGGCGACAGCGGCCGCATCGAAGGCCGGCTGGGACGCTGGTGCCGGCTTCGGCTGCCCGGCCAGGGGAATCACGACGGCGATGCCACACTTCGAGCAGGTGCCGCGCTTGCCGGCGAGCTTGGCTGGCACGTTGATTCGATGGCCGTTGTCGCACTGAAACGTGATCGTGCCATTGCCTGCCTTGGCATCGGCCCGCGGCACGATTCTCGTCTTTTCCTCCGACATCGATCGGCTCCCGCAGTCCGCCGGCGCGGCCACGCCATGCAGTGCGGCAAGTCTACCGTGCAAAGCCGCGCCTTGACGGGGCGGGCGCAGCCTCTGACACTGCGGGCGTTCGGCGCTCGCGGCCGATGCCGCGGGCAGATTACCCCGGTTTTCCCGGTTGTTCGGGTGATGCCATGCCGATCCAGGTCGTCTGCCCCGGCTGCAAGAGCCGGTTCACCGTCAGCGACCAGTTCGCCGGACGGACCGGCCCGTGCCCCAAGTGCAAGCAGTCGATCACGATTCCGGCCCCCGCCGCCAAGGCGGTCACGATCCACGAGCCCGAGGCGCCAGCCGCCAGTTCCCAGGGAACGGGCCGTGTTCCCCTGGCGCCAATCACGAGCACCGAGCGGCCCGTGTCGACGCTCCAGTTCGTCGTCGTCGCCGTGGGCGCCGTCGCCTGCCTGATCGTCGCTGTCCTGGCCCGTGCGGCCTGGCAGCCCGGGCAGGCTCCTCAGTGGGCCCTCGCTGCGGCCGCCGTCCTCCTCGCCTTCCCCTGCGCGGCCATCGGATATCGCATCACCCGCAATCGTGAGCTCGAGCCCTACCGCGGCCGCTCGCTCGCCATCCGGGTGACAATCTGTGCCCTCGTCTACGCGGCGCTCTGGGGTGTGCGGGCGCTCGTGCCGGCCGAGATGACCACCGAGATGTGGCAGTGGCTCTACGTGGCACCGATCTTCTTCGGGATCGGCGGCCTCGCATCCCTTGCCGCCTTCGATCTCGACTGGGGGGCGGCCGTCGCCCACTTCTCGCTCTACGTGCTCGTCACGGCCACGCTCCGCTGGCTGGCCGGCTTCCCTCCGATCTGACATGCCCTGCGATTCGCTTCCAGAACTCCGTGCCCTCGACGCGTGCAGCGACGGCCTGCGCATCCCGCCCGACGTCACCGTGCCGCTCACGCCGCGGGTGCGGGCCCTGCTCGACCTGCCGCTCCTGCGGCGTCTGGCCCGGATCAGCCAACTGGGCCTGGTGGCGCTCGTCTACCCGGGCGCGGTGCATTCGCGGCTCGAGCACTCCCTGGGCGTGTATCGCCTGGCGCTTGAATTCCTGGCCCGCCTGCGGCACGACCCCCGCTTTGCGGCGACGGTCAGCGAAGCCGATGCCGCTGCGTTCGTGGTGGCGGCGCTCGTCCACGACGTGGGCCACTGGGCCTATTGCCACCCGCTCGAAGACATGGCGCTCCCCGAGCTCCCGCGGCACGAATCGTTCGTCCGCCGGCTCCTCGCCGCGCCCGACACGGCCGCCGTGCTCGAGGGCGACTGGGATCTCGACCCGGGCCGAGTGGCGGCGCTCATCGAGGGCTCGGCCGTTGACCCCGCCGGCCGGCTCCTGCACTCGCTCCTCTCCGGTCCGATCGACGTCGACAAGATGGATTATCTCTCCCGCGACAGCCTCCATGCCGGTGTGCCGTATGGCAGGCACTTCGACCAGGAACGCCTGCTCGCGAGCCTGTGCGTCGATGCCTCGGGCACGGCTCTGGCCATCACCGACAAAGGCCGCACTGCGGCAGAGCTGATGGTGTTCGCCCGCTACGTGATGTTCAGCGAGGTGTATTGGCACCACGCCGTCCGGGCGGCCACCGCCATGCTGCAACGGGCGGTGTGGATCGTGCGCCCGAAGCTGGTGGCGGAAGACATCAGGCAGTGCGACGACCATGCCTTCGCCGACTGGCTCCTCGCCGCGACCCACGGCACCTCTGCCGCAGAGCTCGCAGCCGGGCTGTTCGGTCCCGTGCGCCGGCTCGTGAAGCGCGTGGCCACCTTCGACGCCCTCCACCAGCCAGCCGTGCATCGCGCGCTCGCCGGCCGGTCGTACGCCACGACGGTCGCAATCGGCGCACGGCTCGCCGACCTGCTCTCGGCTCGAACAGGCCTCACCGTCGCTCCGCACACGCTCCTGCTCGACGCGCCGCCGGCCGAACGGGAGATCGAGTTTCGGCTCGACGTCCGCGAACGGCCCCGTGCGGGCCAGACGGGCCCGATCTGGCGACCGCTCGCCGACCTCTCTCCCGTCGTCCGCAGCCTCGCCCACGAGCAGTTCGATCATCTCGTGAAGCGTGCGCGGATCTTCGCACCGGCCGATATGGCGGCCACGCTCGCAGCACTGCCAGACCTCGATCGCCTCGTGCTCGACGCCTGTCAGGGCGTCGATGCATCGGGAAACCGCAGCGGCTCCCCGGGCTGAGCCGCCGAGCTGGCAGCGGGTGTCGGAGCGTCTGCACCGGGCTGCACGAGCACGCTGACCGTGCCATCGGCGGCCGGCTCACGGCTGGCGGCCGATCCCGCGATCGAGCCGGCCGCCTTCGGCACCGGCGCCTCGTAGGCGGTGCGGGCCACGTCGCGAGCGCCGGTGGCGGCCGTCGGCGCCGCGGGCTTCGCCTCAGCAGCAGCCAGGGTCGGTGAAGCTGGCTTCGCCTGAGCAGTCGCCTGCGCCGGCGCAGCGGGCTTTGCCGGAGCAGCAGCCTGAGCCGCCGCCGCGGGCTGGGCCGGAGGAAGAGCCTGGCCCCGGGCCGAAGCCTGGGCCCGCTCGCGGTCGAGGGCGGCCAGCGCCCGAGCGATCCGCCGCTCGGCCCGCACCACGGGTCCGCGGACCGGACGCGCCTCTGCCACTCCCGCCATGCCGACGACCGTGGCCATCGCCAGCCCGATCGCCGCCCAGCATCGGCCTCCCGACGATCCGTTCACCGAGCCTGTCATGTGATCCCTCACATCCGTGGTTCGTGGTCCCTCACCGCACATCGACGCCGGGCCTACTTGGCCGCGGCTCCGGGCAGCTTGCCCTGCTTCAGGAGTTCGCCGAATGTCGGCGCCCCGTCGGCGCTCGGCATGGCCGCGACGGTCTCGAGCGCGGTGCGGATCTTCTCCTGATTCTTCTTGTCTTCCTTCTTGTCGAGCAGGTCGGCGAGTGCGTTGCCGTAGGAATTCCGCTCTTTCTTGCTGCTGCCGACGTGGCACACGTTGCATTTGGCGGTTTCCACTTCGGCCACGAGCGCCTTGTCGTTGGCGTCCGCGCTGTCGGGCTTCACGTAGACGGCCTTGAACTCGTCGAAGAACTCCTTGATCGCGAAGGCCGGGCGGGGTGCAGCCCCGACGACCACAACCACCATCGCTCCGAGCACGAGGCCCCAACGGTTGCTTCCAAACATCGATACACTCCCAGGATGTCAGACCATTCCATGCCCACGCGGGGCCCACGGCCACGGGCCGCTGCCGTTACTAGAACGGGGAACGCCTGCCGATGTCAAGAATCGGGATCGTCAGACCACCAGGCTTCCACGTCGGCCTCGATCTTCGTGGTGTGTACGAGCGGCTGGCCGGACGACGCGTAGTCGATCTCGATCCGCTCGGCGACTCCGTCGATCCTGCGAAAGACGCTGCTCCCCTCGTAGCGGCTCCCTCCATCCAGCCACTCCACAACGCTGCGATAGCGGTCAGGCTCCTCGATACCGGTCTGCTCCACGAGCGCCGCGCCGTCGGGCACGGCGAAGCGGCAGGCATCCGCGATGGCTCGCAGGCCTGGCAAAGCGGGCCGCGCCGGCGAGTCGATCAAACGCACGAATCCAGCCCGGCACGCAAACACGGCGTCGGAGAGCGCAAGGTTCACCGACGGGCCCGGCCCCGACGCCCGGGCGCCCCCCTCGGCAACGAGAAACGCGCCGGCCACGGCACAGCTGCCACCGGCCCAGGCCACGTCCACGTGGCGAGTGCCTGCGACACGGAACACGTCGCCCATTCCACGGACGACCGTCCTCGTCAACCGCACCTCGCTCCGCGACGGCCCGTCGCCCATGCCATCCGCAATCCGCACGAGCGCGGCGGCGGCGATATCGGATGCCGCGCCGTCGCCACTGCCACGAATTTCCAGGCGCACGTCGTCACAGACGAGCGTCGCCCCGTCGCCGAGCGCGAAGAGTGCGTCGTCGGCCGTGAACTCGCTCGTCATGAGGACGACTGCCGTGCGCTCGATCGTCAGCGTACCCGAGACGATCGACCAGGCAGCCGAGACCGGTTCGAGCGAGCCGGCCTCGGGAAGAGGGCCCTGGAGACGGACCTCGGGCACGTGGCCGGCCGCCGCACGCACCGTCAGCCCGATGCCGGCGAGTCGCAGCGGCGGCTCGTCGCGCGGGCCATCGTAGGCCAGTTCGATGACATCGCCGGATCGCGCCCTGCGCAAGGCCTCGGCGAGCGATGGCGTGTCGTGGTCGCCCGCCGGCACGTCCACCACCCGCCACGGCACCGCGTCTCGAGGGAGGCCCGGGGCCGCACTCGCCTCGGTCGGCACCGCCTCGGTCGTCGCCTGACTCGCGCCGACCGGACGCCGCGCCGCCGGAGAAGTCCACCACAGGCCGCCGACGATCGCCGCCAGCCCGGCGAGAGGCAGCAGCCAGGGCAAGGCCGACGCAGGCTTCGGCCCGACGTCACCCACTGGCTCGACGGTGGCCACCATGCTCGACCGCGAGGCCGACACATCGATCTCCTCGTCTTCGGCGACTCCCAGCAGCTCGGCGATCAGTTCTGCCGGCCGCTGGAAGCGGTCGGCGGGATCTTTGGCCATGAGCCGGGCGATGGCGGCGGCGAACCGTCGCGGCACATCGGGCCGCAGGGCCTCGACGGCCGGCGGCGGCTCCTGCTGATGCGACAGCAGTTTCTGCACCATGGTGCCGTCGGCGAACGGCGGCCGGCCGACGAGCATGAAGAAGATGGTGCAGCCGAGTGAATACAGATCGCTCCGCACGTCGGCCGACCGCGGGTCGCGGGCCTGCTCGGGCGAGATGTAGTCGAACGTGCCGAGCGTCATGCCGCTCGTGGTCAGATCCTGCTCGGCCTCCACGTGATGCAGCCGGGCGAGGCCCATGTCGACCAGCCGGGCACGGCCCGCCGGCGTGATGATGATGTTGGAGGGCTTGATGTCGCGATGCACCACGTCGCGGTCGGCGGCGTGCTCGAGCGCGTCGGCCACCTGAATGGCCACGTTGAGCGCACGGCCCACGTCGAACGGCCCCTCCGCCCGCACGAGGTCGCGCAGGTTGGTGCCCTCGATGAACTCGAAGACGATGAAGTGCCAGCCGTCTTCCGAGCCGACCGCATGCACACGGCCGATGTTTTCGTGGTCGAGCCGGGCCGCCGACTGTGCCTCGTTGCGAAACCGCCGCAGCATCTCCTCGTCGGCCGACTGTTGCCGGGAGAGTACCTTCACCGCCACCACGCGATCGAGGGTGGTGTCGAGCGCCCGAAACACGGCGCCCATGCCGCCGCCGCCCACGAACTGCTCGAGCTGATAGGCCCCCAGGCGGCGGCCTTCGAGCACGCGGCCGATCTCCGCCATCGACAGCGGCCCGACCGGCGGCTGCCCGGAGATCACGGTGGCATCGGCGCCGGCAACCTGTGATCGGCTGGAGGACTCTCGGGAAGAAGCCATGGCGGCGACCCTACCACCGCCGCGCGCACGCGGTCAAACGGTCGTGAGTTCGAACAGCGCCTCGATCTCCACGGCCACACCGGACGGCAACGACGCGACGCCGACGGCGCTCCGCACGCCGATCCCCGCCTCGCGGCCCCAGAGCTCCGCGAACAGGTCGCTGCATCCATTGAGCACCTGCGGGTGCTGCTGGAATTCCGGGGTGCACTGCACCATGCCCAACACTTTGACGACGCGCCGCACGCGGTCGAGCGAGCCCACCGCCGCGATCACCGTGGCGAGGAGGGCCAGCGCCACCTGCCGGGCAGCGGCCCGGCCCGCATCGACGTCGAGATCAACGCCCACACGGCCCGTGACGAGCCCGCCGTCGGGCAGGAGCGGGAGGTGACCCGAGCAATATAAAAAGTTGCCCAGCACGAGGCTCGGCACGTAGGCCCCGATCGGTTTGGGGGCGGGGGGCAGCGTGAGGCCGAGGTCGATGAGCCGCTGCTGCGGAGTCGGGTGCGAATGATCGTGTGCCATGGCCGAGGAGTCTCGCCGGAGCGTCGGAACAGCGTCAAGTCGGCCTGCCTGGCTTCGCTTGATCGCCCAACCCCCCGCGTCGCTGGCCGCCGCCACGAAAGCTCATCCGGTCGGAGCGGTCGTGCCGAAAAAACCTGTCGTGCGGGTTGCGGCAGGAAGGCCGCGTGGAGGGGGGATGCGGGCAATCGCGCGAGCGACAGTGGCTGTGGTCGTGATCGGAACGGCGCTCGTGGCGCCGCTCTCGGCCGGCGGCCGCGCGCAGGCAACAGAACCCTACGCCGTGGTCGACGCGCTTTTTCTCCAGCGCGACAACGACACGAACGAGCGCGCCCTCGTCCTCGATGGCGATACGCAGCAGCCGGCGATCGGCACGAGCGACCTGCGGTTTCCGGTGGCCGGAGGCGTGCGCGCCTTCGTCGGGCGTCACGGCTGCGGTGAGCGCGGCTGGGAGCTCGGCTACCTCGGCATCTACGGCATGTCGGCCGACGCCTCCACCACGGGAGCCGGGAATCTCGAGATCGCGCCGCCGCTCTCCACCAAGGTGGCGAGCCTGAGCGGAGCCTCGCTCGCGCGTGTGTCGTATGGCTCTTTCATCAATGGCGCCGAGGCGAACCTGCTCACGACGAGCGAGCACGTGCACCGGCCGCGCATGAATGGCTACGAGGCTGATCGCGTGCCGCACGTCGCCACGATCGACTGGCTCGCCGGCTTCCGCTGGGCGGGCCTCGAAGAGCAGGCCACGATCGCCCTCACCACCCCGGGCTCGGGTGTCAGCCAGTATGGTGTGCGGTCGACCTCAAACCTGTTCGGCGGCCAGCTTGGCGTCCGCGGCCGGATCGAGTGGGACCGTTGGGCACTCGAGGGGCAAGGCAAGGCGGCACTGGCCGGCGTGGCGCTCTCGCAGTCGCAGGCGCCCGTCGTCGACGCCTTTTCCGGCGAGCGATACCGCACGGCCCGCGGAGCGTCGGCGGCCGACGTGGGCGGCATCTTCGACTGGAACGTGGCGGTGGTGCGCCGCATCGACGACGTGTGGTCGATCCGCGCCGGCTACACGATGCTCTGGCTCACGGGCGTGGCCCTCGCACCCGACCAGTTCGACTTCTCCACCGATACGCTGGCGGGCACGACCGTGGTTGGAGAAAAGACGGTGTGGCTGCAGGGCGCCACTCTCGGGCTCGAGGCGCGGTGGTGACGCTGCCGCAGGGCCGCCCGCGTCAGGCGCGCGCGAAACGCCGGAACGCCGCGATGCGGAGCGGCCCCTGCAGGCTGCCAAACGCCCCCACGCGGGCTCCGCTGGTGGCGACGTGCAGCACGCCCTGGCTGCCGCCCGCGTCGCCCTGCGTGGCGTAGAACCGGTCGATTTTGCCGTCGCCATCGAGGTCGATCGGTGCCATGAACACGGGGGCGTTTGGCCGGGCCAATCCTGCGAACGCCGTCGATGTCACGAGCGTCGCAGACGCGGCCTGATCCGCGCGGCCGTTGTAGACCCGTGTCACGGCGCCACCGCCCCGACCTGCCGCCACGACGATGTCGTCGATCGTGTCGGCGTTCAGCCGGCCCGCGGACACCGCCACGCCCCCCACCTGCTGCACGGGGAACGGCAGGATCGTCGACACGATCCGGGGGGTGGCGGACACGTCGTAGACCAACACGGTCGAACGCATGCCGGCCCCGCTGCCGACGACGATCTCCATGCGGCCATCGGCCACCGCAGCGTTCGTGAGCCTGCCCTGGCTGAAGGTGCCGACATCGGCCACGGTCACCGTCGCTCCGCCATCGAATCGGGCGTTGAATGGAGTAAACGTGCGGTAGGGAGTGTTTTCGATCGGATCGGCGGCGTTCACCGAGCGGAAGGCGCTGACGGTGCCGCCACCGCGCGACATCGCGGCCACAAGGTCTTCGCGACGATCGCCGTCGAGGTCGCCCACTGAAACCTCGACGCCGCCCGTGTAGGCGGTGCCGAAGGGCAGCGTCCGATAGGCTGGCATCTCCGTGAGAATGATCGTGCTGCCCGACGTCTGCTGGCGAAAGACGCGAATCTCGCCCACGCGGCCCGGGCCCGACCCGGCGATCAGTTCGGCGGTGCCGTCAGCGTCGACATCGCCCAGCGCAACCCGCACGCCGCCGCGAAACGCGGGCTCGAATGCCGTCGCCTGAGCAAGCACCACGCCCGTCGCCGAATCGACGAGCCGCACCACCGGAACGCTGGCCGGACCGATCTCGGCCCCCACCGCGAACAGCGGCCGGAACGGGGCTGCTTCCCTGACGACCGTGAACTGGTCTTCCTTGAAGTCGGTCGGATCGAACACGGACGCCGCCCGCACCGTGATCACCGCCGTGCCCGAGCGGCCGGGGGCATGCTCCAGCCGCAGGTCGGTGCTCCCGGATGGACCGACGAATGTGGCCGTGACGAGCGCTGGATCGCTGCTCGTCACCGTGTAGACGAGCTCACCCACGCGGCGAATCGATGGCAGCGTCACGTACTGCGATGGCTGCACGACGTAGCCGGACGGCAGCGTGGCAGGTGCGTTGCGCAGAGGCAGATCGTCGAACGGCGAACCGAAGTCGTATGTGGGCACCGCCGCCATGGCATCGACCGCCGTCATGCCACCGCCCAGCACGCGGCCAAACGCCGTGAAGCCGCCGTTCTGGAAGTCGAGATTCGCAGAGTTGTCGCCCAGATTGACGAACCACTGATTCGTGGCACTGTTGGGATCACTGCCAACCTTGGCCATCGCGATCGTGCCACGGACATTCGTGTTGCCCGGTTCATTCGCCACCGGGGGCCGCGCCGCGATCGTCGGCGGCACGCCGCCCGGCAGGTTCGAGGCGACGGTGGGCGCCCGAAAGCCTCCCCCCTGCACCACGAACGGGTCGTTCGTCAGCGTCCGCGCGCTGCGGTGAATGATTGTGTTGGTGTAGTCGCCCCGATCGACGTAGCCCAGAAAGTTGGCGACCGTCAGCGGCGTCGTGCGGGTGCGGCTCGGGCCAGCCTGGTCGAACAGTTCGACGAAGAACCGATCGTTTGGAGAGACGGCATTCGTGGCGAACTGCACGACCGAGCCGGTGACGGCAGTGTCGTTGAACCGCCCGGCGACGCTGATCGTCTGCGACGTGGCGGAGGCCGGGGCCGTGATATCGGCCAGCGGGCTCACGACCGTCACGGCGAGCGCCAGCCGGGATTCGAGCGGTTCGGCCGCCCCGAGGGTGCGGCGGCGGAGTTTTGATCGCGACATCATCGGCTTGGCCTCCGCTGCGGGGCGCCGTGGGGCGCACGCATCCCTACGGGTAGACATACCCCATGGTTCGGACCCGGGCAATTTTCGGGCCGGCTGCCTAGTTGCCGCCCCGGAAAATCCGCCGCGCCTCGTCGACGAGCAACGCGATGCCGGCATCGCTCCCGACCCCGGGCAGGTAGACAAACGCGCCCATTTGGCGGGCCCAGCATTCCTCGTCGTCAGCACCGCCCGGCATGCCCCCGGCATCCGTCGGCCGCCCGCAGACGGCCAGCAACGCGCCCTGCCCTGCGGCGAGCGTTTCGGCCATCGCCCGGGCCTCGTCGACACGGCCGTCGAGGGGGTGGGCGATGTCGATGAACGCGAGGGTGCACTCCGCGTTCACCGACCGCCATGCGGCGGCGAGCGACGAGGGCGAGCGACACAGCCCCCCGCAGCCGACGACGATCGACCGCAGGCGGTCGCGCAGTGACTCGTAGCCGGTGAGCACGAGGGTGGCGAGGGGGCGGGTGCCCGCGTCGGCCGGTGCCCGGCCGAGGTCATTGCGCCACACGACTTCCGAAACCATGCCGGCGGCACGAACGATCATCACGGCACCTGCGCAGGAAGAGGAATCTCCTCGGCCTACGCTGCGCCGGAATTCCCACGCGACCGCGTGGATCGTCCAGCAACTCGTCGTCCGCACTGTTCAACGATGGCGCCGGCCTGCCCGGCGGGCAACCGGGCGACCAAACACCGTCGTCGTCCCCCGCTCTGTGGCAGATGCGCGGTCAGGACACTTCGCGTGCCCGATGCTCCCCGGCGGGCGAGCGGGCGGACGCACGCGGCTGCACCGCGTCGCCGGCGGTCAGCAGTCGCTCGAGCACGGCGCGGGCGTCGAGCCCGCTCTCGATGCCATCTTCGACGAGATAGGCGATTTCGTCGTCGTCGAGTTCGATCCGGCGATCGCGCTGGATCGCGATCGCAAGTGCGGACCGATCGCCGGGACCAACCGTCGCGCCGAGCCAGGCGCGGATGGCCTCGAGCGGGGCGAGCGCTTTCAGCGTGTTGAGGCGTTCCTGTTCAACGGTCGTCATGAATTCCCCTCCGTGAGATGCGCGGGGCGGCATCGTCCCCCCCGATCAGGGCGAACTCTACGTGGCCATGCGCCGAAAAGCAACCATCCGGCCGCTGCCATGCCAGCACAGATCGACCGCGGCTTCACGCTGGCGAACCTGGGTGATCTGCGCCCAGGCGCGAGCGTCACTCGGCCGTCGACTCCGTCGATTGCCGCCGCACCGCAGTCGGATCGGCCACGAGTTCCAAGTCGATGACCGTCGGCCCTGGGCCGATCTCGTGCCAAAACGTGTTGTCGCTCATGTAGCGGGGATGCACTTTGGCAGAACTTCCTTCAGGCACGGTGACTCGTACGTGGTTCAGCCCCACCACCCCACCATACGCCTTTTTGCCGGTACGGAAGGCACGATAGCGTCCGTCGGCGTCGGTGTTCCCATAGGCTGTGGGAAGCACCTTCTTGCCGGGAGGCATCTGTGACTGATCCGGTTCAAACTGAATAATCACGCCCTCGACCGGCTTCCCATCGACCGTGACGCGCCCGGTGACCTCCACGATCTTGCCTCCCTCGATTCGATTGCACCCTGTTCCCGCCAACACAAGTGCGATGACCCAACACCGTGGTTTCATACTCGGCCCTCTTTCCGCTCAAAACCGATTTGTTGGCGACTAGTACCGAGATGGATCGACCAGGTTTCGGTCATTTCGGTTCGCCAAAGCCCCGAGGCCGTAGACAGTCGGATTCTGCGACACAACGAGTTCTGAAATGCCATCGGTGATGAAAGCGACCGAACCATCCGCAAACAGGTATTGCACTCCGTTGGGGTGCGAGCTCGACAACCCCTTCCCACGGTTGTCAGTCGCATAGAGGTCATAAACGTCCCAGTTTTGCTTGAAGCCGGTCCGCCCCAACGTCGCGCATGTACCGCCAGGCCCGAAGTCGTCGGCATTGCCCGTGCCAGTCCACGAGGCTGCGAGGCCCTTGATCTCGCGCTCCCCGACCATGATCGTCTTGCTCGTGCCGTCTGTGATTTCACTGATCCTCAGGCCGAGCGGTCCACGACCTGGCGGCGACCCACTCTCGTCATCCACGCCAAAAAAAACTCCTCCTGTGTCGAAATTCTTATATGGGGCGTTATAGGTGCCAGTGATTAACTGCGTTCCTGCGACGCCAACGTAGTTGGCTGTGGCCAATGGGAATGCACCGCCATTAAGAAGAGATCCCGACGCCGTTTGATCGGCAAACCGGCTTTTCTCGCGAAGATCCGGTGAGCGATCCGAAGGGCACCGAAATTGGGCAATCTTCGTCTGCAAGGCCGCGATGTCCTCTGGCGCGGCACTCCCGACACACACGCTGCTCAACTTCCGCTTATCGGGGCTCAGCCGTGCGTAGAGATCCGCCTGCTCCATGAAGGGCAGGATGAACGTGCCCCAGCCCCAACACGGCTCGTTGACGCCGTAGTACGTGTAACCAGCAGGATAGGCCTTCCGCGTGCTCTCGTGATTGAGGATCGCGAGCCCGATCTGCTTGAGGTTGTTTTGACAGGAACTCCGTCGAGCCGACTCCCGTGCCGCCTGCACGGCGGGCAGCAAAAGCCCAACGAGCACCCCGATGATGGCGATGACCACCAGGAGTTCCACGAGCGTGAAGCCCCGTCGCCCCGCGGCACAGTGATGCCCTGACACCTCGTGTCGATGATGCATGCTTTCCCCCGGCATTTTGGAAAGGAATTCCGACATTTGCCTGTCGAACTTTTCCCGTTTTCGCCAATGAATTATAATGAATTGAGGTTTTGTAGTAAAGCAACTTTCAGGCAAACTGCCTGGCGAGGGGACTGGATTTCCAAAGGGGGATGCCATGGGTTGCGTGCTCATCGGGAAGGACTCCAATCGCTCCGCTGCGGGGTCTGTCCGTGGATTCACGCTCGTCGAACTGCTCGTCGTGATCGCGATCATCGGGGTGTTGATCGGAATCCTTCTGCCTGCCGTGCAATCCGCGCGCGAGGCGGCCCGACGGTCGGCATGCACGAACAAGATCAAGCAGGTGGCGCTGGCGGCGATCAACTACGCTGAAACCAAGAAGGCACTCCCGAGCCGCAACGGCGGCACGTGCTGCCATAACAACAACGCCAATGATCCGACAAAGTCGACGGACCGATCGAATAACGCCGGCCGGAGAAGTGCCTTCGTCGAGTTGCTGCCCTACATGGAAGAGGTCGTGATGTACGACAAGATCGAAGCAGGTGATGTCAACAATGCGAAGGGCGGTCCGTACGCTTATAACTTGAATAACCCTGTCTATGCGCAGTGGAATACCGCACCTTCAACGCTCTCTTGCCCCGACGAAACCGCACCTTACCTCTCTCGCGGTCACAATTACGCTCTTTGCTTGGCCGATTCAGGCACGTTCTCGCACAATGTGACGAACGCCACCAATCCAAATGTGGCGGCCGCAGCGGGGCGGGGGTTGTGGAATGTCGGTGCTTGGATCAACTCGTCTTCTTCACCGCCTTCGCGGGTCAACACGGGCGTCAAGTTCCGGGAGTGCACAGACGGTCTCAGCAAGACGATCCTGCTCGGCGAGCGCTTGCGTGCAACAGTCAACAATCAGTCGTGGGCCCCCAGTGCTGGGCAGCCAATCACGACCGCAATAGCTCAAGTACCTGCCATTTCGACGTCGCCGAGTGCGTGTTTGGCGGTATCCGATGGCAGCCAGTACATCGCGGGCACGCAGGTCAAGTCGACCTGGGGCATGCTTTGGACCGATGGCCAGGCAGAGCGTGTGGGATTTCACACGATCCTTCCGCCGAATGCGCCGTCGTGCGGAGGCACGTCCGCGAACGCGGACAACACCGTCGCTGTCCTGCCGCCGACAAGCGGCCATCCGGGCGGTGTGAATGTCGCCTTCGGCGACGGAGCCGTGGCCTTCATCACCGATTCGATCGACACCGGAAACCTTGGCGTTCCGATCGCGCACACATCTGCAGTCCCCAGCCCCTACGGCGTCTGGGGCGCGCTGGGCACGAAGGCCGGCGGTGAGGGCGTGTCGGGCTACTGAAACATGAGCGCGCACGGACGTCCCCTGAACATGCGACACGGCACGGTGCTTCTGCTCGCGTCTTGCTTGTATTTCACCGGATGTGAAGCGGTCCCCGAGCACCAGAAGGGCACGGTTCCCGTGACGGGAGTCGTGACATTCAGCGGCTCTCCTGTCGCGGGGGCCACGGTCACGTTCCTGGCTGCCAAGGATGGGCGATCCGCCTCCGCGATCACGGACGCTCAGGGGCTCTACGCCCTGACGACGTTTCGCCGGGGTGACGGCGCCCTCCCGGGCGACTACAACGTGATCGTGATGAAATTCGAGGTTGTCACCGGCGGCCAGACCGGAAAAAACTATGTGCCCGTCCAAGAAACCCCCGAGCCCAAGAACCAACTCCCGGCCCGGTACGGACAGCCCGGCAAGTCGGGCCTCAAGGCCACGGTTCCTGCGGATGCCAAAGCCAATGCCTTCGACTTCGCGCTATCGCCCTGACGACCGTCGGGCCATGCGCCAGCATTGGTTCGTCGCCACGTTCGGGCTCGCTGTGACGGCCCTCATCGCGTCCCCGCCTGTGCGGGCCGCCTCCTACGAGGCCGACATCCGCCCGATCCTGGAGCGCTATTGCTTCGACTGCCACTCGGGCGACCGGGCCGAGGCAGGCATCACGCTCGACACCTACAAGGAGTCGCGGGCCAAGACGCACGAGCGGAAGGCCTGGGTGAAGGTGCTCCGCCAGCTGGAGGGCCGCGCCATGCCCCCCGACGATGCCGAGCAGCCGACGCGCGAGGAGGCCGCCGCGGTCCAGCGCTGGATCACCGCCTACGCCCTCGTGCCCGACTGTTCGAAGGGGGAGCGGCCCGGGCGGGTGACCGTGCGCCGGCTGAACCGCGAGGAATACAACAACACCGTCCGCGATCTCTTCGGGATCGACGCCCGCCCCGCCGACGATTTTCCGTCGGACGAGATCGGCTACGGCTTTGATACCATCGGCGACGTGCTCTCGATTCCACCGGTGCTCCTCGACCACTACATCGACGCGGCCGAGGCGGTCGCCCGGGCTGTGATCGCAAGCACCGACGCCGATGCTGCTCCGACCCGCCGGATCGAGGGCGGCCGGCTCAACTCCACCGGCCAGTTCGTTCGCGAGATCGAGATCGCCGAGGAGGGCAACTACGTGCTCCGCGTCATGGCCTGGGGCGATCAGGCCGGGCCGGATCCCTGCCGGATGATGATCGGCGTCGACGGCAAGCCCCGCCGCAAGGCCGAGGTGTCGAACGGCCCCGGCGCGCCTTTGGAATACGACGTGAAACTCCGGCTCGACCGGGGGAAGCATCAGTTCGCCGTCGCCTTCCTCAACGACTTCTACGACAAGGCCGAAAAGGATCCGAAGAAGCGCGACCGCAATCTCGCCATCGATCGCGTCACGCTCGCCGGTCCGGTGGGCATCCTTCCCGCGGCGCTTCCCGCCTCGCACACGCGATTCTTCTCGAAGCCACTCGATCCGAAGGCCGACCTCAGCGAGCAGACGGAGGCCTTCAAATCGCTGCTCGAGCCGGTGGCCTCGCGGGCCTTCCGACGTCCCGCAACGAGCGACGAGCTCGACGGACTTGCCGCCATATTCTTCGCGGCCCGCCGCGAGGGAGAGACGGTCGAGCGGTCTGCCCAGCTCGCGATCTCGGCGCTCCTCGTCTCGCCCTCATTCCTCCTGCGGTTCGAGGGCGACCCGCCGCCGGGCAGAATCCGCACTCTCAACGACTACGAACTGGCGGCACGGCTGTCGTACTTTCTGTGGAGCAGCCTGCCCGACGACGAACTCTTCCGCGCGGCTGCCCGAGGAGAGGTCCACACGCCCGAGCAACTCGCCGCCCAGGCCAGCCGAATGCTTCGGGACCCGAAGGCCGAAGCACTCGTCAAGAACTTCGCCGGCCAGTGGCTGCAACTCCGCGGGCTGGACGAGGTGCGGCCCGATCCGAAGCGGTTTCCCGGGTTCGACGCCGACCTGCGGGCGTCGTTTCGCCGCGAGACGGAGGAATTTTTTTCGTACATCGTGCGTGAAGACCGCAGCATGCTCGAGTTTCTCGACGCCGACTACACGTTCGTCAACGAACGGCTTGCCCGACACTACGGCCTCGCCGACGTGAAGGGGGCGGAGTTTCGCCGCGTATCTCTCGACAGGCAAAAACGCGGCGGACTCCTCGGCCAGGCCAGCATCCTCACGGTCACCTCCAACGCCACCCGCACCAGCCCGGTGAAGCGAGGGAAGTGGATCCTCGAAAACCTGTTCGCATCGCCGCCCCCCGACCCGCCGCCGAACGTGCCCGAACTCGACGGCGACAACGCGAAGCTGGTGGGCACACTTCGGCAGCGGATGGAGCAGCACCGGGCCGACCCCTCGTGCGCCTCATGCCACAAGCTCATGGATCCCCTCGGCTTCGGCCTCGAAAACTACGACGCCGTCGGCGCCTGGCGCGAGCGCGAAGGCGATGCGGCCGTGGACGCCGGCGGCGAACTGCCCGATGGCCGGCGTTTCCAGGGGCCGGCCGAACTCCGCGAAATCCTCACGGCCCGGAAGGACGAGTTTCGCCGCTGCCTCGTTGAAAAGCTGCTGACCTACGGTCTTGGCCGGGGGCTGGAATATTATGATGCGTGCGCCGTGGAGCGGATCGCGTCGGCCTCGGCCTCGGGAGGCGACCGCTTCTCGGTGATCGTCGCGGAGATCGTGAAGAGCCCTGCATTTCGGCAACGGGAATCGGGGGCAGACATCAAATGACGACCAGACTTTCGCGACGCACGATGCTCCGGGGTCTCGGCACGGGGATCGCCTTGCCGCTGCTCGATGCCATGGGATCAACCGCCGTCGCGGCACCGTCCCGCAAGGCGGCGGTTCCGGTGCGCATGGCGTTCCTCTACGTGCCCAACGGCATCCACATGCCCGACTGGACGCCCACCGACACCGGCTCGGCCTACAAGCTTCCGCCCACGCTCGAGCCCCTCGCCGACCTGCGGGGTGACTTCAGCATCCTCACCGGGCTCGGCCAGCGGTGTGCAAACTCCAACGGCGACGGGCCGGGGGACCATGCCAGGGCGATGGCGTCGTTCCTCTCCGGCGTCCAGGCCCGCAAGACCGAGGGACTCGACATCGAATGCGGCACCACCGTCGACCAGATCGCAGCCTCGGCGATCGGACGCCGCACCCGATTCCCGTCGCTCGAGATCGGGGCCGACCGCGGCAAGAGCTCCGGCACCTGCGACTCGGGCTACAGCTGCGTCTACTCATCGACCATCTCGTGGCGGACCGAGAGCCAGCCGTTGCCCAAGGAGAACGACCCGAAGGTGATCTTCGAGCGGCTCTTTGAAAATGGGCGGCCAGGCGAATCGGCCCAGGCCCGGGCGAAGCGTGACCGCTTCAGCCGGAGCATCCTCGACTTCGCGCTCGAAGACGCGCGGCGGCTGGAACGGAGCCTCGGCGCTTCCGACCGCCGCAAGCTCGACGAATACCTCTCGGCCATCCGCGAGGTGGAGCAGCGGATCGAGCGGTCGAACCGTGCCAATGCGGCAGGCGTCGCGAAGGTGAAGAAGCCCGACGGCATTCCGCAGGACTACGAGCAGCACCTGCGCCTCCTCGCCGACCTCCTCGTGCTCGCGTTCCAGACCGACTCCACCCGGATCGCCACCTTTGTGTTCGCGAACGAGGGAAGCGGACGGAGCTACCCGTCCGTGGAAGTGCCCGAGGGCCATCACGACCTCTCGCACCACGGCAACGATCCCGCGAAACAGGCCAAGCTCGGCAAGATCAACCGCTTCCACACCCGGCAGCTCGCCTACTTTCTCGGCCGGCTCAAGTCGGCCCGCGAAGCCGATTCAAACCTGCTCGACCGCAGCATGATTCTCTACGGCGGTTGCATCGGCGACGGCAACCGCCACGACCACAATCACCTTCCGATCCTTCTCGCCGGCCGTGCCGGCGGCACGCTCTCGCCCGGACGCCACCAGCGCTACGAGGCGAAGACGCCGCTCAACAATCTCTTTTCATCGCTGCTCGACAGGATCGGCGCCCAGCCCGATGCGCTGCCCGAGACGACCGGCAGACTCGAGGGAATATGATTCGTCGTCGGGCGTTGCCCGCGATCGCCGCAGGCTGCCTGCTCGTTGTGGCCCCCTGCGCGAGCGCGGCTCCCAAGGATCCACGGCCGCAGCGGTACCACCTGCAGGCTCGGGCGAGCGAGCTCGACCCGCGGGTGAAGACCCATCCCGAGATCGACTTCGTGCTCGAGAAGGATGGCAAGCCCGCCGACATCGAGCACGCCTCCGTAGATACTCGCGTCAAGCCGCGCGGGCGGCTCGTCGTCTGGCTGATGGACTACAACGACGCCCTCTTCCAGCGGCTCAACGACTACGGCCTGCATGCCGTGCAGCCGCACTACGCCAACAAGTGGTTCGCGATCCTCAAGCCCCGCGACCGCATGGATCGCGGCAACGTGCGGCTCGAAGCGGCGACGGGCCGCGACGTGAGCGACCAGCTCGACGTGCCGGCTCCCGACGGGATGATGGAGCGGGTGCGGGCGATGCTCAAGGGCCTGGCGCAGCGGCATCCGCAGGGCGACTGGAAGCAGTTTCTCTCGTCCGACGGCTCCGAGGTGCGTTGGAACAAGGTGATCGTGGCGGGCGCATCGCACGGCGCCACCACCGCGGCCCGGTTCGCCAAGGAAGTGAAGGTCGATCGGGTGGTGATGCTCTGCGGCCCGCGAGATCAGGATCAAGACTGGCAAGCACTCCCGTCCGCAACGCCTGCCGAACGGTATTTCGGATTTTCCCACGTGCTCGACGGCGGCTGGTCGGGCGACCACTACTGCCGCTCGTGGGAACTTCTCGGCATGAACGACTCCGGCCCGATCGTGAACGTCGACGACACGCCGTCCCCGTACGGCAATTCACGCCGCCTGATTTCCGCAGTCGACGTCGGGGGCGACGAGAAGAAGGCCCATTCGGCCGTCCAGCCGGGGAAATCGTCGCCGCTGGGGCCCGATGGACAGCCGCTCTACGAGCCGGTGTGGCGGTATCTGTTCACGCACCCGCTCGACGAGGTGGGCGCGCCCGTCCCGCGAGATCCCGACTGCCGACAGGATCACCCGCTCGGGTAGCCTGATGAAGCCGATGGGGCCGGAGCGGTACGGCGTGGTCGCGAAGCTGGTCGACTGTGCAGACCATGGAGCCGGATCCGGGGCCGAATTGTTCCTCGTGGAAGGCGACTCCGCTGCTGCGGCCGTGGCCCGCGTGCGCGACGCCCGCCGCCAGGCCGTGCTGCCCATGCAGGGGAAGCCGCTCAATGCGTCGCGCGCGTCGTCCGCCAAGGTGGCCGACCACCCATTCTTCGGCCCGCTCGCCGCGGCGATCGGAATCGGCGTGGAGCCTCACTGCGAGCCGCATCGGTCGCGGTATGAGCGGGTGCTCGTGCTCACCGATCCCGACGCCGACGGCATTCACTGTGGCTACCTCGTGCTCCTGTTTTTCCAGCGGTTCATGCGGCCGCTCCTCGACACCGGGCAAATCGGCATCGTGCGGCCGCCCTGGGGCGAGGTGGTGGTGGCGGGCGAACTTCTGCTGGCCTTCTCGGAGCCGGAGCTTGCCGCGGTCGTCGATCGACATCGGAGCCGCGAAGGCATCGCGGTCAGGCGCTATCGCGGCCTGGCCGCCCTGGATGCCGACCTCCTGAGAATGACGTGTGTCGATCCAGCGACACGGCGCATCGACGCCGTTTCGCCAGCTGACATAGCGGCGATGACCGCCGTCATCGAGGCGCTCGAACCTACCTGAATAGATCTCGCGCCCGGCGGATCGGCGGGGCGACGCCCATCGCCATTATCGACGGCTGCGGCGGGCACTCGAATCGGTTGCCATTCCCCAGACGGCTCCCACGATCAGCCACATGCCGAACGCGAACAGCACGAGCACCACCCAAAGGGCGATCGTTTCAAACATTTTTGTGACGCTCCTGAACAGCCCGAAATGGCTGCAAGCAAACCATAGGTCACAAAAGTGGCTGAAGCTGCTCCTGCCGACGTCTTCAACAATTTCAAGGTGCTGGAGGTCGTCGTCATCGACCGCCCGCACCCAGTCACAGAACGGCTTCCTGGGGCACACAATCAGAGCAGATCGCTGCAATTGAGCATCTGAAGATCCAATGAGGCCGCGGGCAAGAACTTGAATACCGAGCCCATCGATTCGCCACCTGCGCCGGTTCACGCAATCCATTCACACGGAAAACGCAGGGACCACTCTTGGGACTGGATGTTTTCTCAGCCCCGAAGACCCGCGGCACAAGCTGCCCGGTTGCCAGGTCTGAAGCTGGCCTCTTTTCCGCCCCCCCCGCCACCGTGGTAAAAATACGTTGAGAGAATGCGCCCGTAGCTCAGGTGGATAGAGCATGGGATTTCTAATCCCAGGGTCGCTGGTTCGAGTCCAGCCGGGCGTATTGGTTTTTTTCACGCGGCGGGCACGATGCCCGCCCATCGAGAGCCGACGGAGGTCGGCCAAGCAAAGCGAGGCACGATGCCGAGGCTTTGCGTAAATAGAGCCCGCTGGTTCGAGTCCAGCCGGGCGTACTTCCCGATCGCAAGGGCCGGAGGCCCGGCATCTCGCGTGCCGTCGGAGTTCGCGCGGCCAGTAGCTGGGCATGCCCGGCTATCGTCCTGCATGGCAAACAGCCCGGCTGGCACCACGTTGGGGGCGGCGTCAGGGCAGGTCACCGTTCCTCGACGTGCACTCTTGCCAAAATGGTAAGCCCATTATTATTCCGATAGTGTGCAAGCATCGTCCATTCAGGATGGTCTGCAAGAAACTCTGCGATCGCAGGCTGAAGTCCTTTTGTGATTTCATCGACGGGAATTCCCGTTTCGAACGATTGTTGCGCGGGATTCCACTTATTCCGAAGGGTTTCTCCGCGAAGTCCGTCAATTTCTGTGTCATGAAGTGCAATGTATTTGTGGACGGAAGAATGCCACCGCGCAAGTTCTCGTTTCAGATGCCCATAGACATGCCACGTGTCAATGAAAAGAAGATCGGTCTCTACGAGCGAACACTCGAGGTCGGACGCCTGAACAAACGTTGCCTGGGGCGTCGTACGTAAAAACGCGTCGACTCTCTCTGACCGATAGGGATCTATCATCGTGAGCGTCCCTGTTGGAGGGAGACCTGCGATGAAGGCATGCGAACTGACAACCTCGCGAACTCCGCATTCCACGACCGATGTGCAGAGAGAGGCTAGCAGTTTGAGAGTTGGAAGGTGTTCATTGATATCAGACGAACGAGCACACAGCTCCTCGTAATTCATGCGATATCGAGTCCCGGAAATTTTTCTCGCTCGCCAACTGCAGAAGTCATAGCGCTCGTTCGGCCGGGAGATGAACCGATCGACGAGCGGCGCGGCGGATTCAACAGATGCCTGGCTAGGCCGCCGCGAGCGATTCGATGCGGCGGTCGAGCACGGCGACATGCCCCTCGATGTCGCTCCGCAGCCGGACGTCGCCGATGCATTCGAGCAGCCGACGAGCGTGGTCCAGCGTGGTGCGGGCGGCGGAGGTATCGGCGTGCTGCAACTGCTTTTCCACAGTCCGCAGGGCCGAGCCGGCGTACCAGCGGGCACTGCGGGCGACGAACACGCTTCGTTCCTGAGCCGTGAACGACTCGGCATTGATCTGAATGGCGTGGACGAGATCGGGCCAGACCATCCCCTGCGCGAGCAGGCGCGACGATTCACTCGCCTCGTGGCGGCGATACACGGCCAGCGGCCGCGTCTCGTGCCACACAGGCATCCGGGCGGCGATGCGCACCCACATCTCCCAGTCGAGGGTGTGGCACAGATCGCTCCTGTAGCCGCCGAGCAGTTCGTAGGTCGTGCGGGCGACGACCACGGCGGGCGTCTGGATGCGTTGACGGACGGCAATCCTCGGCAGCCAGTTGGAAATCACGCCCGGCCACAGCCGCTGACGCCACGTGCACTTGATGAGCCGATCCTGCCCATCGACGATGCGACTGGGGCAAAATGCCATCCCGATCAGAGGAGCCCGCAGGAACGCCTGCTCCATCCGCTCGTAGAAGCCCGGCAGGATGCAGTCGTCTTGGTGCAGGAGGTGCACGAGATGCCCGCGGGCAAGCCCGATCGCGCGATTCCAGTTGCCGCTCAGGCCGAGATGCTCGCCCTCCGCGTGGATCTCGACCCGGCCTTCGGGATCGGCCGAGCGCACGAACCGCTCGAGGAAGGCCCGATCCGAGCCGTCATCGACGACGGCAATCTGCATGTCTTGATTCGATACCGCCTGTGCGAGCACCGACTCGAGCGCCCTGCGCAGCATCGCTCCAGGCCGATAGGTCGGCACCATCACCGAAAACCTCGGCCGTGGGCCGGGAGCCACAGGCTCGATAGTCGGGATAGCCGAGTGCAGGAGACTCATGATGCATCATTCTTCGGAACGAGCCCGGGAACGCTCTGCACTTTTAATCTCAGATTCGGTCCAGTGTTTCAATTTCAAAATGTGGTCTTTCAGCGCTCGAGGTCGGCCTGGCAGACTGGGGGGAATGCAGGGTAGTCCGACACACTCTGACGTGGTCATCCTGGGTGCCGGATTCAGTGGGATCTGCGCAGCCATCAAACTCCTCGAGGCGGGACGGCGGAATTTCATCATCCTCGAGAAGTCGACAGCGCTCGGGGGCACGTGGCGGGACAACGTCTATCCGGGGTGTGCGTGCGATCTTCCTACGCATCTCTATTCGTTTTCCTTCGCTCAGCACCCCGGCTGGACGCACACCTACGCCTCGCAGCCTGACATCCTGGCCTACCTGCAGCGCCTCGTCACTCGCTATGGCGTCGAGCAACACATCCAATACAACACGGCTGTCACGAAGGCTGTCTGGGACGATTCGGCGGGCTTCTGGCGTCTGTCCACGGACGATGGCCGGCATTTCGTTGGCCGCGTCGTGATCGCGGCGACTGGGGCACTACACGTGCCCAAGATGCCGGTGATCGACGGCCTCGAGTCGTTCGCGGGAAGCGTGTTCCACACCTCGCGATGGAAGCACGACGTCGATCTCGTCGGGCGGCGCGTCGGCGTGATCGGCACGGGAGCGAGCGCCATCCAGGTGATCCCCGCGATCGCGCCCGTCGTGAAGTCGCTCGTGGTCTTCCAGCGATCCCCACCCTGGGTCCTGCCCCGCAAGGATCGCGTGATTCCGGCTCCGTATCGCCAGGCCTTGGCCTGGCTACCACCGCTCAACCACATCGTTCACATCGTCCAGTATTGGCGGGCCGAGTCGATCGCCCTCGGCTTCACCGTGAAGCCAAAACTCATGGGCCGGGGGCAGAAGCAGTCGGCCCGGTTTCTCGCGAGCGTCGTAAAGGATCGCCACGTTCGTGAGAAACTGACCCCGATGTACACCATGGGCTGCAAGCGTTTGATGCGCTCGGACGACTTCTATCCGGTATTCACCCGCGACAACGTCGAACTCGTCACAGAGCCGATCGTAGCGGTGCGGCCCGCCGGGATCGTGACAGCCGACGGACGCGAGCGGCCGCTCGACGTGATCATCGCCGCGACAGGCTTCAAGCCGTTCGACATCTCGGCCAGCATCCATATCGAAGGCCGGGATGGGCGCGTCTTGGCAGAAGAGTGGCGGTCCGGTCCGCAGGCCTTTCAAGGCGTTGCCATCGCCGGCTTCCCCAACCTGTTCCTGCTGATGGGTCCCAACACCGGCCTTGGGCACAATTCGGTGTTGTTCATGATCGAGGCCCAGGTGCGGTATATCCTCCAGTGCCTCCACTGGATCGACAGTCCACGCGTTGACGGCACGCACCGCGCTCCCTCCCGCACCGCCTCAGTCGAGGTCCGCGACGACGTGCAGCGTGCCTTTAACGAGCGCCTCCAGCGGAAATTCAACCGGAGCGTGTGGAAGAGCGATGGGAGCGTGTGGCAACTCCCGTGCCGGAGCTGGTACGTCCACGAAAGCGGCCGCCATCACGTGATTTGGCCGAGCTTTGCGACGTCCTACTGGTGGGCCATGCGGGCGCCGAAACGGGAAGATTTCTTGGTCGGATCGGGGGATTGAACCGTTTTCTCACATGCGTCGTACAGAATGCGACGTGCCGGACGGCGGAAGCATCATTCCGCGACGGCACATATCGACGCCTGTTTGAGGAGGCCGGGCCGTGAACCGAGAAGATCTGCTGGCACTGTGCGATCTGTATGTCCGTCGGCGAGGGCTGGGGGCGGGAGTCGTAGCTGCTCCGCCGGCACTCGAAATCATCGACAGCTTTCTGCATGCCGAAATCTCCGCAAGCGAGAAGAACTCCCTGCTCGCCTACGTGCGTACCAGTGACGAGGAGTCGGACGACCTCGAGGAGCTCGCGGCGTTCGGCGTGGCAAGCCTGGAAATCTCCGAAGACGACGGCGACTGAAGAGTTGTTGCCGGCTGCATCGAAAACCAGATGCATGCCGATGGTGAGGCGCCGAAATCGAGGGGAGAGCATTCCCCTCGCCGGATGGCAGCCGTATGCCCGAATCGTGGTTCGCCCCCCGTCTGAAGGCCATCCTGCGGGTGGCAGTGGTGGGGTGTCTCATCTGCACCGACCCGACCGCCGCGTTGTCGGCGGCGGACCGCTACCCGGATCTCCGCACCGACCGCGACGCCTTCACGCCGGCGACGGCCTGCATTCCGGCAGGTTCGGTGCTCACCGAGGGCTCGTATGTGTTCATCGACAACCAGACCGGACTGCCGACCAACAGCTATCCAGAGCTCCTCTGGCGGCTCGGCGCTTCCGATCGCTTCGAGTGGCGGATCGGCGTCAACTATTCCGTGGGCACGCAGGGAAACGTCGTCACGAACGTGGAGATCGGTGAACTGCCGGTGGATGGCAGCACGCTCTATGAGTCGAGCATCCTCTACGGCTTCAAGCTCGCGGTCTCGGAGCAGCAGGGCCTGCTACCCGAGAGCTGCTTTATCATGGAGGCGACCACACCGACCTTCGGCGAATTGTTCGGCACGGTGCCCGTCGCCACCTATGTCTTCGGCTGGGATCTCCCCGAGACCCTCGCCTTTCCGTCCGCGGCACCATGGCGGGTGGATGCCGCCATGCGCTACTCCTACGCCGAAGCCGAGACAAATTGGTTTAGCCGCTGGGGGCCTTCCGTCGTGCTCCGCATGCCGGTCACCGACCGCTGGGAGGTGCATGCGGAATACTTCGGCACCTTCACCCAGGGACTGGCCGCAAACACGAATCGGCCCTTCTTCAGCCCCGGCGCCCACTACATGCTGACGAAGTCGCTCGAAGTGGGCCTGCGCGTCGGCTGGGGCCTCGGCAACGACGCCGCCAACTTCTTCTCAGACGCAGGCTTCGGCTGCCGTTGGTAGGGGATGCTATGCGTGGATGGCCTGGCCGTGGACCGCCAGCGCCGCTTCTTTGAGGGCCTCGGGCAGCGTCGGGTGGGCGTGGCAGACGCGGGCGATGTCCTCCGCCGTGGCGCCAAAGTTCAGGGCCGCAGCGGCCTCGCCGATGATGTCGCCCGCCGCCGGGCCGATGATGTGCACGCCCAGCACACGGTCGGTCGCCGCGTCGGCGAGCACCTTCACCTTGCCGACCGTGTCGTTGATCGTGCGGGCCCGCCCGTTGGCCCGGAACGGGAACACCCCCTTCTTGAACGCCACGCCCGCGGCAGTGAGCTGTTCCTCCGTCTTGCCGACGGCGGCGATCTCGGGATGCGTGAACACGACGGCCGGCACGAGATCGTAGTCGACATGAGCCCAGCCGCTCTGCATCGCCTCGACACAGGCCACGCCGTCCTCCTCGGCCTTGTGGGCGAGCATCGGCCCCGGAATACAGTCGCCGATCGCATACACGCCTGCTGCGGAGGTGCGAAACTGCCCGTCCACGGGGATGCAGCCTCGAGTGTCGAGTGCGATCCCGACGGTGTCGAACCCCAGGTCGTCGGTCGCCGGCCGTCGGCCCGTGGCTGCCAGCACCCGATCACACTCGATCGGCTCCTGGCCCTCGCATTCGACGACACACGTCGAGCCGACAGCCCGCGCACGCTTCACCTTCACCCCCAGGCGGATGTCGAGCCCTTGCTTGCGAAACAGCGGCAGGGCCTCCGCCGCGATATCGCCATCGAGCCCTGTCAGGATGCGATCGGTGTACTCGAGCACCGTCACCTTCGACCCCAGCCGCCGCCACACGCTGCCGAGTTCCAGGCCGATGTAGCCGCCGCCGATCACGACGAGATGCCCCGGCACCGCGTCGAAGGCGAGCGCCTCGGTGCTCGTGCCGATGAGCCGGCCATCGACCTCGATGCCGGGCAGGACGACGCTCTTGCTGCCGACCGCGAGGATGACGCGGGCCGCGTCGAGCGTCGTGCGCGTGCCGTCGCCCGCGGTCACCTCGACCCGCCCCGGGCCGGCGAGACGGCCCGTGCCACGTACCCGGGCCACCTTGTTCTTGGCGAGCAGGGCCTCGATGCCCTTGGCGAGCGTCGCGACGACGTCGTCTTTCCGCTTCATCATGGCGGCAAGATCGAATGAGACGCCGCCGACATGGATGCCGTGCTGGGCGAACTCGTGGCCCGCCTCTTCATACTTGTGGCTCGATTCGAGCAGGGCCTTCGAGGGGATGCAGCCCACACGCAGGCAGGTGCCGCCGAGCTTCTCCTCCTTCTCGACGACGGCCGCCTTCATGCCAAGCTGCGCCGCCCGGATCGCAGCCACGTAGCCACCCGGGCCGCCACCGATCACCACGAGATCGAATTGCATGAGCGGCTCATACCTCCAAGAGCAGACGGCTGGGATCCTCGATCGAGTCCTTGACCCGCTTGAGGAACGTGACCGCCTCGCGGCCGTCGACGAGCCGGTGGTCGTAGGTCAGGGCGAGATACATCATTGGGCGGATCACCACCTGCCCGTTCACGGCCATCGGCCGATCTTGGATCGCGTGCAGACCGAGGATGCCGCTCTGGGGCGGATTGATGATCGGCGTGCTCATCATCGAGCCGTAGACGCCGCCGTTGGAGATGGTGAACGTACCGCCCTGCAATTCTTCGAGCTTGAGCTTGTTGTCGGCCGCCCGCCGGGCGAAGTCGCCGATGGCCTGCTCGACCTGGGCGAAAGACAGCGTCTCGGCATTCCGGAGCACCGGCACCACGAGCCCCTTGCCGCCACCGACGGCGATTCCAATGTCGCAGTAGTCGCGAAACACGATGTGCGGATCGCGAAACTCGGCGTTCACCTGCGGCACGGCCCGCAGGGCCTCGACCGCCGCCCGCACGAAAAACGACATGAACCCGAGCTTCACGCCGTAGCGCTCCTGGAAGGAGTCTTTGAACTTCGCCCTGAGGGCCATCACGGCCGACATGTCGACCTCGTTGAACGTCGTCAGGAGCGCCGCCTGGTGCTGGGCCTCGACGAGCCGCTCGGCGATCTTGCGCCGGATGGGGCTGATGAGCACGTAGCGTTCCTCGCGGGCGCCTGCCGCCGAGGGAGCGATCGCAGGCGCCGCAGCGGGCTTCACGGCGGGCGGGGCTGCCTTCGCAGGCGCCGCGGGCCGCGCCACCGCCGCCACGGCGTCGGCCTTCGTGATCCGACCACCCGGGCCGGTGCCGGTCGCCGCGCTGGCCGCCGCACCCGCTTCACCGAGCACGCGGGCGGCCGCCGGCATCACGCGCGGGGGCACCGCGGGAGACGCAGCCGACATCTGCACCGACCCGATGTCGGTCCGGCCATCTTTGCGGGTCACGTCTACGACCGGCTGGACCGGTGCAGGCGTCGGCTGAATCGCCGCGCCCGCGGGCTCCATGTAGCCGATCACTTCCCCCACGACTGCCTTTTCTCCCGAGGCCTTGAGAATCCGGGTGATCGTGCCGTGCGTCGGCGCGGGAAGCTCGACGGTGGCCTTGTCGCTCTCGATCTCCACGATCGGGTCGTCCGTCGCCACGGTTTCGCCCTCTCGCTTCTTCCATCCGCCGATCATCACCTCGGTGATCGACTCGCCGACTTCCGGAACCTTGAGCTCGAGCGCCATCGTGCAGTGCCTTCTGGGTTAGCTGTGAAATGCGGTATTGAGCAGTTCATTCTGCTCCATGTCGTGGCTTTTCTTCGAGCCGGTGGCCGGGCTGGCCGCGCTCTGCCGACAGACACCGGAGAATGGAAACCGATCGAGCAGTTTGTCGCCGAAATGGATGCGGAAGAATCTCCACGCCCCCATGTTTTCCGGCTCCTCCTGCACCCACACGGCCGGGGTGCCCGGCGCGTAGTCGGCGAGCACCGCTTCGAGATCGCGGCGCGGCAACGGATACATCTGCTCGATGCGCACGATCGCGACGTCGCGGCGGCCGAGCTCCTGCCGCCGCTTCTCGAGCTCGTAGGCGATCTTGCCCGAGCAGAGCAGGATCCGCCGCACATCGCGGGCCGGCACGCCCGAGCCGTCGGCGATCACACGCTGAAACGTGCCCTTCTCGAGATCCTCGATCGCCGAGATGCACGCCGGGTTTCGCAGCAGGCTCTTGGGCGTCATCACGACGAGCGGCTTCCGCCACACGCGGAGCACCTGCCGCCGCAGACAGTGGAACATCTGCGCCGGCGTGGTCGGCGCCACGACCTGGATATTGTCTTTGGCGGCGAGCGATAAAAACCGCTCCAGCCTCGCGCTCGAGTGCTCCGGCCCCTGCCCCTCGAAGCCATGCGGCAGGAGCATCACGATGCCGGAAAGCCGGTTCCACTTGTCTTCGGCGCTCACGATGAACTGGTCGATCACGACCTGGGCCGCATTCACGAAGTCGCCAAACTGCGCTTCCCACATCACGAGCCCGTCGGGGCAGTCGAGGCTGTAGCCGTACTCGAAGCCGAGCACCCCCGCCTCGGACAGCGGGCTGTTGTAGATCTCGACCGGCGCCTGGTCGCTGGCGAGATGCTCCAGGGCACAGTACGTGTCGTCGGTGACCACGTCGTGAATCACGGCATGCCTGTGGCTGAACGTGCCCCGCTGGCTGTCCTGACCGGAAAGCCGCACCCGCAGGCCCTGCGTCGCGAGGGTGGCCAGCGCCAACGCCTCCGCCGCCGACCAGTCGAGAGGCTGCTTGCCGTCGGCCATCGCCTCACGGCCCTCCAAAAACTTTTGAATCTTCGGATGGGGCTGAAACCCTTCGGGCAGCGACACGAGCCGCCGGAGCAGATGCACGAGCACGTCGTGCTTCACACCCGTGTCGACGTCTGCCGCCTCGCGTTCCCGGCCGCCCACGTAAAACGACCACACGCCGGTGAGGTCGCTCTTATGGACGTAGTCGTCGCTCTTGGCGACCGACAGCTCCGCATCCAACTTGGCCCGGTGCTCGTCGGCGATCGCCACGGCCTCGGCACGGCTCACGTCGCCGAGCTTGAGCAGCTTTTCGAGGTAGCTCTCGTGGACGCTCGGCCGCCGCTCGATGACGCGATACAGGGCGGGCTGCGTGAACGCCGGCTCGTCGGCCTCGTTGTGCCCGCGGCGCCGGAAGCAGTACATGTCGATGACCACGTCGCGTTGGAACTCGCGCCGGAAATCCATCGCCAGATTCACGACCTGGGCGACCGCCTCAGGATCCTCGCCATTCACGTGGAAGATCGGGATCTGCAGCATCTTCGCCACGTCGGTGGCGTAGGTGCAGCTGCGGGACTCGCGCGGCCCGGTCGTGAAGCCGATCTGGTTGTTGACGATCACGTGCAGCGTGCCGCCGGTGCGGTAGGCATCGAGCTCGCTGAGATTGAGCGTCTCCTGGATGATCCCCTCGCCCGCGAACGCCGCGTCACCGTGGACGAGAATCACCATCCCCTGCTGCCGCAAGACGTCGGAATTCTTGTCCTGCCGCGACCGCATGCGGCCTATCGCGACGGGGTTCACGAACTCCAGATGGCTCGGATTGAAGCACAGCGTGAGGTGCACGTTGCGGCCGTTGGCGGCCCGGTAGTCGGTGGAATGGCCGAGGTGATACTTCACGTCGCCACGGCCGACGTGCAACTCGGGATCCATGTCGGCGAACTCGCGGAAGATCCGCTGCGGGCTCTTGCCCATGATGTTGGCGAGCACATTCAGCCGGCCACGGTGTGCCATCGCCAGCACGACGTCGCCGATCTCCTGGCCCGCAGCCCGCTCGATCGCCATTTCGAGCAGCGGAATCAGGCTCTCGGAACCCTCGAGCGAGAAGCTCTTGGCCCCGAGAAAGCGCTTTTGAATGAACTCCTCGAACACGGCGGCCGTCGTCATCTGCCGGTAGATGCGCAACTGCTGCCGGCGGTCGAGTTGGATGCGGTTTTCACAGCCCTCCATCCGCACCTGCAGCCACTGCCGCACGCGCAGGTCGTCCATGTGCATGAACTGCACGCCGATCGCCCGGCAGTAGGTGTTGCGCAGCCGCTTGATGATCTGCCGCAGCGACATCGACTGCGGACCCTCGATCGTGTCGGTGGAGAAGCCCCGGTCCATGTCCTCTTCGGTGAGGTGATAAAACTGCGGATCGAGCTCGGGCAGCCCCGGCCGCGGCCGGCCGAGCGGATCGATCTCGGCCATCAAGTGGCCGCGCACGCGATAGGCCCGCACGAGCTGGTCGACGCGATCCTGCAGGAACGCGACCCGCTCCTCTCCCTTCGTGCCCGTCGCCACGGGCGGCAGCGGCAGCGGCATCGCCTCGCCGGCCGGTGCCGCAGGGAGCTTCACGTCGCCGTTGGCAATCGCCACGGCATGCGCCGTCGCGATTCCGTCGGGCGCCACGAGTGAGGCTGCCGCTTTGGAGTGGCCGTTGCCAGCATGCACGGGGCCCGGCGGCGCGACGCCGCGTGCGGCCTCGCCCCCGCCGGGCAGGGCGACGAAGCCCTCCTCGGCAGCCAACGCCTCGAACGACGCCCGCCACTCGGGATCGACGCTCGACGGGTCTTGCTGGTACCTCTCGAACAACTCCTCGAGGAACGCCAGGTTGGCGGTTCCCGCCAGATCGACGTCACCGGCTGGGCCGGCGTTTTCAGTGGTGCTCATGATCTCGCTCGGTTCACCTCGATCACATTGCCAACAGCAGGCGGCCGGGGCTCTCGAGATAGCCGATCACCTCGTTGAGAAACCGGGCTGCCATCGCCCCGTCGATGATCCGGTGATCGTACGAAAGCGACAGCGGCATCATCAGCCGCGACTCGATCTTGTCGTCGTGCACGACGGGCATCTTCCTCGACCGGCCGAGGAGCAGGATCGCGACTTCGGGCCAGTTGATGATCGGCGTCGAGTAGGCGCCGCCCACGGCTCCGAGATTCGAGATCGTGAACGTGCCTCCCTTGAGGTCCTCGAGGCCGTACTGCGCGCTCTTGGCCTTCTCGGCCGTGTCGGCGATCGCCTGGGCGATCTGTGGAATCGAGAGCTGGTCGCAGTTGCGCAGCACCGGCACCACGAGGCCGCGAGGCGTGTCGACGGCAAGGCCGACGTTGACATAGTCCTTGTAGACGATCTCTCCCTTCTCGGTGTCGATCGTGGCATTCACGCTCGGGTGCTGCCGCAGCGACAGGCTCACCGCCTTGATCACGAAGGAAAGTGCCGTGAGCTTGAGATTGCTCTTGGCATACTCGGCGGCGCTGGCCTTGCGCAGGTGCTCGAGCTCGGTCACATCGGCGTCGTCGAAGTTCGTGAGATGGGGAATCGTCTGCACGCTGCGAACCATGTTGGCCGCGATCGTCTTGCGCATCCGCGACATCTGTTCGCGGCGGATCGGCCCCCAGTCGTCGCGCTCGGTCGCGCCCGTGTCGGCCCGGGGCCGCAGCGAGGGGCCCGCCGCGCTCGCCTGCCGAACGGCGGCCACGACGTCTTCCCGCATGATCCGGCCGCCCGGCCCGCTGCCACGAACGCGGCCGAGATCCACGCCCAACTCCCGGGCCAGGCGCCGCACCGCGGGGCCGGCAGGTTCGACGGCGGTCGCCGTGCCACCCCGCGGCTCGGGCTCGGGGGCTGACGCTGCGATGGGCGCTGGCGCTGCCGCCGGCGCGGGCTTCGCGACGACGGGCGCAGGAGCCGGCGATGCGGCCGGAGCCGCGGCAGCCGGCTTCGCGGGCGCCGCCGCCGGCGCGGCCACAGGGGCCGGCGCGGCAGGCACCGGCGCCGCAGCAATCCCTCCCGTGGCAGGCTCGAGCGTCACGAGCGTCTGCCCGACCTTGACCGTGTCGCCCTTCTTCACCAGCACGCTCACCACCCGTCCGCCCGGCGGACACGGCACCTCGATCACGGCCTTGTCGGTCTCCACTTCGAGCAGGGGCTGACCGGGCTTCACGACATCGCCTGCGGAGACGAACACCGTCACGACGTCGCCAGACGCGATGTTTTCACCGAGATCGGGCAGTTTGAATTCTGTGGCCATGGCGTGCAGCAGTTGATTCCAGGGTGAAAAATAAGGGCGGAAAGGAACCGGGCTCAGGCGAGGGCGGCGTCGACCTTGTCGGGGTTCACGCCGAGCCGCGTGATCGCCTCGGCAACCGCCTCCTTGCCGATGGCACCCTCCGCGGCGAGCCGCGACAGCGTGCCGATCACGATGCATTCGGCATCCACCTCGAAGTGACGCCGTAGCGGGCCGCGGGTCTCGCTGCGGCCGAAGCCGTCGGTGCCCATCACGAACAGGCCGCCGGGAATCCACGGATCGAGTTGCTCGGGCACTGCCCGCACGTGGTCGCTGGCGGCCACGAACACGCCGTCTGCAGCGGCAATCGTCTGCTCGAGGTAGCTCTGCCGCGGCTCCGCCGTGGGGTGCAGCATGTTCCATCGCCGGCACTCCTGCGCCTCGCGCCGCAGTTCTTTCCAGCTGGTCACGCTCCACACCGTGCTCGACACGCCGAACTGCTCGGCGAGCAACTCGGCCGCGCGGAGCACCTCGCGCAGGATCGTGCCGGAGCCGAGGAGCTGCACGGGCGGCAGCTTCGTCGCAGCCTTGCCCTGCGCCGCCTGGGCAGGCACATCCCGAAGCTTGTACGCCCCCTTGAGGATCCCCTCTTCGCAGCCCGCCGGCATCGGGGGCATTTCATAGTTTTCGTTGTAGACCGTGATGTAGTAGATCCAGTCCTCGCCCTTGCCATACATCCGCTCCATGCCGTCGAGCATGATCACGGTGGTCTCGTAGACGAACGCCGGGTCGTAGGCCTTCACCGTCGGATACGCCATCGCGAACAGGTGGCTGTGCCCGTCTTGGTGCTGCAGCCCCTCGCCGTTGAGCGTGGTGCGGCCGGCCGTGCCGCCGAGCATGAAGCCCCGGGCACGGCAGTCGCAGGCGGCCCAGATCAGATCGCCGATCCGCTGAAACCCGAACATCGAGTAATAGATGAAGATCGGGATCATCGGCACGCCGTGGCTGGCGTAGGCCGTGCCTGCGGCCACGAAGCTCGACATGCTGCCCGCTTCGGTGATGCCCTCTTCGAGAATCTGGCCGTCCTTCGCCTCGCGGTAATAGAGGAGCTGGTCGGAGTCGACTGGCTCGTACAACTGCCCGGTGTGGGCGTAGATGCCGCACTGCTTGAAGAGCGGATCCATGCCGAAGGTGCGCGACTCGTCGGGCACGATCGGCACGATGTACTTCCCGACGTGCTTGTCTTTGAGCAGTGACGCCATGAGCGTCACCGCACCGGTCGTCGTCGATACCTCGCGGCCCGCGCTCTTCTCGATGAACGGGCGATAGTCGTCGAGCGACGGGGTCTTCAAGAGCGGGCCCTGCTTCGGACGGCTCGGCACGTAGCCGCCGAGAGCCTGCCTGCGCTCGCGGAGATACCGCATCTCCTCGGAATCTTCCGGCGGCCGATAGAACGGCGCCTTGGCCACCTCGTCGTCCGAGATCGGGATCCCGAACCGCGAGCGGAACGCCCGCAGCTCGTCTTCGTTGAGCTTCTTCTGCTGATGGGTGACATTGCGGCCTTCGCCCACCTCGCCGAGGCCGTAGCCCTTGATCGTCTTGGCGATGATCACCGTCGGCTTGCCGTGGCACTTCATCGCCGCGTCGTACGCCGCGAACACCTTCTCGGGATCGTGCCCGCCCCGCTTGAGCTTCTTGAGCTTCTCGTCGGACAGGTGGGCGATCATCTCCGTCAGCTCGGGATCGCCGCCGAAGAAGTGCTCCCGGATGTAGCCGCCCGGCATGACGACGTACTTCTGATACTGGCCGTCCACGACCTCGTTCATGCGCTTGACGAGCAGGCCCTTGTCGTCTTTCGCCAGCAGGGGATCCCAATCCTCGCCCCAGATCACCTTCACGACATTCCAGCCGGCGCCGCGAAACACGCCCTCGAGCTCCTGGATGATCTTGCCGTTGCCACGCACCGGCCCGTCGAGCCGCTGGAGATTGCAGTTGATGACGAACACGAGGTTGTCGAGCTTTTCACGGGCGGCGAGCGAAATCGCACCGAGCGTCTCAGGCTCGTCGGTCTCACCATCGCCGATGAAGCACCACACATGCTGCTTGCTGGTGTCCTTGATGCCGCGGTCTTGCAGATACTTGTTGAACCGCGCCTGGTAGATCGACATGATCGGGCCGAGGCCCATCGACACCGTGGGAAACTCCCAAAACTCGGGCATCAGCCAGGGATGCGGGTAGCTCGAGAGGCCGCCCCCGGGCGCGAGCTCGCGCCGAAAGTTCTCCAGATGCTTCTCGGTCAGCCGGCCTTCGAGAAACGCCCGCGAGTAGATCCCCGGCGAGGCATGGCCCTGGAAGTAGACCTGGTCGCCGGAGTAGTCGTCGCCACGGCCGCGGATGAAATGATTCATGGCCACTTCGACGAGCGTGGCCGACGAGGCGAACGTGGAAATGTGGCCGCCGATGCTCTTGTCTTCACGGTTTGCCCGCACCACCATCGCCATGGCATTCCAGCGGATGATGCTCTTGATCCGGCGCTCGATCTCCCGGTTGCCCGGATACGGCGGTTGGCGATCAGCGGGAATGGTGTTGATGTAAGGTGTGGTGGCCGAGAACGGAATCGCCACCCCCAACCGATAGGCCTCCTGCTCGATGGCGTGCAGGAGATAGGCGGCACGATCGCCGCCGCGGCTGTTGATCACATACCGCAGCGAGTCGAGCCACTCGCGGGTCTCCGTCGGATCGGCATCGACCGCCGACACGCCGTCGGCCCGCTCCGGCTGCCCCGAGGCCGTGTCGCCCATCTGCCCGATCGACATCGGTGCATGGGCACTCTGGGGGAGTCCCGAAACCTCGTCGACGACGTCGCTTCCGGACTGCTCGGTATCGGGGCTGGCCATGGTGTACTCCGGGAAAATGCGAAGACTTTTCTCATTATTCCGGGGATTCCGGGGGGCGTCTAGGCCGATTGACAAGCCCGCAGCCGGGGGCGAAAGCCCGCCCTACTTGGCCGCGGCGTCGCTGCGTGGCCGGTAGATTTCCGTCGCCAGACCGAAATAGTTTTCCGCCGAGAAGGCCACCGTCTCGCCGAGCGTCGGATGCGGATGGATCGTCTCCGAGAGATCGCGCGCAGTGCAGCCCATCTCGATAGCGAGCGCGCCCTCCGCGACCAGCTCACCGGCACCGGGGCCCACCATGCCCACGCCCAGCACGGCGTCGGTTTCGGGGTCGACGATGAGCTTGGTCATCCCCTCCGTCCGCCCCAGGGCCTGAGCCCGGCCGCTCGCAGCCCACGGGTAGCGGCTGATCTCGACCGTGCGACCCTGAGTGGCAGCCTCGTGTTCGGTGAGGCCGGCCCAGGCGATCTCGGGGTCGGTGAACACCACGGCCGGAATCGCCCGCGGCTCAAACAGCGCCGGCTCGCCGTGCAGCGACTCGACCGCGACCTTGCCCTGATGGCTCGCACGATGCGCGAGCATCGGCTCGCCACAGACGTCGCCGATCGCGAGGATGTGCGGGTCGGCCGTGCGCTGCTGCCCGTCGACTTCGACGAAGCCCTTCTGATTGACGACGACCTTCGTATTTTCGAGGCCCATGCCGTCGGAATTCGGCCGCCGGCCGACCGCCACGAGCACGCGGGAGAAATCATGCGTGCTCGGCCCCTCGGGGCCCTCGAAGTGCACCCGGATCGACTCCCCGCGGTCTTCGAGCTTCGTCACCTTGGTGCGCAGATGGATCTTCTCGAACAGCTTGTCGAGCCGCTGCTGCAGCGGCTTGACGAGGTCGCGGTCGGCGCCCGGCAGGAGGGTGTCGGTGAGTTCGACGACCGACACGCGCGAACCGAGCTCCGCATACACCGTGCCCATCTCGAGGCCGATGTAGCCGCCGCCGATGACGAGCAGCGAGGCGGGCACGTCGGCCATCTCGAGCGCCTTCGTCGAATCCATCACCCGCGGCGTCGGCAGGTCGAACGCGGGAATCTTGGCGGGCCGGGAGCCGCTGGCCAGAATGCAGTGGTCGAACGTGAGCGACTGCGTGGGACCGCCGGGCGTCGCGATCTCGAGCGTTGTCGAGTTCGTGAACCGGGCCTGGCCGTGGATCACGGTGACGTTGCGCCGCTTCGCGAGCTGGGCCAGGCCGCCGGTGAGCGTCGAGATGACCTTCTCCTTGCGGCCCCGCACCGCGTCGATGTCGATCTTCGGCGGCTCGAAGTGGATGCCCCAGGCTTCCATTTCGCGGGCCTCCGCCAGCACCCGTCCGACATGCAGGAGGGCCTTCGACGGGATGCACCCGCGGAGCAGGCACGTGCCACCGAGCCGTTCGTCGCGTTCGACGAGCGTCACCTGCATCCCCAGGTCGGCGGCCAAAAAGGCCGCGGCGTAGCCGCCGGGACCACCTCCGAGCACCACCAGAGGAGCATGCGTTGCCATGTTGCGTTCGCCTGTTGATGGATGACGGAAGGACACAGAAGCCGGGCTGCCGCTCCACGCGGGCTCGCCCGAACACGACGCGATGTTGTAGTTTCGCGGGCGACTTCGGACAAGAAACGGGCCCCCGTTCCCGGCTGCTTCGTGTGTTTCACCGGTGCCCCATGGAATGGTCACCTCCGTCGCCGAACCCAGGGCCGTTCACGCTCGATATCCGGAGTCTGGCCTGCTTTCGGATGGCGCTCGGCGCCGTCGTGGCCGCCGATGCGCTGCTGCGGACGCGCGACATCTCGCTCATGCTCGCCCCCGACGGCATGTTTCCCCTCCCGGCCCTCCAGGCCTTCTTCGGGGATCGTTGGACGTGGTCGCTCGCCTTTCTCGTCGATGCCACATGGTGGGGGACGGCCATCCTCGCCCTCGAAGGCCTCGCCGGCGCGGCGCTCGCCGCCGGAATCGGCACCCGAGCGGCCACGGTCGCAGCCTGGGTGGCCGTGGTGAGCATCGTGCGGCGGACCGCGCCCGCCACGAACGCCGGCGACGAGTGGCTCTGTTGTCTGCTCTTCTGGAGCATGTTTCTCCCGCTGGGGGCGGCCTGGTCGGTGGATGCCTGGCGCCGTGGCCAGCGCCGGGCCGCGGCCGCTGCGGGCCCGACGGTGAGGTCACTCGCTTCGGCGGCGCTCGTCGTGCAGATCGCCGCCGTCTACTGCGGCGCCGGCCTCTCCAAGTGGAACTCGGCCTGGCTCTCGGGCGATGCGGTGGCGACAACGCTTTCGGTCTTCGATCACGGCACTCCGTGGGGAGACGCCCTCGCACGCCACGACCTCGTCTGCCGTGTGCTGACGTGGTCCGTGCTCGCGCTCGAAGTGCTCGGCCCGGTGCTGCTCGTGGCGACGGGCCGGCCCGGCATCCGGCTCGCGCTCATCGCCGTCTTCGGCATGTTCCACGCGGCAAGCGCTGCGCTCATGTCGCTCGGGCTGTTCGCCTTCGTCGGCCTGGCCGCCTGGCTGGCGGTCATCCCCGCGGCCTGCTGGGAGTGGGCGGCGCGTCGTTCCCGGGGCGGCAGCGGCCCGTGGCCCCCGGCGACTGCGGCCGTGCGGCAGCCACGCACGCGGAGATGGGAGCGGGCGATCGTCGCGGCTGCCCTTGGCATCGCGGGCCTCGATTTTCTCCACGACACCACCCCCTGGCAGGCGCAGCCCTTGCCGGCGTGGCTCCGAGCCGCGGTGCAGGCCACCGGCCTTGGTCAGCGCTGGGCGATGTTTGGTGACGTTCCGCGCCAACGCCAATGGGTCTACGGCCGCGGAACCCTCGCCGACGGCCGCGAAGTCGACGTGCTGCGGAACGGCCGACCGCTCGAAGACACGCTGCCCGCGGGTGGTTTCACGTCACTGCGGCACCACCGCTGGCACCAGCTCTTTTGGGACTTCCCGAATCCGGAACGACGCGTGTTCGCGCCCAGCGTGGCCGCGGCCATCGCCCACGACTGGAACCGGCGTCACGCGTCGGATGCCCAGCTCACCGCACTCGAGATCCGGGCCGTGCGGCTCGGCGCGTTTCCCGCCCCGGACACCCGGCACGAGGCCTTGCTCTCCGCCTGGCCTTCGCGCGACGGATCGGGCGCAGGCAGCCTCGACCGCTGGCTGCGCGAGCACGAGGATTGACGACCTCCGACACTCTCTCTCCCCCCGGCGTGGATTGTGGCGCCCGACGGCCGGTGTCAGACTGGATGGCGAGCGACGCAGTTCGATCGCGAGAGTGGCGAAATTGGCAGACGCGCTGGATTTAGGTTCCAGTGCCGCAAGGCGTGCGGGTTCGACTCCCGCCTCTCGCATGGCCTTCACGCGACGGCTCGGCATCGTGCCGACCGTCGCGTGGCGGGCGTCTCCCGCTAGCGAAGCGGGTTCGCCTCGACGGGCTTCCGAGTGTCCGAACGGAGGCCACGCGGCTGGGGCTTCGACGGCTGGGGCTCCGCATGCACGGCCTGCGCGAGTGGCTGCTCTTCGTCAGCGGCCATTTCGGGTAGCGGAATCGCATCGGCGGGAGGCTCTCCGGTCGCCACGATGACGGCCGGCAACGACGCCGCGCCCACCGAAGCGGCACCGCTCACCGCCGCTCTGGACAGCCGGCGGGCCTGTTGACGCAGGGCCTCGAGCCGCACGCGCTCCTGCTGCATGGCCGTCTGTCGGAGCGTCGCGAGCCGCTCTTGGCTGCGACGGCGAAGCGCCGCCTCGTCGAAGAGGTTGTCTTCTGCGGGCACGGCCGGCTTCTCGATGCGGGGCCGATCGCCTGGCTGCGGGAGGGGAGCAGGCTCTTCGGGCTGTGGGCGGGGCGGCACAGCGTCTGGAACCACGGGCTCGAGAGGTGCCGAATCGGGTGCCTCGACCACCCCGGCTTCCGGCTCGGGTGCCGGCAATTCGAACCCGGCCACCGGCGACTCTTCGTCGGCGGTCGGCACCTCGGATTTCGGAGGCATGACCGGCGCGGCAGGTTCGACATGCGTTGCCTGCGCGACTTCCTGCCCAGGCCATGTGCGCCACTGCGTTCCATAAAACCCGAAACTCGCCGGACGCACCGGGCAATGCGCCGGACAGCCTGGAACGCCGCAGTCTCCATGCCGGCAGCCGGCGTGACCGCAGTTGTCGACGGTGCACCGACCGCCCGCGCACCGCTCGTGCCGGCGCTGATGGGGCGCCGGGCCCGGGCCACGCGTGCCGGCCTCGATCGTGTCGATCACCATGGCGGTGACGGGTGGCTGTGCCGCGCCCGGAATCGCCGAAATCACTTCGCTCGCGGCCGCTGAGCCAGCCGGCCCGGAGGCCCAGCCGGCGAGCGCACATACGACGAGCCCGAAGAGGGCCGCCGAAAACCGCGACGGGGTAGCGGGTGAGAGTGTCATGGGAAGCTGGGCGTCACGAAGGGTCAAACCGTCAAACTCTGCGCAATCGGATTTTCCGTCGGGGAGAGGTATCGACAGGGCAGGGGGGCGATCTTCGGTAGATTTTTCGGGCGCCGAGGTTCGGTGGCGGCCCCCTGCCCCCCAGGCTCCGCAGCCTGCCGCGGCAGCCGCTGCCACGGCCGCACGGCGTGGGGTGAGGGCTTTCGGGTACCATTGCATCAAGGTTGTCGCCGGCAGGGAAACCATCGATGAAAAAGGTCAATCTGCGGTTCGTGTTGCTCCTCGCCACCGTCGTGGTCGGTGGCATCGTCGGTGTCTTTTTTCTGCACCGCTTTCAGGTGACCAGGAATGCCGGCAGCCTTATCAAGCTCGCCCGCGCCAAAATTTCCGAGGGCAAAAACGGGGAGGCACTGAACCTCCTGAGCCGCTACGTCGCCTACCGCCCGGACGACAAGGCAGCTTATGCGGAGTTTGCCGGCCTCGTTCTCGACCGTGCCGAGGCACCGGGGGCCACGCGCAACGACGTGGCCCGCGCCTACGGAGTGCTCGAGACCGCGGTGCGGCGCAATCCGGATGACGATGCCCTGCGTCAGCGGCTGGCGAATTTCCAAATGCGGATCGGCCGGTTCGGTGATGCCCGGGAGCATCTGCAGGTGCTGCGGTCGAAGCCGCCGGCGCCAGAGCCTGCACCGGCTGGCGCCGCGGCGCCCGCGGAAGAAGCCGACGATCGCGACCCCGCCGCGACGAAGCCGCTCGACCGGACGCAACTCGACCTGCTTCTCGCGCGGTCATGGGCCGGAACCGGTGATTTCGAGGAGGCCGCCACGCTCGCCAGCGAACTCATCGGCTTCGATTTGCAAACAAAGGAGTTCGATCCCGACCACACGCCGGCCGCGGGCAGCACCGATGCATTCATCCTCCTGGCGGCGATCCTGCAGGAGAAGTTCGAGGATCCCGGCACGGCCGACAAGGTGCTCGCAGAACTGGTGAGGTCGAACGCCGGCGATGCGAAGGCCTGGCTGGCCCTCGCCCGCTGGCACCGGCAGCGCGGCAATCTCGCCGCCGCCAAGCAAGACGTCGCAGAGGCCAGCCGGCTCGACCCGGACAACGTTGAGACGCTCCTCGCCGGCTTCGAGATCGCGCTGGCCGAAAAGGATTTCGCCACCGCACAAAAGCTGGTCGACCAGGGCGGCAAGACGTCCACCGGCGACGATCGGATGGTGCGAGCCGCCGCCGTGCTCGCCCTGCAACGACAGCGTCCCGACGAGGCGGTCAAAGTGCTCGACGACGGGCTCGATGCCATGCCGCGAAACACTTCGCTCCTCCTGATGCTCGCCGATGCGCTCATGCAGACCAACCAGCTCGCGCGTGTCGAACAGACGATCGGCAAGCTCAAGGAGCAGCTCGGCGCCACGAGCCCTGCCGTGGGGCTGCTCGAAGCCCGCATCCTGATCGCCGAACAGCGCTGGCTTCAGGCCCGGCAGAAGCTCGATCGTGTGCGGCCGCTCGTGGCCGGCTCGACGGAACTCACGAGACAGGTCGACCTCTACCTCGGACAGTGCCATGAACAACTCGGCGAGTTCGACGAGCAACTGGAGGCGAATCGACGCGTGCTCAGCGACGACCCCACGTCGCTGGCAGCCCGTGTCGGCGCCGCGGCGGCACTGATCGCAGCCGGCAAGCCCGACGAGGCGCTCCAGGAATTCGAGATCGTGGCCACAGCCATTCCCCGTGAGCGGATCGCTTCGATTCCCCAGGTCTGGAACCCTCTTCTCCAGCTGCGGGTCGCCGCCCAGATGAAGCGGCCCTCGGCCGACCGCGACTGGTCGAGGATCGACGAGCTTCTCGACATGCTCCAGGAGTCGGCCGATATCTCCGATGCTCAGATCGCCATGCTCCGTGCCGACGTGCTCGTGCGCAAGGGGGAAACGGCGGCGGCAGAGCAGTTGCTGGTGGCGGCGTCAGAGGCCAATCGGCAGGATCCGCAGCTCGTGGCGGCCCTCACCACGCTCGCCCTGCGTGACAACGACCTCGACAAGGCCCGGGCGGCGCTGGCCCGCGCGCCCGATGAGATCGCCGACGCGGCAAGCCTCCTGCTGATCGAGGCCCAGCTCGCCTCCCGTGCGCCGGCCGACGAGGCAGACAAGCAACTCGATGCCATCGAGGGCCGGGCCGCGTCCCTGCCGCCGGACCAGGCCGGGCGGATTTTCTCGGCGCTCGCCTCCGTGCGGCTGGGCCTGGGACAGCCCGACGCCGCCGAACGGCTCTGGAAGCAGGCCCTCGAAAAATCTCCCGAAGATCCACGGTTGCGTTGGACGCTGTTCGAGCTGGCCCGCGAGCGCGGCGACCTCGCCGCCATGAAGAGCTTCTCGGCCGAGATCGCGAGTGCCTCCGGACCGACGAGCCCCCAGGCCCGTGTCGCCAAGGCCGGCACGCTGATCCAGGGCGTGCGCGAAGCGCAGAAGAAGAAGCTGGCCCGGGATCAGACCGTGCTTGAACTCAGCGCGGACGACCAGCGTGCGATCGACGAGGCCCGCAACCTGCTGATCGAGGCGGAGAACGACCGCCCCGGCTGGGCGCAGGTGCAGCAGTTGTTCGCCGACGTCGCGGGCCTGCGTGGCGATCTGCCCGCCGCCATCGACTCCCTGCAACGTGCCAGCCGCATGGGGCCGCCAAATCCGGCGATTATCCGGCAGCTCGTCGGCCTGCTCTACGCCTCGAATCGCTTCGACGAGGCCCAGCAGGCCATCGGCCGGCTGGGCCCCGAGGGCCTCGGCGGCTTCGAGCGAATCACGGCGGAAATGGAACTCCGCTCCGGCAACATCGACGAAGCCGTCACCCTCGCCGAGGCGAGCGTCTCGTCCGATTCGAAGAATGCTGGCGAACTGCTCTGGCTCGGACAGTTGCTGAGCCGCTCGGGCAAGGCCGACCGGGCCGAAGCCGCGCTCGAACGAGCGGTCGAACAGGGACCTGATCTCGCCGAAACCTGGATGGCCTTGTTCAATCACCAGTTCGCGAGCGGCAAGCGGAAGCTTGCGGAAAAAACGCTCGAGCGGGCGGTCGAAACGCTCGCGGAGCCGAATCGCCAGCTGGTCGAAGCCCAGGGCTACGAAATGCTCGGCAGGCTCGACGACGCCGAGCGGAGTTATCGGGACGCCATCGCGGCAGCCCCCGCCGATTTGACGGCCGCCCGCGGCTTGGCCTCGTTCCTGGTCCGCCGTGGCCGCCTCAACCCGGCCCGCGACGTGCTGCGCGAGATGCTCGCCTCGACGGACGACTCCCCCGGCGCCAAGGCGACGAAAATCTGGGCCCGTCGAACGCTCGCTCAGCTCACGGCCGAGGCGGGTGGCTACAAGGCGCTGGAACAATCGCTCGCGATCCTCGACGACAACAAGGGCCCGGACGGCAGGCTGGGCCCGGACGATGTCGCTCTCCAGGTGACGCTCCTCGCCGGACGTCCGGAGCCGGCGAGCTGGCGGCGGGCGATCGCGCTGCTCGAATCACTCGCTCGGGCGCAGCCTCTGTCGTCGAACCAGCGGCTCCAACTCGCCCAACTCCGTGAACGGGCGGGCCGCTGGGCGGAGTGCCGCGATGACATGATTTCACTCGTGGCATCCCCGAACGCGCCGCCGGCACTGATCGGACTCCTCGTGGAGCAGCTGATCGAGCACGGTGAACTCTCGTCGGCCAAGACGTGGCTCGGCACCTTACGGACAGCGTTACCCGAGGCGCCGGCCACGCTCGCCCTCGAAGCCAAGCTCGCCATCGCGGAAAACGATCGCCCCACGGCCGTGGCCGCGGCGCGGAAGCTCATGCCTGCCGGCGACGTACCGCTCGAGCAGATGGGTCAGCTTCGTTCGGTGGCCAAACTGATGGAAGACCTGGGCTTTCCCAAGGCGGCCGACAAGGTGCTCACCGACTACGCTCAGCGGGTCGTGGACGGCCCGCTCGTACGGGCCGAATTCCTCGGCCGCCAGCGCCGGGTCGACGAGGCTCTCGACCTGCTCGAGGCGGCCTGGAATCGCGTGCCTCTGGCCCGCGTGCTGCAGTCGGCGCTGGCCGTGGTGCGCAGCCAGGGCGGAACACCCGATGCGGCAACGACGGCCCGGCTCCAGCAGTGGTTTTCCCGAGCCCGTCGCGAAGATCCCGACTCCGTGGTGATCGAACTCTTGCAGGCGGAGCTGTACGACCTCGAGGGGCGCACCACCGACGTGGAGAAGGCCTACCGCACGATCCTCGATCGCAAGGATCTCGCCGGTGCGCAGATGGCGATCGTGGCCAACAATCTCGCCTTCCATCTCGCCCGCCCCGACACGGTCGACGAGGCCAAGCGGCTCATCGACAAGGCCCTCGTCGAACTCGGCCCCCATCCCGACCTGCTCGACACCCGCGGCATCATCCACCTGGCGGCCGGTGAGCCGCAGCCGGCCCTGGCCGACCTCGAGGAGGCCGCGCTCGATCCCTCCCCCGCGAAGCTGCTCCATCTGGCCACGGCCCAGGTGGCCAACAAGCAGCTCGCTCCGGCCCGCCAATCACTCGACCGCGCCAAGAAACTGGGCCTCGTGCCGGAGCAACTTTCGGCTGCCGACAAGGCCCGCTACGACCTCGTCGAAGCCGCCCTCGCCGCCGGCCCGGGCGCGTGAATGACTGCCGCATCGCTGGCCGGCTTCTCTGCAGTCCGCCGGCGAGGGGCTGCCCATACTCCATCGCCGGACGGTAGGGCAGGTGACAATGACCTGCATTCGGAGCCGGCGGTAGGCATGCTCGAGGGATGCTTCACGGAACGGCACGGCATCCTGCCGTCCGTTTCTTGGCCGACCTCCGTCGGCTGGTGCTAACCCGGCCCTCCGGGCCTAGCGTCCGATAGTCCTCAACGACTCCCTGCGTCTGCGCGTGCCCACCGACCGACTCCGCCGAAAGTTCTACCCGGCATCCCTTCGGCTCGCGCCTCGGGCTTCCTGAGTGGGGGAGGCGAGGGGCTGCCCCTACCGTTGAGCCGGCGTATTTGACCAGCGAAGCCATGGATGGCGCAGCGCAGGCAAATCCGAGTGAGTGGAGGCCTGGAGGGCCG
>CAMAVC010000013.1 GCA_945861585.1 Planctomicrobium piriforme
AACGGCCCCCACGTAGGACAGGCTTCAGCCTGTCATGCCCTCGTCTCCCCCGCCTCGCACGCCGAGCCCCTGCCCGCGCCGCTCGAGCCACTCGCACCGGCCGCCCCGTGCACCGCCGACTGCCACGGCCGCGAGTTCGTCGACATCCACCTCGCCACGCCCTACGGCGTCACGAGCCACCTGCTCGTGCCCGTCGCGCGCCGCAGCCGCGGCGCCGACGCCGGCTGCATGCTCGCCTTCGCCGATGCCGGCGCGCTGCGGCTCACGTTCACGGTCGGCAAGACCGCGGGCACGAAGGCCGAGTCTGCCCGGATCGACGAATTCTTCGCGGCCGAGGGCGACCGACTCGCGATCCGCGCTCCCGAGGTGTTCGTGCCGCCTGCCAAGGGCGTGCTGCAGTTCGTGCTCCGCGACGAGTCCACCGGGGCCACGGCGGCGGAGTTTTCGTTCGAGCAGTTGGCGTTCGACCCGCGCGCGAGTGCCTACGTGATCGCGGGGGGCGACCTGCGCAACCTCGTGGGCGACACGTCCCGTCCGGCCACCGACAAGACGATCCGCGGGGCGCTCAAGCCCTATCTCGATGCCCTCCTCGCCCAGGGCCGGCTGGCCGAGGATGGCGACGCCCTGCCCTTCACGCTCTCGGCCACGCTCGTGGCCGACGGCCTCCGCGTGCCCGTGGCGGGAGCAATTCCCATGACGGTCACCCGCCGCGGCAAGACCGCCGTGGAGCCCGAGGCGGTATCATCGGCTCCATGAACATCGTCATCCTCGACGGCTACACGACAAATCCCGGTGATCTCTCGTGGGACTCGATCGCGACCCTCGGGCCGCTCTCGTCCCACGTTCGCACCGACGACGCCGACATCGTGGCCCGGGCCCGCGGCGCCGAGATCGTGCTCACGAACAAGACGGTGCTCTCGGGCGATGTGATCGCCGCGCTGCCGAGCCTGCGATGCATCTGCGTGCTGGCCACGGGCTACAACGTCGTCGACGTGGCCGCGGCGAGAGAGCACGGCGTCACCGTCTGCAACGTGCCGGAGTATTCCACGCCGAACGTCGCTCAGGCCGTGTTCGCCCTGCTCCTCGAACTCACCAATCGCACCGGCCACCACGATCGCACGGTGCACGAAGGCCGCTGGGCCGCCTGCGAAGACTTCTGCTATTGGGACGGCGACCTCGTCGAGCTCGCCGGCCTCACGCTTGGAATCGTGGGCTACGGCCGGATCGGCCAAGCGGTGGCCCGCATCGGCCGGGCGTTCGAGATGCGGATTCTTGCCTCCAGGCGCGACGCTACGGGCCCGATCGACGGGGGCGAACGTGCCGACCTCGACCGGCTCTTTGCCGAGAGCGACGTCGTGAGCCTCCACTGCCCGCTCACGCCCGACACGGCCGGGCTCGTCAACGCCGCACGCCTGGCACGCATGAAACGTACGGCGTTCCTCATCAACACGGCCCGCGGCGGGCTCGTGAACGAGGGCGATCTCGCCACCGCGCTCGACGCGGGTACGATCGCCGGCGCCGGCCTCGACGTGCTTGCGGTCGAGCCACCGCCGGTCTCGAATCCGCTGCTCACGGCCCGCAACTGCGTGATCACGCCCCATATCGCCTGGGCCACGCGCGGCGCCCGCCGCCGCCTGATCGAGGCCACGGCGGGCAACGTGGCAGCGTTTATCGCGGGCCGCCCGCAAAACGTGGTCGGCTGAGGGCGGTGCAAGCCGCACATGCGACCCCTCGGGGAGCGTGGTAGGCTTCATTGAGCCCGGTTTTCCGCAGGATTCGCCCGTCGTGTCCGCCGAGTGGTTCTACCGCCGAGACGGTCAGCAGTTTGGGCCAATCTCCTCCCGCAAGCTCTACAGGCTGGTGCGGCGGGGCGAGATCAGCGCGGGCGACGAGCTGTGGCGGGAGGGCATGCCCGGATGGCGGCCGGCCGGGGAGTCGAAGACGCTCTTCGGCAGCGAAGAAGTTCGGGAAAAACGCATGCGCATGCGCCGGCCCGAGGTCTCCGGGAGCCGCCGGCCGTGGCCGTCCGACGCGGCGACCGTGCCTGCGTCCGGACCGTTGTTCGGCCGCCGGCCCCTGCTCACGTCGATCGGCATCGGGGCCGCCGCGGGCACACTGGTTTCAGCCGTCATCGCTGCCATCTTGCTGACCGTTGACAGCACCACGTGGAGAGAGGAAGACGCCGCCCCGCCACCCGTACAACGGGCCCCCGAGACACCTGCCCCCGCGACACCTGCCCCCGAGACGCCAGAGCCCGAGACGCCAGAGCCCGAGACGCCCGAGCCCGAGACGCGGGACCCCGAGATGCTAGACATCGACGCGCTCGACCCCGAGACGCCAGTCCCTCAACCGCCAGGCCTGACCGAACCCGCGCTCCGGCTCCGGAAACGCCGCTCCAGCTACTGACGCCCGTCCGTGGCGACCGCGCCGCTCACTTCTTCGCTTCGTCGAGGATGATCGACGCGGAGTTGATGCAGTAGCGGAGGCCCGTGGGGGGCGGGCCGTCGTCGAACACGTGGCCCAGGTGGGCGCCGCAGCGGCGGCAGGTCACTTCCGTGCGCACGCCGAAGCCCGGCACGCCCGCGAGCGAGTCGTCGGCGTGCTCCGCCACCGTCTTGTTGCGCGTCTTGTCGATCGGGGCGTAGAAGCTCGGCCAGCCGCAGCCGCTGTGAAACTTCTCGCCCGACGTGAAGAGCGGCTCGCCGCAGCAGATGCAGCGGTAGGTGCCCGGGGTCTTCGTGTCGGTGTATTTGCCGGTGAAGGCCCGCTCGGTGCCCTTCTTGCGCGCGATCTCGTATTGCTCGGGCGTGAGCCGCTTCTTCCACTCGGCTTCGGTCTGCGGAATCTCGGCGTCGGGCAGGCGGCCGAGCACGGCGGGATTCTTCACGGCAGCGGGGGCGGGCTCGCCCGTGGGTTCGGCGGCGTTCACGAGGGCGGCTCCGAAGAGGAGTGGGAGGAAGAGATACTTCATACTGCGTCTTCTTTTGTAAGACAGGGTTTACCGCGGATTGAACCAGGCATTTCAGAAAGCCCGAAGCGTGAGCTGAAGGGAATGCGGCGAACATTCTCGACGAACGACGCAGTTTCCGCTCGGCTTACGCCTCGGGCTTCCAAAAAAACCTGGAGCGGTTTTTCACCGCTCACAAAACAGCCTCACTTCTTCCTGGGATCGGGCAGGGTTTCGGGTTCGTAGGCATGGCTGCGCTTCCGCACCATCACCGCCTTCACGATTTTATCCGGCTGGGCGCCCGCGACAGGCAGGCCCTGGTCGTCCTGCGTCCGCATCAGCTTCGGCAGCACGTCAAATCCGTCGATCACCCGGCCAAACACGGTGTGTTTGCCGTCGAGGTGTTCCGTGGGCCGAAATGTCAGAAAAAACTGCGAGCCGCCCGTGTTGGGCCCGGCGTGGGCCATCGAGAGCGTGCCCAAAAAGTGCTTGCGGGCTCCCGGCTTGTCCACCTCGCAGGCGATCGCGTAGCCCGGGCCGCTCGTGCCGGTGCCCGTCGGGTCGCCTCCCTGCGCCATGAAGCCGCCGATCACGCGATGAAACGGCGTGCCGTTGTAGAAGCCCTTTTCCACCAGGCTCACGAAATTGGCCACCGTGTTCGGGGCCTCGTTTTCGAAGAGCTCCACCATCACGTCGCCCTGCGACGTCGTGATCTTCACCCGCGGCAGGTCGTCGGCCTTCGCCTCGGCCGCCCGCTTCGCCATCTCCTCGTCCACCTTCGGCCGTTCGGTCGCCACGGCCTGCTCGAGTTCGGCGATCTTCTCGGGCTTCACGCCCGCGGCCGCAGCCTTCTTGAGATAGGCCTCGGTGGCATCGAGGTCGGAGGTGAGCATCGCGGCCGACGCGGCCATCATCAGCACGCCTTCCCCGGCGGCCCCAGCCTTGTCGAGCATCGCGGCGAGCGTGAGAGCCCGCTTCGGGTCGTCGGTTTTGAGGGCAGCGGCCATCACGGCGCCGGTGATCTCGCGGGCCTGGGCGTTCTTGGGGTCGGTCATCGCCACGGCAAACGCGGCCGTCTCGAGCTTCTCGCTCGCCGCCCGGGCCTGCAGTTGCACCTCGTTGAATTTCTTTTCGATCGCGGCCTGGTCGGCCTTCGGCTGGTGATACTTCGCCTGCAGCACGGTCAGCTCGGCCACGCACTCCTTGAGCGTTTTGGCCGCGGCGGCCATCTCGTCCTTCGCCTGGGCAGGGTCGAGCTTCGTTTCCACCACGGGCGATTGGGCGGCAGCCGGCAGGGCGAACACAAGCGTGGCGAAGGCGGCAAGCAGGAATGACCGACGCATGAACGGGCTCCCGGGAGGTGAGGCTATGGTGTTGAGTTTACAGTTCCACTCGGCTCACGCCTCGGGCTTCCGGAGAGGGGTCCCGACGCGGTCTTTCGAGCCCTAATAGACCATGTTCGCATGGCAACCGTCTCGGGCCTGATCCCCCGGCGAGCGGAAGGCTGGCCCGGCAAGCGGCTGTTGCCCGGGCATGCGCAGCGCTGTACAGTTGTGATCAGTCAGTGCAGAGCCGCCTGCAGCCCGGAGCCTTCGCTACGCATGAAAACCGTGTCGTTCACCGATTTTCGCTCGCAGGCTTCGGCGCTCTTCGACGCCGTCGAGCGCGGCGAGACGGTCGTGGTGCTGCGGCACGGCAAGCCGGTCGCGGAGATTCACCCCATCTCGGCCGGTGGTCCGCGCACCCCCGCATGGCGAAAGCCCGGCCCCCGTCTCGTGACCAAGGGCGGCGCATTGTCGAAGGCGATTCTCGAAGAGCGGTCGCGTGAAGACGTTCTTTGACTCCTCGGCCTTTGCCAAGCGCTACGTCGAAGAGCCGGGCAGCGATGAGGTCGAGGCTGCCTGCCTCGCCGCCACGGATCTCGGGCTGTGCGTCATCTGCGTGCCCGAAATCCTTTCGGCGTTCAACCGCAGGCTGCGCGAGCGGGGTCTGCGGCAGAGCGACTACAAACTCATGAAGGAGCGGCTCTTGGAAGACGTGACCGACGCTACGATCGTCGATCTCACCCCGGCCGTGATCAAGGAAGCGGTCGTGATGCTCGAAACCTCGATCCTGCGGGCCGCAGACGCCCTCCACATAGCGGCGGCCGTCGCCTGGGACGCTGAATGGTTTCTCTCGGCCGATCGTCGCCAGTTGGCCGCGGCCCGCAAGGCCGGACTCCGAACGAAGGCCGTGTAGTTCCCCAAGGAGCCCCCATGCCCAAGCCCCGCCCTGCCCCTGCCGATGAAGCCTCGAGCGCCCCGCGGATCATCGGCGGCACCATGCGCGGCCGCCGGCTCGAATTCTCGCCCGACCCGCGCACGCGGCCCATGAAGGATCGCGTGCGTGAGACGCTCTTCGACCTCGTCGGCACGCGGGTGAAGGGGGCGATCGCGCTCGATCTCTTCGCCGGCTCCGGGGCGATCGGCTTCGAGGCCCTGAGCCGGGGGGCGAGCCGGGCCGTGTTCGTGGAGCGGCATTTTCCCACGGCCGACGCGCTGCGGCGATCGGCGAAGGCTCTCGAAGTGACCGACCGGGCCAGCGTGCGGTCGGGCGACGTCTTGCTGTGGGCCAAGAAGCTGCCCACGGCGCCTGCCCCGCTGCCGGTCGATGCCCCGTGGCTCGTGTTCATCTCGCCGCCGTGGGAGTTTTTCCAATCGCGGCCGGCCGACGTGCTGGCCCTCTTGGCGGCCCTCGAGCAGGCGGCCCCGCCGGGCAGCACGTTCGTGGTGGAGGCCGACACGGCGTTCGACACCGGGCTCCTGCCCGACGCCGAGGCGTGGGATATTCGGCCCATCCCGCCGGCAGTGCTCTGCCTGAAGTAGCCATGCACGACAGGCTGAAGCCTGTCCTCCAACGGGTTTTTGATATCCTTATCGTCATGGATGTCATCAATCAGCGGGAGGCGGTGCCCTTCACCACGGTCGACGGCTCGACGATCCGTGAACTGCTCGCGCATCGCAATTCGGCGATCCGCCAGCAGAGCCTCGCCGAAGCCCGCCTCGCCCCCGATCAGGCCACCACGCCCCACCACCACAAGGTCACCGAGGAGATCTACTACATCCTCTCCGGCACGGCCCTCATGACGCTCGCCGGAGAGTCGCGGCCCGTCGGCCCCGGCGACGCGATCGCCATTCCCCCCGGCCTCGTCCACACCATCAAAAACACCGGCGCCGAGGAGCTTGTCTTCCTCTGCACGTGTGCTCCCGGCTACGAACATTCCGACACATATATGTAGGACAGGCTTCAGCCTGTTATTCCCGAAGCCGACAGGCTGAAGCCTGTCCTACAAAAAAAAGCCGACAGGCCTGGGGGCCTGTCGCCACGAAGACGCATGCCCGACGCCTTCTCCACCATTCTCGTCTCCGAAGGGATCCTGAGCGCCGAGCAGCTTGCCGAAGCGCTGCGCATCGCCGAGTCGTCGGGCAAGAAGGTGCATGAAGAGGTGGTGCGGCTCGGCTACGCCCCCGGCGACAAGGTGATGAAGGCCCTCGCCAAGGCCTATCGCCTCAAGTTCATCGATCTCGCCGGGATCGAGGTGCCGCAGGAGGTGGTGGCGCTCCTGCCCGAGAGCGTGGCCCGCGAAAACACCATCTTTCCGGTGGCCGAGTCGGGGGCCTCGCTCCGCGTGGCCACGTGCGATCCCTCCGACCTCGACACGCAGGAGAAGCTCCGCTTCATCCTCAATCGCGATGTCGAGCTGGCCCTCGCCCCGCGCGAGCAGATCGTGGAGGCGATCAACCGGCATTACGGCATGAGCGACGGCGAATCGGCCGACTCGATGCTCCAGGAGTTCACCGACACGGCGATCGACTTCACCGAAACGGCCGTCGAGCAGGCGGCCAACGCCAAGGAGGAAGACAACTCCGACGCCCCGGTGGTGAAGCTCGTGAACCTGATCATCACCGAGGCGGTGCAGCTGCGGGCCAGCGACATTCACATCGAGCCCTTCGAAGACCGCATCCGCATCCGCTACCGCATCGACGGCCGCCTCGTGGAGCGCGACAACCCGCCCCGCCGGCTCTTGGGCGCCATGCTCTCGCGCATCAAGATTCTCTCGAAGCTCGACATCGCCGAGCGGCGCCGCTCCCAAGACGGCCGCATCAAGCTCACGGCCGACGGCAAAGACTACGACCTCCGCGTGTCGGTGATGCCCACCAACCACGGCCAGACGGTGGTGATGCGGATTCTCGACAAAGACAACATCCGCGTGGGCATCCGCCAGCTCGGGCTCTCCGAGGCCGACTTCCGCCAGTTCAAGAATCTGATCCGCCGCCCCAACGGCATCATCCTCGTGACGGGCCCCACGGGCTCAGGCAAGACGACCACGCTCTACGCCTCGCTCAACGAGCTCAACCGCCCCGACACGAAGATCATCACGGCCGAAGATCCGGTGGAGTATTACCTCGCCGGCATCAACCAGGTGGAGATCAAGCACCAGATCGGCCTCGACTTCGCCCGGGTGATCAAGTCGATGCTGCGGCAGGCGCCAAACGTGATCCTGGTGGGCGAGATGCGCGACACGGAAACCGCCCAGATGGGCATCCAGGCCTCGCTCACGGGCCATCTCGTGTTTTCCACGCTGCATACCAACGACGCCCCGGGCGCGATCACCCGCATGATCGACATGGGCGTGCCGGCGTATCTCGTGGCCTCGAGCGTGATCGCCGTCCTGGCCCAGCGGCTCGTGCGCGTGAACTGTCCCAAGTGCAAGCAGCCCTTCCAGCCCCTCGACACGCAGCTGGAGCTGGCGGGCGTGACCCCCGAGATGCTGAAGGGGGCCACGTTCATGAAGGGCCGCGGCTGTGCCCACTGCCAGAAATCGGGCTACAAGGGCCGCCTCGGCATCTTCGAGCTGATGGTGATGAACAGCAAGATCCGGGAGCTGGCCTTCCAGGGGGCCCCGACCACGAAAATCCGCCAGGCGGCCGTCTCCCAGGGCATGAGCGTGATGTTTCACGACGGCGTGCAGAAGGTGCTCCGCGGCATCACGACCTTCGACGAAGTCTTCCGGGTGGCCAAAAAGGTCGAAGATTAGGGCCCTGTAGGACAGGCTTCAGCCTGTCAAATGCGGCCCCTCAAGCACGACAGGCTAAAGCCTGTCCTCCATCCGGAAGCCTGTCTTACCTCGGCTCGAGCCGATCGAGTTCGGCCCACAGCCGGTCGAACGGCACCACCCGCGCGGTCGCCAAGTCGGGAGCGGGCGTCGGTGTGGCCACCCACCGCTCCACGATCGTGAGTCCAAGCGTGTCGAGCAGCCGCAGCTGCCGGCCATCAAGCTCCGCTGGCGTCGATTTCACCTCGATCGCAAGCGTTCGATTGTCGGAGAGGTGCACCAAGAGATCGATCTCCACCTTCTCCTTCGACCGGAGATGGGAGAGCCGTGGCGGAATGCCCCGATTGATGAAAAACCGAGACACTTCCCCCACGGCCAACGTCTCCAGGAGGGCACCAACCATGGGCGAAAGCAGCAGTGGCTGCCGTTCCGTCCAGCCCTGCAGCCGCCCCGCAAGGGCCACATCCTCCATGAACAGCTTCGGAGCCTTGATGAGTCGGGAATTGAGGTTGGTGGCAAAGGGAGGCAGCCTCCGCACGATGCCGTTGGCCTCCAGGATTCCCAGCCACGATTGCACGGTGGTCAGTTCCACTCCGCATTGCCCTGCGATTTCTGAGTAATTCATCAACTGGGCCGTGCGGGCGGCTGTCAGCTGCAGGCACTTCGTGAAGGCAGCATGCCGCTCGATGCCCGCCGCGGCCACGATGTCGCGCTCGATGAACGTGGCGATCAGGGCATTGAGATAGCCGACGGTGTCGAGCCGAGGAGACACTCGCAGTTCGGGCCATCCGCCGCGGAGCAGATGATCGGCCAGCTTCAATTCGCCGAGCTCATGGATCGAGAGCGTGTTGAGGTCGAAGTAACTCGCCCGCCCGGCCAGGGATTCCCGCACATTTCGGGCGAGCAGCGTCTGATTCGAGCCGGTGATCCACACATCCACCGGTGCCCTCGTGGCCCGGCCTCCGGAGCGGCGCAAGCGGCGATCTTCGTCCACGCGGCGCTTGAGCTCTGGAAAGAGTTCTGGGGCGAGCGCCGCTTCGTCGAGCACCACCTTCGGCGGCAGCCCGTCGAGAAACAATCGCGGATTCTCGATGGCTCGGGTGCGAATAGCGGCGTCGTCGAGGTACACGACATGGTGGGTGCCGAGCCGCTCGAGCACTGATGTTTTGCCCGCCTGCCGGGGCCCCTTGAGCACCTTGATCGGCAGGGCCCCGGCGGCGATGGCGGACGCGTCAAAATCCCTTGAAATCCACATTCAAAACACCCTCGCGACCAATCTAGTCTCACAGACAAGATCGGTCAAACTCGTCGCTGACGGCCTCTCCCAACAAGCCCCGGGCGGAAGCCCTGGGACTCCGGGCTGTCCTGCCGCTCCCGCCCCCGGGCTTCGTGGGTCGCTGGAAGCCCGAGGCGTAAGCCGAGAGGATGCCCCCGTGTCCCGCCTGCCTGTTGTAGGACAGGCTTCAGCCTGTCAAATGCGGCCCCCGAGCACGACAGGCTAAAGCCTGTCCTACATCCGGCGGCCTGTCCTACACTCCACGCCCTTGCCCTGCCGATACTCCCTAGGGCATAATTGCCGTATCTTGATCGGCGGCTGTCAGGGGCCTGCCGATCGCTTGGCGGGCACCGTCTCAGTGGCAGGCCTTCTCGCTTCCCGCTCGCCGCTCTCTGTGCGCGAAATTCGCGGCGCGGCAGAATATAATTTCCCGAGGAGGGCCTCCAAGGGACGTCGACCGATTGCCCCCGTTGAGCCTCCGCCAGGAATCCCCATGAGCACGGCCGCCCCCTCCCCGATGCACGCGCAGGTCGAGAAGCTCCTGAAGGTGGCTGTCGACAACGGCGCCACCGAGCTGCGGCTCTCCGGCGGCGTGGCCCCGATGCTCCGCATCAACGACCAGCTCCGTCCCCTCAAGACGCGCCCGATCCCGGTCGAGGAAGTGACGGCGATGGCCGAGGCGATCATGCCGCCCCAGTCCGACCCGGCCAAGTTTTTCTTCGCGGCCAACGGCGGCCGCTACCTCGGCTCGCTGATCGACAACTCGGGCACGAAGGTGCTCGTGCTCCGCCCCACCGACGAGCCGGAGCCCGAGCCCACGAGCTTCATGGCCGACGCCCCGCTCGAGCTCGACATCCAAAAAGAAGACAAGGGCGTGGCTCTGCCCCCCGATGCCTCGGGCGAGGCGCAGAGCGTGCAGCCCAAGGTGGCCACGGGCACGATCCAGATCGACAAGCTCCTCACGGCGGCCGTGAAGAGCGGCGTCAGCGACATCCACATCACGGCCGGCCTGCCTCCCGTATTTCGCGTCGACGGCCACATGAAGCCGCAGCCCACGAAGGTGCTCACCCCCGACGACACCAACGGCCTCATGAAGGCGATCACGCCCGAGCGCTGCCAGGCCGAACTCGCCGAGAAGGGGGGCACAGACTTCGGCTTCGCCTTCGGCGACATGGCCCGTTTCCGCGTGAGCGTGTTCAAGCAGCGGGGCAGCGTGGCGATGGTCTTGCGGCAGATCCCCAACAAGATGCTCACGCCCGAGCAGCTCGGCGTGCCCGAAATCTGCAAGAAGATGGTCTGCCGCCCGCGCGGGCTGTGTCTCGTGACGGGCCCCACGGGCTCCGGCAAATCCACCACGCTCGCCAGCCTGATCGACTTCATCAACGCCAACTACGACCACCACATCATCACGATCGAAGATCCGATCGAGTTTTACCACCAGTCGAAGAAGAGCACGGTGAACCAGCGCGAGATCGGCAACGACGTGCCGAGCTTCTCTGAGGCCCTCCGCCGCGCGCTGCGGCAAGACCCCGACGTGATCCTCGTGGGCGAGCTTCGCGATCTCGAGACGATCGAGGCGGCGATCTCGGCCGCCGAGACGGGCCACGTGGTGTTTGGCACGCTCCACACCACGGGCGCCCAGGGCACGGTGAACCGCATCATCGACGCCTTCCCGACCAACCAGCAGGAGCAGGTGCGCACGCAGCTCTCCACGGCGATCATCGGCGTGGTCAGCCAGGCCCTGCTGCCCAAGATCGGCGGCGGCCGCTGCGCGGCCTACGAAATCCTCGTGTGCACGCCGGCCATCGGCAACCTGATCCGCGAAAACAAAACGTTTCGCATCAACTCGGCGATCCAGACGGGCACGAAGCTCGGCATGCAGCTCCTCGACGACCATCTCTTCCGGCTCTGGAGCGAGAAGAAGGTGAAGGAAGAAGACGTGCTGATGAAGGCCCAATCACCCGACGACCTTGCCAAGCGCATCGCCAACGCGAAGCGCGGCATTTACGAAGACGAATCGCCAGCCCGCAGAGACGACCACTAACCCTGTGCGGCAAGCGTCCCGCTTGCCAGAGAAGCAGTCATGGCCCTCAAAAAACTCGGTCAAATCCTGATCGACCTCGGTCTCATCGACGAGACGCAGCTCGCCACGATGCTCGAAGAGCAGGCCTCGCGCGGCGGCGAGCTGATCGGCCGCGTGGGCGTGTCGCTCGGCTTCTTCACCGACGAGCAGCTCGGCGAGGCCCTGGCCGAGCAGTGGAACACCACGTTCGTCACGCTCTACGACCGCGAGATCAAGCCCGAGGTGCTCCGCCTCGTGAGCGAGCCGATGGCCCAGCTCTACCGCGTGGTCCCGCTCACGCTGGAGGGCGACAAGCTCACCATCGCCTCGGCTGAGCCGCAGAAGATGCAGATCGCCGACGAGATCCGCACGTTCCTCGGCTACGACGTGCACCTCGTGGTGGCCACGGAGCCCGAGATCGAAAAGACGATCCAGAAGTTTTATTCGGCCGACACCGAGAGCGTGGAATCGCTCGTCGATGATCTCGAGCACGACACAGCCCTCGCGGCCCAGGCGGCGGCCCTCGGCAAGGAGGGCCCGACAGACCTCACCGGCGCCGAAGCCCTGGCCGAGAGCGCGCCTGTGCGCAAGCTCTTAAACATGGTGCTCCTGCTCGCGATCCGCGACGGCGCGAGCGACATCCACTTCGAGCCGTTCGAGCATGAATTTCGCATTCGCCTGAAGGCCGACGGCGTGCTCCAGGAGATGGTGCCGCCGCCCAAGCATCTGGCCTTCGCGATCACCACGCGCATCAAGGTGATGGCCAATCTCGACATCGCCGAGCGCCGCCTGCCGCAAGACGGCCGCATCGAGCTGAATGTGGGCGGCCATCCCGTGGATCTGCGCGTTTCCGTGCTCCCCACGCTGTTTGGCGAGAGCGTGGTGATGCGGGTGCTCGACCGGGGCGTGGTCTCGCTTTCGCTCGACAAGCTGGGCATGGACGACGAGATCAAGCGGAAGTTTCGCGACGTGATGAAGCGGCCCAACGGCATCATCCTCGTCACCGGCCCCACCGGCTCCGGCAAGACGACCACGCTCTATTCGGCGCTCTCCGAGCTCAACGACGTGGAAGACAAGCTGATCACCACGGAAGACCCCATCGAATACGACATCGACGGCATCGTGCAGGTGCCGATCGACAACGAGCTCGGCAACACCTTCGCCGCGATCCTCCGGGCCATTCTCCGCCAGGATCCCGACCGCATCCTCGTGGGCGAGATCCGCGACACGGAAACGGCCGAAATCGCCGTGCAGGCCTCGCTCACCGGCCACATGGTGTTTTCCACGCTCCACACCAACGACTCCCCCTCCACGGTCACCCGTCTCCGCGACATGGGCGTGCCGCCGTTTCTGATCACGGCCACGGTGGAGGCGATCCTGGCCCAGCGGCTCGTCCGCCGGATCTGCACGGGCTGCAAAGAAGAGATCATCCCCGGCCCCGACGTGCTCGCCGATCTCGAGCTCACGAGCGACGCCGTCTTCGGCAAGAAGTTTTATCGCGGCAAGGGCTGCGAGAAGTGCAACCGCACCGGCTACAAAGGCCGCCTCGGCCTCTACGAACTCTTGATCATGAACGACGAACTCCGCGACATGATCATGAGAAACGCCTCCACCGAAGACCTCCGCAACGTCGCCCGCAAGCACGGCATGGTGACGCTGCGGGATTCCGGCATGGAGGGAATTTTTACAGGCCTGACCACCGCCGACGAAGTGATCCGCGAAACCATCCTCGACGCCTAAACATGCCCACCTTCATCTTCGAAGCCATCGACGCCGCCACCGGCAAAGAGATCCGCGACACCGTCGACGCGCCCTCCGAGGCCGAAGCCCAGGCCACGATCCGTGCCATGGGCTACATGGTCACGAAGCTCAAGGCGGGCAAGAGCAAGGCCGCGGCCGCGGCGGCCAAGAAGAAGCCCGGCCGATCGTTCGTGCTCGGGGGCGTGAAGTTCAAGGATCTCGTGCTCTGCACGCGGCAGCTCTCGATTCTCCAAGACGCCGGCCTGCCGATCCTGCGCAGCCTCAAGATCCTGGCCGACATGCAGAAGCCGGGCCGCCTGAAAAACTCGCTCATGGACGTGTGCGACGAGATCGAGGGCGGAGCCACGCTCTCCGAGGCGATGTCGAAGAGCCCGAAGTGTTTCGACCGGCTCTATGTCAACATGATCCGCGCGGGCGAGGCGGGCGGTGCGCTCGAAGTGATTCTGCGCCGCCTGTCGGAGTTCATGGAGCGGGCGATGTCGCTCCGGCGCAAGGTGAAGGGCGCCATGGTCTATCCGATCGTGGTGGTGAGCGTGGCCGTGGGCATCCTCACGTTCATCATGCTCAAGATCGTGCCGCAGTTCAAAAAGATCTTCGACGACTTCGGCTCCACGCTGCCGCCGATGACGCAGCTCTTGATCGACATCTCGAATTGGATCGCGGCCTATTGGTGGACGATCCCGGCGATCCCGTTCGGGATCCGGCTCGTGCTCAAGGCGATCTGCCTCGTGCCCTACGGCCGCTTCGGCTGGGATCTCTTTTCGCTCAAGGCGCCCGTCTTCGGGGCGCTCGTCGAGAAAAACATCATGGCCCGCGCCGCCCGCACGCTGGGCACGCTCCTGGCCTCGGGCGTGCCGATTCTCGAAGCGCTCAACATCACGAAAGAAACCTCGGGCAACATGATGTTCGAGAAGCTCTTTCAGAAGGTGAGCGACTCGATTCGCGATGGCAACGCGATCGCGAAGCCCTTGAAGGAGTTTTCGAATCCGCCCTTCAACGTGATGGCCTGGTTTTTCTGGACGGTGTTCGTGCCGGGGGCGGGCCTGCTCATGTATCTCCTCAAATACAAGACGCCCGTGGTCGACGACCTCGTGATCAACATGGTGGACGTGGGCGAGGAGTCTGGAGAGCTCGACACGATGCTCTACAAAGTCGCCGACGTCTACGACGAAGAAGTGGCCGTGCTCACGGAGAGCCTCACAAGCCTGATGGAGCCGCTTCTCATCATCTTCCTCGGCGGCGCGGTGGGCTTCATCGTGATCGCCCTCTTCCTCCCGCTCATCAAACTCATCCAGGATCTGTCATGACCACCATCTCCCCCTCTTCCGGAAGCCCGAGGCGTAAGCCGAGTGGATGCCCGGATTCCGTAAGCCCGAGGCGTAAGCCGAGTGGATGCCCGGGTTCTGTAAGCCCGAGGCGTAAGCCGAGTGGATGCCCCCTCCCCGTCTCCGGATGCCCTATTTCTTCGCGCCCCCTCTCCGCCCCCCGCGCCTTCACCCTCGTGGAACTCCTCGTGGTGATCGGCATCATCGGCCTCTTGGCCGCGTTGCTCACGCCCGTCGTGATGCGTTCCCTCGCATCCGCCCGCAACGCTGCAATCAAGGCAGAGATCGACATGCTCCACATGGCGATCATGAACTACAGAAGTGAATACGGCGCATTTCCGCCATGCGCCGACACACGCACAATTCAGGGCATGAACCCTCTGGACTCGCCTTACACCTATGTCAGTAGCGGATTGGCCGCAAGACACCTCAAGAGGCTTTTTCCTCGTTGCTCAGATGTTGCCGCACAATTGACGATGGCTAGCGGCACTACACAGTTTGGCCCACGGACGGCCATCTACGGCTGGCTTTCAGGCTACACGCCAGACCCGGCTAACCCGCTCGTGCCAACCGCGCAGCGGGTGAAACTCTATGACTTTGATACCTCGCGGGTATTGAATAATTCCTATCATCCGCCGGGAAAGCGAGAGAGCTCTTACATCTACATCGATGCGGCTTCGTATGTAGCGTCTAATTCGTCACCAATCGTAATTGGTTCTGCGTCATATCGTGCTGAGGCAAATCCTGCCGGTGGCTTCTTCAACCCCGATACCTTCCAAATCCTATGCGCCGGCCGTGATGAAATTTTTTTCAACGACGACGACCTGTCGAACTTCTGGCCAGGCACTCGCCGCGAATACTCCGAAAGCTTGAAGCAATGAATGGCCCCCGGTCCGATGCTTATCGCGACTCTGCTGCGGCACTGAGCAACCGCCGGCGTATCGGAAGCATGCGGCCTGTGTTGGCGTTTACGCTCATCGAGTTACTGGTCACCCTGACAATCATTTCAATCTTGGGCTCCCTCACGCTCGCTGGCCTTTCGGTCGCACGACAACGAGTCAAGGCCGCCCGAACCGAATCAACCATTCGTAAGATTCACGAAGTCGTGATGCCGCACTTTGAGCGACTCATGACACGTTCCCTCCCGCCGATCGCAGGGCCGGCAGACTCGGTTAATTCGAGCGCGAATACTATTCGCAATAAGTGCATGGCATTGCTGGCGAAGCGTCGAATCTTAGCTCTCGAACTGCCCGACGGCTGGAATGATTTGAAGGCGGATGCCGTAACTGCGCCATTCAGCACGGCTCCGGACACACCGATATCGCTCAGAATGAAACAGATTGCCAGCGGCTCGATGTCGAGTCTATCAAACTCAGATGCGGAGTGCCTGTGGGCCAGTGTGATGCAGAGCGGTTTTGCAGATCCGGCAATTGTCGCCCACTTTCGCGAGGATGAGTTTGCTGATCGAAATCAGAATGGCCGTTTTGAGTTCATCGATGGTTGGTCAAACCCTATCCGGTTTCTGCGTTGGGCTCCAGCGTTTATCTCCAGATACCAACCGGTGCCCACAACCCCCGCTACGTCAACTGATACCTCTGCACATGATTCATTTGATCTGGCCGGCCTTGATCCATTAGGCCGTAACACGCTTTTCCCATTGATTTTCTCCGGTGGCCCCGATGGAACCCCCGCGATTCGCTATCGGCAAAACGAGGGTGATTCGCCGGCGTTTGCGTACGCAAGGGTTAAGTACGACCCGTATTTTTCTGGGAGCGGGAGTTATCCCACGTCGTTTCCCGAGTATGCTCGGGCGCAGCGAAAATGGCCCGGCTCCCAGTTCAAGATTTTCGTGAGCGGAACTGAGTTCTTCAGCGGCGCATCCGCATGGACCTATTCGCTGGATGACGTCCCGGCCGCATACAAACAGGCAGGCTCGGCATTCGGTTCCGAGATCCCAGGCAATGCCAAGGACGACATCACTAACCATTCACTGAGCCGTTGAGATGATACGTTTGATCGCCAATCGCCGCCGCGCGCGACAACGAGCCATGACGCTCGTTGAACTGCTCATCGTGGTCGCGATCATCCTGCTGTTGCTCGTGACGGTCATTCCTAATCTCGCACCGACAGCCGACCAAAAGTGCCGAGAGGCTGCGTTGACGGTCACCGCCGCAATTACGCGAGCACAGAGCCGGGCTGCTCAAAACACGGGCCGCGGGGCCGGCTTATGGCTGCAGCCGCTGGAAGACTCCGCAATGGTCGCTGGGGACACTACTCGCGGAAGTGCAGATCTTTTCGTGTGTGAACCGCAGGATTCCTACACGGGCGATGACCCAGCGCTGGCAACGGCATTCATCCAGCAAACAGACTCGTTAACCAAGATGGCGGTTCTCATATTTTCATTGAAGTCCTGTCCTTTCATCCACGAAGTCTGCTCGCAAAGCTCCCTATTTCAATTTAACGGAAATCCCGCAACCTATTTTTTCCGCCTGAAGACTACGGCCGAAAAAAACACCCTCAGTGACACGTATTTTCCGGCGCCTTACCGTGCTGACGACCGCGACCCAAAACGATACACAGCCGCCCAAATCCAAAGTCGTGACAACATCGCGATTGCATTCATTAAATCTCGTGACGAGGCAGCCCCGCCCGCCGCGACGCACGACAACTATGCGCCGCCGCCATCCGAACAAAACCTTCCCGGAGAAGGCGATCAGGCCGGCGTTCCTTTCTTGATCTCAAGGCCAGTTACCCGCTCCGCCTCACCGCCGCTTTCGCTACCCACGGGATTCGTGGTGGATACGGCATGGTCGTGCGTCGGCACCACGCTTCTTACAAACACCTTATCGCGACGAAATGGAACACCCGTTAATGTGCGATGCATTGACAACTTTCTCTCGAATTATCCCGTACACATCATGTTCAACGAGAGCAACGGCGCCATCGAACAACTCCGGTACAAGCTTCAGGTGGCGGGGTTCGGTATCGTCGATGAAGAGCGAACCGTGACCTCTGATATTTACCTTCTGATTGGGCGGGCCGACCGAGCGGGAAACCCTTACGTTTCCAATCCTGCAGACGACACGATCGGCGCAAACTGGCAGTATCCAGATAGCCGATGGATTAGGATCTCTCGATCCACCGGCGAAACGCTCATTGCTGACCCCGTGCTCAAAGTTTCCGACGTATTCCAGTCACAACGGTACGCGCGTTCCGGGCTCGATGCCACGCGCAAGTAGTCATCATGGCGATTCATCACCCAATCACCCAGTCGGGTAGTCGCAACGGCATCTCGTTGATCGAGGTGCTCATCGCGATGTTCGTCTTGGCTGTGGGCATCTTGAGCGTCTTCGGACTTTTTGCCGCCGGACGGGAGATGGAGGCCCGGACAATCCTGCTTCAGAAAGCGAAGGCCTTTGCCGACGGGCCGGGCTTAGCGCAAGTCAACGGGTGGATGAGCGTAGGGCAATGGCTTCACTACGACAACGGGTGGCGTTGGGTGTACAGCAATGCCACGAGCGGTACCGCTACAACCAAGCTTCGCCTCCCCCTCATGATTGACCCCGTAGCGCTGGCGATGGAAAATCCTACTACACCGACCACCGGTAATCTCTCGCTTGCTTGGAATTGGGATCGCGTCTGCGAGGCAGATCCGTTTGTATTGGCTTCTGGAACCCTGGCGTATTCCTTGAAGCGAGTCACTTTAGCGACTATGGCGCCCGTCGTGGCTCCAAGCGACGAAACCGCGGGAACTCCGCAACCGCAACTTCGCCAAAACGTATTTGAAAACGCTGGTGACCCTGATGACGTCCGTTTTTCCTTGGACAAGGACAACCCCGACAACCCGCCGAAAAATGCATTTTCTCTGGGTCGACGAGCACGCAATTCCGACTTCGTGCCAGCACTGTTTTTGGCCAACACGTCAACATCAGCGAGAGGAGCCATTCAGCCCGTGGCCGTAAGGAGGTGGATCCTTATCCACCACAAACCCTTTACTGGCTACGAAGAATCGTTGACCCCATCACAGTGGCCGGCTGGATCACTGCGGTTTAACGTCCAGACCACCGCAACAATTACGGAGCACTCCGTCATCACGCTCCAACTACCGCCTGCATACTATCCGACTGACACCACAGTCATTCGTAAGTCGCTTCAGCCAAGGCGTTGGCTCTTATTCCTACATCAGCCGCCGTCGTTGAATGGCGTTTACGAAGCGGAGTGGAGCCAGATTTCAAATGTCACTGCATCGCCGTCGATGCCGGAGTGGATGGTGCTCCTTGATAACCAGGACCGAATGAACGGATGGATATCCAGCCGCACGTTTTGCCTAAGTTTCGAGTCGATTGTTGACGTCAAAGAACTTCTCCCGGCAGTCGAGCTCACCATTCCATGATGGCCCGCCTTGCCTTACCGCCAAAAAACTCCTATGCTAATTAGACGTCGTATCTCTTCTGCGTTAGGGGCATGGAGAGATCAAATCCCTGCGAGCAATTGCAGGAGCGTTGTACAAACCATGCGTTTAGGCAGCGGCGGCGGCGAGGCTCTTCGTCGCGATGCAAAAGTAGTCCGGCCTTCTGCCGAGCTACCACACAAGCGACAGCTTTCACGTCCCTGTCGGCGTGGAGTACTGCTACTCATAGCCCTGATCGTGCTCACGCTCTTCATGTTGCTGGGCACGACATACATGATTGTGGCGACGAAGAGAAGGGCGTGCTCGGCCACCGTCGGCTCCGCGGGCGCCCAATCGGTCGTGATCGGACAAGGCACTGCTGACGACACCCTGGGCGATATCCTGGTCAGCGACCCATCTGGCGGCGCGTCGCGTGACGGCGTAGGGCCAACGTCAAGTGCGCGGATCTCGAAATATTTTGTCAGCTCCATTCTTTTGGACAAATACGGCGACCGTTACGACACGATGAGGTTTACGTCGGGCTCGGCAATCCCCGGCGGCGTTGGCTCCAGTGGGTTTTTTGTTTTGAGACTGTCCGCGACGGCGGCGCAGCAGATTGGTGCGCCATATGCCGGCCGCATCGTCAGCCTTGATGAAGCTAATGCGGTTTTTCGCGTCCTCGCTTCATCGTCGAGTGGCGGCAACCTCACATTCATCGGCCATCCCGTGAACCCCACGGCGACGCTCAATCTAACGGGGTCAAGTCCTTCGATCGACAAGCCAGCGTACGTTCAGGGCCGTGAGTTTTCCGGCGACCCGAGCGACCCGAACGATTTGCATGAAAGTTACGATGCGCCGGACGGACGGAACTGGTTCCTGTCGTGGACCCAGACGGACGGAATTCTCGGAAGAAACCAAGTCCCCGGCGATAGCGACGACCCAGCCGATGGCTGGAAGTATGTGATTCCCTCATTTCACAGGCCGGATAAGTTGCTTGCGAAACTCAAGGAACTCAAGTCGGGCGGGATCGCATACTACCAAGCATGGACGGACACCTCATCGGTCATGCTTCTGCGACCGGCAGGGCGAATGACGTTTGATCCAGCGACAAACTGGGCGCTTCTTGGCTTGGATCCACTGCCTCCGATGATTTCCGGCACCGCACTTGAGCACCCCAATTTCACCGGCAGCAACGAGCGCATAGTGAACGGAACCAAGTGCTACTTCGATCCAATTAATGGGCCCTGGGACGTGGATAACGACGGCGACGGCGTGACCGACAGCATTTGGCTCGACACAGGCATGCCCACGGTCGAGCTCGGCCCGGGAAGAACAAAATGTAAGCCACTTGTGGCTATCATGATCACGGATCTCGATTCGCGGATCAATCTCAACGCCCACGGTTCCACCGCCAAAACTCTGCATGGCTCATCGCCTTTTGCTTTGAACTCCGGAACCGATACTGGCATCTACTACGCCGGTACTTCTCTTACGGGCACCGCGGCTGATGGCTCGGCAGCGCCGCGGAGGCCCAGCCTGCCAGCCGGCCAAGGCTGGGGAGTTGCAGAAATCGACCCATATCACGTGTTTTCTACGGTCGGCTCTGCGTTCCAACCCGGTGTTTTCAACGGTAGCTCCGCGACGGGCGCGGGCTCCACGCCCCGCGGCGTTATTAGCCCGAATATTAAAGTTGAAGGGCGGTATGGGGATTCCGTCGCGTTGAGCGGAACTCTCGCTCCAGCGCCAGGCCGGCTTGGCCTCGCAGACCCTTCGGTTGATGATGACCCAAATACCGAGCCTCGCGACAAACACATCTCCAATCGGTTTGGCACTCCGGCTCCCGGCGATACCGGCGGCCACACCAACGGATCGCCTATCGACGCGTGGGGAAATTTACGGATCGGTGTCGACCAGATGGGCCAGCCGTTTTTTTCCCGATACACCACGACGTCTGGAACCGGCTGGCCGACGACTTGGTCGAACGACCGGATCGATGACCCCTACGATCTTTCACTCGGCCGCACCGCCCCGCGACCGGGCTGGTCGTACGATCCGATGATCACGGGAACATCAGCTTCGTCGAGTTCGGTCCAGGACAACCTATTCACTGCCGCACACATGGAACGACTACTGCGGCTTTTTGAGCCTATCGCATCGAGACTTACGCCGCGATTGGCATCCATTTTGGGCGGTGACGCGGAACTGGCACGGCTAACGGCAACGACCGATAGTTGGGATTCCACGGCGGCCTGCATGCCGCTCAAGGTGCTCAAGCCATTGCTCGACCTGTCCGACCAAATGGATGCTTCGAAGCCCTCGCTCGTGTCTTGGGATCTCCAGATGGGCCTGCGAATGGACATCAACCGTCCGTTTGGAGATGGGTTGGACAACACTGATCCGTCCTATCCGGGATTCGGAGTCGCGGACGAGCCAGGAGAAGAAGTCCCGGCGGCAATGCCGGGCGATTCCACGCAAGCGATGCTCGCGCTGGGCCTGACCAATGGCCGCGATAGTGACGGCGACGGCAGCATTTCACTCGCTGATCAAAAATTGGCGAGACAGTTGTTCGCTCGGCATTTATTCGTGCTTGCGATGAAAACGAGTCCGGCAGGGCTAGCGGGCGAAGCATTGGCTGCATTTCGAAAAGAAGCCGCCCAATGGGCGGTGAACGTTGTCGACTTCCGCGATCCTGACTCGATCATGACAAGGTTTCGGTACGACGACACATTCACAAAAAACTCAGTCAGCTGGCAAATCAACGATTCCAGCCCTGAAGTCTGGGGATGCGAGCGGCCGGAGACCGTAATCACGGAGGTTATCGCCTGGCGGAATGTCACCGAGGGTGGCCACGGATTCCCAACAGTGAACGACTGGACTTGGAATGAAACCGGCACGGGGGGCCTGATGGTCGAGTTGTTTAATCCATGGACATCGGAAACGGATGCGGGGGTGCGGGGAAATCGGCTACCGGCCGAGCTTATGCGTCACAATTCATTGAACGAATCAAAGGGGTATTCGAAAACCCATTCGATCGACCTCGGGAAACTCAGCCAAAATGAGTCGCCGGATGCGGGATGGCCGGTATTCGAGTTGGTGATCGTGAGAGAAACCACGGCCAACCGGACTAAATTGCTCGAGGATTCGACGTGGCCGCGCCATGAAACACGATCAATCGGCCAGCCCGCGGAAGACGCAACAGACTCAATGGAACGCGTAGTCTGTCTCGGGCCAAGGTCGAGCAAGCTTCATCCGGACCGTTATGGGCAGGTGTTCGGCCTGACTACACCCCCTTCAAGTCAATCGCAAGCCGACGCCACCACCCTGTTGCCCGGCCAATGCGCCGTGATTGCCGGTCCGACCGTCCCGGATCCGACAAAGTCCGATAACCTCACTCTTTCTATCATGACCACATCCACCAATCAGACCCAGGGCGTGCTCATGGCACTGGCTGATATTTCGGAAGGCGGTCAGGACCTTGGCTTCAGTGATTCAACGAGCAAACTTCCGTTTAAACTTACGACGGGACTGACTGAACGGATCGAAGGGGACGGAACTCAGCAAAATTCGCCACCTGAGAGTTTGAACCAGCGACGGACGGCACGGGTTCTTCCCAAAGACGCGGGATTCGGACCGGTAGGCGCGATGATTTGCGTGACGCCTGCTTCCGGTACGGCAGCCTTGCGCATGCCCACTCACGAAGGTTCCTCATACGACACCCTACGCGTGGTTGCCGAGAGCGGTAAGTACCGCGTGATCTTGCGGCGGCTTGCAAATCCGTTGGAACACTACCACCGAGACGACAATCCGTATGTCGCGATTGACTCGGCGGTATTCAATGAGCAATGTGTGATTCACGGCGCCGAAGCCCATCCAAGCGGAACCGCCACGATGACGCTGACCTCGGCGGAACGCGGTGACCGTGCGCCTACCGGCAGCAACAACATCTGGCAACAATTAGACGCCGACATCAACGAATCGCCATCCACATATGTCGCGCAAGGTGCAGCTGCGGGACAGTATCCCTATTGCGGCCGCCTGAATCCCACGACTTCGATCAGTTGGACGATGGGATTTCTTCCGAGCAAACTCCGCATTCCGGAACAGGGAGCGGTGAATAAGCCTCCATTTCCTTGGTTTCCATGGCTCAATCGTGACTTTGCGTCCGTTCATGAATTGTTGCTCGTACCCAAATCCTCACCGGCAACGCTGCTTCGCCAACATTCCCACAAATGGCCGTTCGAGCACCTCTATTTTGGAGGCGGCAGGAGCGACGCCTTGGTCGACCCGGCTGATCGCCTGGGCATTCTCGAGTTTCTCGCGGTTCCGTCGCGGTTTGCGGACGCCGAGCAACGCATAACGCCAGAAAATGCTGTGGCCGTTTCCAAGTTCCTGGTCAATCAATCCGGTAGGCCGCTCTTCCTCCCGCCGCACAATTACCTATCACACTTCCGGGAACCGGGGCGAGTCAACCTGAATACGCTTTCCAGCAAGACTGTCTGGGAAGCAATGAATGGCGGACGGCCTGGAGCGCCTTATGAAGATGAAGTCGCCTACGACGCACAGGGGGCCCCGCAGACTTTCACCCCGAGCGAGGATTGGGGCCCCACCGTTGGTTTCGCCAAATCCGCGAATTGGTCGCTTGATACCGGAGAAGATGCCAATGGAAACAACGCATTGGATCGACACGACGACGCAAACAATGATGGTGCACAAACCGTCAGCGGCTCGACAACGGTCTCAGGGAGTTCTGTCGTCGTACTGCGCACAATCGCTTCCTCGCGGCGGGGATGGAGTATTCCGAACGCACCCGACCCGGCGACGCTGATCGCCGGGCAATTCGACCGCATCACAAATCGCAGCCATATATCCTCCGTAACCAATCCATGGTTTGAAAACGCTTTCCAGGCAGGGTGGGCCGTAACTGGCGCTGATGCTTCGTACAAACCATCACTTTCCCTGTTGATGCGAGAGGCGGTTCCCGCGATTTACGCGACAGGCACCAACGCAAAGAGACCAGAGTTCCTGTTTTCCACCAATCTCAACAACGCAAATCTGAAGAGAACGGATAACTCGCAGCTCCGCGGCTTTCCCTACAACGACCCCGAGCGGCACCCGTACTTCCATTATCGGGATATCGTCCGGCTTTCGAATCTTGCCACTCCCCGGTCGAATGTGTTCGCGGTCTGGGTTACCGTCGGTTATTTCACCGTCGAGACGATTCCAACTGGCGGCGGCTTGAGCCGTGAGGCGCTTGGGGCGGAATATGGCCTGGACACCGGCGACGTCGTTAGGCCAAAGGCATTCACGATAATCGATCGATCGATTCCCGTCGGTTTTCGCCCAGGCGACGCCAGCCGAATGAACGATCTCCAATTGCTCTACCGGTTTAGCAACTAGCTCTCATCATGCACGGTCCTGCGATGCGACGCATTCATATTCAAGCATTTACGCTGATTGAAATGCTCGTCGCACTGACGGCCTCGTTGATATTGTTCGGGTCAGTGATGACGATCTTCCAAATCTTGGGAGAAACGGTTCGAAAAAGCCGGCAAATGGGTGAGCTTGATTCTCAGATTTGCAGCTTCAAGGGGATCGTTCTTAATGATCTTGCCGGCGTGACGGCTCGGCGTAGCGCGAGCGGGCTCGATTGCCCGGCAAACGCGGGCGTTGGAGCTTCTGGCTATTTTGAAATCATCGAAGGCCCCAATTCCGACTTACTCGACTTTTCGGTAACGCCGCCATACGACCGCTCCACGAACATGGCTGGGCCGCCAGGTGGGGACAGCAACGACAGGATCGTTGGCGATACTGACGACCTTTTGTTCTTCACCACCCAGAGCGTTTCGGGCGATCCGTTTTACGGCAAATTCGAAGACGCGACGATTGAATCTCCGCAAGCAGAAGTCGCTTACTTCTGCACCCGCACGCCCGATACCGCAAACCCCACGCTTTATACGCTCAGAAGGCGTCAGCTTTTGATTGTCGGCAGCTTTTCAACGCCAACTCCGCCGTTTGACAACAATAGTTCACAGGCGTTTACGGAATGGGGAAGCAATTGGGTGACGTTTTTGGACCGTTACGACTTGTCGGTGCGACTGGAAACCGGCCGCATCATTCTCAATGGCGGCACCGATCTGTTGGCGAGAAGAAATCGGTTTGCGCACGACCCTTCAATAAGCGGAGCCAATGTTGGAATAGCCAAGTTGAATCTAGCGCAAAATAGCCCAGTCTGGAATGTTCTATCGTTGGCCGGCACCCGCTCGGGGGAAGACATCTTATTTACGAACGTCTTGTCCTTTGACGTCAAGGTAATCGACAACAAGCCGGACGTCCGCCAACGGCAGACTACCAATACGGCCCGTATGCAACCTGGGGATCTTGATTTCTGGACGAGTGGCACAACATCCGAAGTAGTGCCCAGCGGCAACGTCTACGTTGATCTTGGATTCAATGCCAGCAGGCCCGCAGGATTTCAAGCAGTCTCATGGGGTTATTTCGGCAACTATGGTTCGGGGACTAGTAGCCACGTTTTGTCCGGCACCGTCGCAACCTCGCGGACGTACGACACCTGGACCACGCACTATATGACAAACAGCCTCAGCGACGATGGAAACGCAGTCGTTGATGACGATGAAGGCCCTCCTTACCCAACGCCGCTAGCGGGTATTCAAATCACGCTGCGGCTGTATGAACCAAGTTCAAAGGCGATTCGGCAGACTACAATTTCGCAGTCGTTTCAATAATCCCGAGGCAATTCGACAAACGACGCATCTGATTTTATGGACTACGGAATCACAAACCGAAACCGCTGCTCGCCGCACCGGAAGAAGCAGTGCGAAGACAGGGCCACGGCAGAGATCGACACCCAGATCCCGTTTTTCGTCTGCTCCGATACGATCTGCCAGGTGCCGTCTCGCTGCCGCCGTAGAACGGCGTGACGGCTTGCCAACAGCGGATCATCGAGCTCGATATCCGCGCCGCTCCCGGCCCGGCCGATGACCACTTCGTCGAGTCGGATTGGGAATTTCAGCGCATCGGACTTGCTCGAAGCTTCGGCGAGCGTGGGCCACACGGTGCTGGGGATGTCGCGGCCATCCGACACCTTTGTCTCGCCACCTGCCAGGTCCACGGCTGTGGGCACCAGCGGATTGCGAAGCCGAAACCGCCTCGCCCCCAGAATAAGGATGGCGTTTTCATGCAAGATCGCCCGCACGCATCGGGCGTATGTGCCGTTCACGCTGCCGACGTCGTGCAGATGCCACTGCCAACCGCCCTTCCATGGCGTGCGCCGAATCTCGGCGTGCGAGCCCGACATCGAGATGTCGTTGGGGATCACGATCGTGCCGGCAGTTCTGCCGATGCTGACAGTTTCCGCCCGCATTCGATGCTCTTCACCAACGTCCTGCGATCCGTCGTCGAGCACGGTCAGAATTGGCACAGGCGGCCGCATCGTGGGGCGAAACTCATGTTCCGCCGCCGACGTAGAAAACGGGCCAGACCAGCCGACCGGCCCCGTGTCGTCGTCTGCTGCATCCCCGTCGCTCCCGGATGCACGGCCCCCAGGCGGCGGTTGGCCGGCCCCTGAATAGGAGGAACCGCCGGCAGTCTCGGCCCCGGCCCCGGTGTCTGTGTAATCCTGCGACGTCAGCCATCGCATGATCCGGCGCACGGATGGAAACTGCTCGACCTCGGGCTGGAGATTGGGCTTCGATTCAGACATGTCATCGTGGCTCACGTACGCAGAAACCTTGCCCCGGCTCCCCCATTGTCACCCCCTCTGCTTGGCGATCAACCCCAATCGCCGCATAATTTGCCTGGGCAGAGTTCACGCGCCAACGAGCGAAGCATGCAGCCGGACGAGCAGCGCGAGCAGGAGCCGCGGATTCTCAACGGGCGGTTTCGTCTTCAGTCCCAACTCGCCAAAGGCGGGATGGGCGTCACCTATCGGGCTTGGGACCTGGAGTCTGGCCGGCCCGTGGTCGTGAAGATGCCCAAGCGGGCGCTCTACGACGAGCCGGGCTTCCTCGAGCGGTTTGACCGCGAGGTGAGGGCGACCATCGCCCTGGATCACGCCTCGATCGTGAGCGTGATCGATCACGGAGCGGACGCCGGCGAGCCCTTTCTCGTGATGCAGTTTCTGCCGGGCGGCAGCCTTGCCGGCCGCATTTCCCATCACACGGAGCGTGGCCGCGATCGGATGCCGGCGGCGCACCTCCACGCCTGGCTGCCCCGGATCGCGGCGGCGTTGGACCACGCTCATGCAAGCGGCGTGCTGCATCGCGACGTGAAGCCAGCAAATATTTTTTTCGACGCCGGCGGGCTTGCGCATCTTGGGGATTTCGGGATCGCGAAAGTCCTCGAAGACTCGGCTGCCGACACCGCCGACCCCACGCTCACGGGCACGCACATTGCCCTCGGAACGCACGCCTACATGGCGCCCGAGCGGCTCGCGCCGCGGGCTGTGATCGACGGCCGGGCGGATCAATATGCGCTGGCCATCTGCGTATTCGAGACGCTCACGGGCGTGAAGCCGTTTCGGGGCGACACGATGAACATCGTGATCGAGCAGGCCACACTGCCCCCGCCCGATCTCACCGAACTCAGGCCAGACATCCCCGCCAGCGCATGCCAAGCGGTCGCAAAAGCGCTCGCCAAGCGACCGGCCGATCGATTCGAAACATGCAGCGACTTCGCAGCGGCGATGCTGGCGGAGATTCCGCCTGCGGAGCAAGAGGCGGGCTTCGCATGGCTTCAATGCCCGGCATGCAGCCGGCTGATTCGCCTGCCCGAGGCCGCGGCGGGCAGGACGGGCCGTTGCCCGCGATGCAAGGCGGAGCTCGTGATCGCCCAACGCCTCGAGGGCCTGTGGCTTCCGACAGAATACGGGCCAGCCGCCACTGAGCCAATGCCCGCGGTCTCCCTGGAGCCGCCTCCGCAACCTCGGCCATGGCGGCCGACCGCGCCGCGCTCGTGGGCGGCCCTCACCGCCATCGCGATCACCGCGATCGTCGTGCCGTGGCTCTTGTGGGAACGGCCTGCCCCGCCTCCCCCGGATCCAGATCAGGCCGCGATCGAGCCTGCCGTTGCTGCCAAAATCCCGCCGAAGGCTTCGCCAGAGCAGACGGCCGCATTGGAGGGCGACTCGTCTCGAAGCGACGAGCCTCAGCAGCCCGATCCCGGTTCGACCCAGGGCACCACACCGCGCCAATCACCAACGGCGTCTGCGATTGACCTGGAGCAGCCGCTCACTGCGTTGCCCCCCGCCGAAGCGCCGGCTGACGCGAAGCGAATGGCACACGCCGATCAACGCGCGGAGCCAACTCCCGAGATTCCCGATGAGGCCAAGGACGTGTCGGAGGCCGAGTGGGCTGCCAAACGCGACGCCGCCAAAAAACACTTCGATGAGGTGGTGCGCTGGGTGAATGTGGCCGACCCAGGCAACCAACCCGATCCCCTCACGGGTCGCGGCGCCGTCAGTGAGACCTTTTACCTCGCTCAATACGAGCTCACCAATGCAGACTATTGCGTCTTTCTCAACGCGTCGCGGGCTGGCAAGGACATCGAGGCCGGTATCGGCGACCGCGCGATCGTTCCCGGCGGGTCGGTTCCGGGCATCAGCCGTCAGCCGCGAGTCCTCGGCCAGGGCTTTGAATACACGCCTGAGCCCACCATGGCCCAAAAGCCGGCCGTGTTGACTGCGGCCGACGCCATGGCGTTGGCCAACTGGCTGCACAACATCCATGACAGCGGCACCGATGCTTACGAGAGCGGCGTTTACGACTCTCTCGAAAGCCCGCTCGACCGCAACCCTGGTGCCCTGTTTTTCATTCCCACGATCGACGAGTGGGCCAAGGCGGCATACTTCAAGGGAGGGAAGCCTACCTCGGGCTATCACGCCTATCCGACTGCCACAAGCGAAGACCTTGTACCCGTTTCCGGTTTGATGGCGGAGGGGCGACCGTCGCTGCGGGGTGTCGAGACGGCGGCAAACTTCGGCGGCAAGGCTGCATGGGACGGAGCGCCGCCGGACGGCAACCCGACGGACGTCGGCCAAAATGGCGCCCCATCCGCATACGGCGCTTTCGACATGGGGGGCAACGTGGCCGAGTGGGCGATCGTGGGCAGTGAACCGGCTGCGAGCGGAGGAGACTTTCGGGCTCCACTCAAGTCGCTCGCACGCGAGTCGCTCAACACTCTCAGCCCGATGAATCAGCGAGTGGCTCCGATGGTCACGGGGCTACGCCTGGCCCGATCCATGGCAGCCGGCACTCACAAACTTCGCGACGATGCTTTCCAGCGACTCAAAAAACAAACTGCATCCGAGCACTGGGCAAAAGTCATCAAAGCGACCACGCCAGCCATGAAGGCTATCAATGCGATACCGAATGCTCAGAACCGTGGAGCGATTCAGCGGGCCTCCCAGGCCGTAGGCACCGCGATTCAAAGCCTCGGCACGCTCGACAATCTATTCAACGCAGCAAACGCTCCCGTCGACGGCAACATAAAGGCTGCGGTGCCTCGGATACGAATTCGCCTGGATGAAGCGAAGGCAATCCTGAATCAAGAGGCGAACCAACCAAATGCCGACCCGCTTCTCGAGGCCGCCAGGGCGGTGCTCGGGGTCGCCAACCCGCAAGCGCCACTGCCGGATCGACTGGCACCGATACGAAAAGGCATAAATGACGACATCAGCGACACCACCGCACGGCTGCAGCAGCGATACGGAAGGCCTTGACCGCGAACTGGACAAAAGCCGCAAAACGCCCGATAATTCTCGTAGGGCAGATTTCCCATTTTGCGAGCGTTGCCTCGCACGGAGCGTCTCTCATGCGACCCTCGAAAACGAAGACCGGCTTTACCCTTGTCGAGCTGCTGGTGGTGATCGCCATCATCGGCACGCTCATGGGGCTGCTGCTGCCAGCAGTGCAGAGCGCCCGCGAGGCCGGTCGCCGGAATACGTGCACAAACAATGTGAGCCAGCTGGCGAAGGCAGTGATCAATCACGACGCGCAAAAGGGAGTTCTGCCGGGATGGCGCAATGCCCCGAGGGACACTGTTGCAACCCCGCTGTCAGTCAAGTGGCCATCTTGGCCCGTGATGCTTCTGCCCTATTTGGAACGAATGGACGTGTACCGACTCTGGGAATCAGGCGCTACGACGGGACCTTATCTCGCCATTTTCGTGTGCCCAACGTCGCCAGCCGCCGATCAATCGACCGCTTGGACCTGCTATGCGGGCAATGGAGGCAGCGGCTCTAGAACCGGCACAACGCAAGCAAGAGGCGATGGCATTTTTCTAGACAGCGTGGGGGTCTCAGGGACGTATTCTTCTGCTCGAATGAATTTAGACGTCATTTCCGGAGCCGATGGCGCAGCCAACACGCTGATGTTCGGTGAAAAGTGCGGCAGCCAACTTCCGTCACTGAACCTCTGGACGGCACTTGCGCCAGGCGTAAGTGGTTCAACCGAATTACTGTTTTCTTGTTCCGGCAACTCAGCAACCCCATCACTCTTTGGCATTGCAGGCACTCCGTCGCAGGTGTCCGCGGACAAAGTCGTTAATCCTCTTAGCCCAGGGGCTGTGGCTCCACTCGGATTTCACTCGCGGCCGACGTCAAATCATCCCGGCGGAGTTGTCGCCGCGTTTGCAGACGGTCATACCGTTTACCTGAAGGACTCAGTCCCAACATACGTCTACGCCCAATTGGTGACCTCCGACTCTCGAACCGCCAGCAATCCTCTCGTTACGGGCACGACAACGAGCTGGCTTTACAACGCTAATGCCTCACCCCCCGGCAACTACGTCCTCCAAGACGGCGACTATTGACGCATCTTTTCGCCCTTGCTCTAATTCCGCCGCTTGATTAGGGTTGTGTTAGGCGGGATGAATGATTTGCAACTGGGGAGATGCGTCATGCGTTCACGGGCGGCGGGTTTCACGATCGTTGAATTGCTGGTGGTGATCGCCATCATCGGCACGCTTGCGGGGCTCTTGCTTCCCGCCGTGCAGGCCGCCCGCGAGTCGGGCCGCCGGGCCTCCTGCAAAAACAACGTCAGCCAAGTCGCCAAGGCGATGATCCAGTTTGAGACCTCGATGGGGGCGTTTCCCTCGGGCGGCTGGGGCAACCTTTGGCTCCCATCGCCCCACCGCGGCGGCGAGCTCAAGCAGACCGGCGGATGGGCCTTTGGCATCCTGCCCTTTCTGGAGCAGCAGCCGCTGCGGGATCTGATCGAGAAGGCCACGGCCAGTTCCGGCTATGCCACGGCGATCGCCACACCCACGGGAGTGTTCACGTGCCCTTCGCGCCGCAGCGCGAGCCCCGTGGCTACTCGCGACCCAAGCCCGAACAGCTTCGCCTGGGCCAACGGCGCGACGAAAGAACCGCTGCCCTTGGGCTTCACCGCCGCCCGCACCGACTACGCCGCCAACGGCGGCAAGGGCGCGGCCTGCCCGCCGCTCTATGTGCTGAGAGGCGTGGGCGGCGCGGGGGCGACGCAGAAGCCGACATTCTGCGCAAACCCCGGCAGCAGCCCCACGCCCGTCACCGACAAGGACGTGACCACGATCCTGATCGGGAACACCTACGACCTTGCAAACGACCATCTCGGAGGCTGCAACGACTGCAATAAGACGGTGGCCGCCGATGGCGACAACCCGCTCACCGTGGCGGCCGGCGACGGCAAGGCGGCCGCGTCGCTCGGCAGCAAACTCGTGCTCGGCAGTAACTACATGCCCGACTTCCAAGACGGGATTATCTACCGCATGAGCCGGATCGTGCCCGCGAAGATCACCGACGGCCTGTCAAACACCTACATGCTCGCCGAGAAGTATGTGCCGAAAGAGGGCTACGGCAGCGACATGGGCGACGACCCGCTCCTCGCCGGCTTCGGGTCGCACAACGTGCGCTGGGCCTTCGACCAGCCCGCCAACGACCGCGACGAGGACGTGACCCAGACCGGCCGCCGGGCCAACGCCATGGGCAGCGCCCACGCGGGCACGTTTACCGTGGCCTACGCCGACGGCAGCGTGCAGGAGATCAGCACGTCGATCTCCATGCGGGTGCATCAGGCCCTCGCCAGCCGGGCCGACGGCCAAACCGTCGAGCGGCCGTAAGGCCTGGGCATCCTCTCGGCTTACGCCTCGGGCTTCCTGATGCGGGCATCCTCTCGGCTTACGCCTCGGGCTTTCCGAGTGCGCCGACAGGCCTTGCGAAGCTTCTGGCCACCTATTGCAGCAGCAACACCCGCTTCGGCGGCGAGGCCTCGCGGCGAGCCGCGAAGAACGTGTCGGCCCCCACGATCTTCGGCGGCCCGCTTGCGGGCGGCTTCACGATGGCGCTTGGCGACGGCAGCGTGCGCTGAAGCGGGCCAGGACAGGCTGAAGCCTGTCCTAAGGGGGCCGAGGGCTTTATTGACCAATGAATATACTTCCGTACACTTACCGCGAATTGCTCGAGGTGTACTGGGGTCTCCACGCCATGCTGATCTACCAATTCGTGTGGAGCGATGATCGCATAGACCATATCGCCGGCCACGGCGTCACCGCCGAGGAGGTTGAGCAGGTTTGCTTCGGAAGAGCGCTCGTTCTGCGAGCGAAGTCGCAAGGCCATAATCCGGTATATTATTGCCTTGGGCAGACCCTAAGCGGCCGTTACCTTTTTTGCGTCGTGATCGCGTTTCCGGATGGAAACGGCTTCCCAGTGACGGCTCGGCCGATGACCACCAAGGAAACACGCCGCTATCTGCGATGGAGAAACCGATGACTCAACCGCGCATTCCCTCGACAGACTCGATTTCGGAACTAGCCGCTTTTTGGTCCACGCACGATCTCACCGACTACGAGGATGAACTCGAGGCAGTCGAAGGCCCGGTGTTTGCAAAGCCCGCGAAGGGGGAGGATCTTGTCCTCCACCTCGATCCCGAAGAGGCCGTCACTGTGAGAGAGGCTGCTCGCGCCAGGGGAATCGACGAAGCCGCGGTCGTGCGCGAGTGGATTCGGGAACACGCTCCTCATGCGGCCGGCTGATTGCCCACAGCACCACGCCAACGGCTGACCTGGCATGAGACGCCTCGCGGTGGCCTGCCTTGGAAATCCTGATCCAGGGGATTCACTGCCACGACCAGACCGTCGCCACCGTCATTTGATTCGCTCTGTCGCGACGTGGCGATCGTGAGGTGCAACGGCTCGGCATCCTCTCGGCTTACGCCTCGGGCTTCCTGATGCCCCAACAAGCCCGGAGCGGCAGCGACGGGGCATCGGGTCGCTTGCGTGTCCTTGCCGCCCTTCTGCGTTTATTGCATCGCTTGCTGACCAAGGAACGTGATCGTCGCGTTGTCCGCGTGCAGACGTAGGACAGGCTTTAGCCTGTCGAGAGCGAAGGCCAAGGCATGACAGGCTAAAGCCTGTCCTACGGTTCGCCCAGGCGGTGGCCATGCATTTTGCATTCTCATGTGCCCCGAGGAGTCCCGCGAGGGCTGTGCCAAAAGCGTGTGGTCAACGCCGCGGAATCCAGAAGCCCACGCCCGCGATAGAATTCGATTCGTTCATCGGTGCCCCCACTCATGTGGCGCCTCTGATGATTTTGTGGAAGACGAGACGGAGTGGAGGTGGGCAAAGATGGCAAGCCGCTTGTTTGAATTCACACTGCGGCCAACCCTCCACGGCATTACACCGCGAAGCAGACACGTTTGAAGCGGCTGTGCGGTCGGCCGTGAGGGATCTCCAATCACTGGGATACCGCGTGCTGCGCTGTGAAATCGCGGCCCGCACACGGGCGGCTTCGCGATGGCGTTTGGCGACGGCAGCGTGCGGTGAAGGAGGCATGACAGGCTGAAGCCTGTCCTACTTGCGGAGGCCCGGCTTGAGATACCAGGCCTTTGTCTTGCGGCGCCATTCATTGGCCGCCTTCCACGCGATCTCCTGCATGAGCGCGGCGTCGCTGGCCGGCACCGACACCGTGCTGGCGTCGGGCAGCCCCTCGGAATTGGGAGTGATCGGCGCGGGCGTGAGCGACCCCGGCAGCCCCTGTGGCGACTCCTGATGGATCACCGCGTGAAACACGAGCGCTGCGAGGTACGCCCCCGCCGGGGCGCTGTGATTGCCGTCGTCGGAATGGAGCGTTACGCCCGGCTGGGCATCGAGCATCGACTTCCAGGCCGGCCCCACCGGGGCGATGTCGGCCAGGCCGTCGCCCTTCTGGATTTCCTGGATCGCCCGCTCGCAGGTGCTCGATATCTCGCCGAGCGGGCAATACTCCGAGTTGCCTTTCCGCTCCCAGAGCATGTAGCCCAGCGGGATCGCGCCGCGGTCGCGGGCCAGCTTTCCAAACTGCAGCATCGACTCGTGATACGCCGCAGCCTCTTCGCACGGCTTCGTGCTGCGCTCCTGCAGCACGACGAAGTCAAAATCAGTGCTCTCGATCGCCGCGCTTGCCACGCCCTCGTTCAAGTGCCACGCGAGTTCGTACCCTCCCTTGAGCACGCGCGTCACCCGCACCTCCGCCTTGCGGGCCGCCTTTGCGAGCTCCACGACGAGCCCGGGCACGTCATGCATATACGTGTGGCTATTGCCAACAAACAGGATCTCGTAGGGCACCTTGCGCGGCGGCTGCTCCCCGAGCGCCCGCTGCCGCTTCCAGTTGAGCCGCTCCGTGCGATCCGCCGCCCTGCGCACATACTGCACGGCGGGCAGCAGCAGGCCTACGAGAAGCCCCACGATCGCGATCACGACGAGCAGCTCGACGAGCGTGACCGCACGGCGGAAGGGCATGAGAGGGCTCCAATTCCCCTGAATAGGGTAGCAGACGCCGAATTCGCGGGGGTTGCAGGCTGGAACGCGTTGGGGCGAGCCCAGGTCGCTCGGTTCGTAGTTCGAGGCGGCTTTACGCAATTGGGCTGCAAGCGGTATGATCCCCCTCGTGAGGGAGTGCTTGACCACGCGACGCCTTCGCGCCGCGACTCCTCCGGGGCAACCATACCGTGTCGCACTTTCCGGCTATTCAGCTCGCACATCGCTCCGCGATCGCCGTGATGTGGCTCGTGGTGTTCGTTGGCTGGGCCTGCGCCGCCGAGGAGAGCCCCGAAGCGATCCCGGCGACGCACGCCCAGGAGCGGCTGATCACCGTCGTGAGCGGTGCGGGCGAGAAGCTCACCACGTTTGCCGTCGATGCCGATGGCCGCGTGCTCGCGGGCGTGGCCAAAGACACTCCAGTGATCCGTGTGTATGGCCCCTCCGGCGAGAGAACAGCCGAGTGGAAACTGCCGATCCCACCCGAGGCCATCAACGTGGGCCCCAAGGGCGACATCTTCGTGGCCGGGCAGGGTGTGCTTCTCCGCCTCGACGACACCGGAGATGTGAAGCTCGAAAAGCAGTCGCCCAACATGGCGATCGCCGGTGACGCCGCCAAGGAGATCCAGCGACGGGTGCAAGACAAACGGTCTCGAGCCGTGTCCACCAAGCAGCAGGACGAGATCAAGATGTACAAGAGGCGCTTGGCGGAAATGCAGCAGAAGATCGCCGACCTCGACCGTGATCTCTTCGCGCTCGACCAGCGCGACCTCGAGAAGCCGTTGGAAGACGAGGCCGAGGAGATCGAAGCCGAACGCACGAAGCTGCAGAAACGCCGCGCAGTGTGCTCCAAACTGCAGTCCAAGCTCGAGTTGAACGTCGTAAATCCGCCGAGCCAGCGCCGCCTCGCCGCTCGGCGGCCGCCTGCGGGCCGGGAGCCGGCTCCACCGGAACCGGAAGTGGGGGTGCGGCAACTGATCGCCAACCAGATGCGGATCGCGTCGATTTCGGCATCGCGCGACGAGGTTTTCTTCGCGTGCTCGTCGAGCACGGGCTCGGGATTCGACGTGTGGCGCACGAGCTACACCTTCACCGACGCCAAGAAGATCGGCGAGGGCCTCCGGGGATGCTGCGGCCAGCTCGACGTGCAGGCCAACGACAATGGCATCTACGTGGCGGAGAACACCCGGCACCGTGTCCGCGGCTTCAGCCGCGACGGCCGGCAACTGCTCGAGTTTGGATCGCGGGAGCGGGGTCGCGACGACACCTTCGACGGGTGCTGCAACCCGATGAACGTGGCGTTCGGCGATGACGGCTCCGTGTACACCGCCGAGTCGGGGAGCGGAAGGGTGAAGCGATTCTCGTCGAACGGCACGTTCATGCAATTGGTCGGCCAGGTCGAACTCGTCCCCGGCTGCAAGAAAGTGTCGATCGCGGTGTCGCCACGGGGCGACCGGGTGTACATGCTCGACATCACCCGCGGGCACATCGTGGTGATGAGCCGCGGCTCATCCAAGGCCGCGGCCGTGGTGCCGGCAGACGAGACGACGATCGCCGCCCTGCCGCCGCGGGATGCCCCCTCGCCATGAAGGGTCGCCGCGGCATCTCCTGGCGGATGTGGGGCTGGCTCCTGGCATGCATTGGCATTCTCTGGACCGGCCGCCACTGCCGTGCCGAAGACGCGCCCCGGCAAGCCGATTCGATCGTGCTCGTGGTAATGGATCCACTGGCGGCGCGGCTCTCCTGCCCGTGCGTCAAGGGATACGCACAGCGCGATTACGACGCCTTGGCCGCGCACCTCGAGGCGTCGCTCAGCCGCCCGGTGCGGATCGGCTACGGCGAATCGCTCTCCAAGGGGCTCAAGGCAGCCGCTGCGAAGCGGGCCCACATCGTCATCGGCAAGGATTCCGTCGTGCGCGCCGATGCGGCTGCAGCGGGCACCTCGCTCGCGGCAGCCTGCTCGCTCACCGACAAGACGGGCAGCACGCAGACCAGCGGCCTGTTTGTCGTGACCACGGATGACGACGCCGAGTCGCTCGACGAAACCATCGACTACGCGATTTACGCAGGGCGGCCGGAACACGTCGAGAAACACGACCTCGCGCTGGCCGCCCTTCGCGCGGCGGGGCTGCCAGAACCCTTCGACGTGCACGAGTTCGATTCGTGCAGCGACGCCGCTGCCGAAATGCTCGAGGCCGAACAGCCTGCGCAGATCGTCGCCGTCATTTCCAGCTATGCGAAGCCGCTCCTGGAAGGATGTGGCGCGGTGCCGCCCGGCTCCCTGCGCGTGATCGGCGAGACGGAGCCAACGAGGTTCATCACGGCGTTTGTCGATGAAGCGATCGCGCTCGAAGAGCGCGACGCCATCCGGCTCGCGCTGCTCGCAGTGGCCGACGATGCGAAGCTCCTCGGAAAGCTCGAGTCGTCCCGCGGCTTTATCCGCCTCACTACCGACGAGGGCTGGACCGGCTGGCGCGGGCCGGGGCGGCTCGGCCACGCGTCATGGCTCCCGTCCGAGCTGCCGGAAAAGCCGGCCGTGGTCTGGTCGCAGCCGCTCGTGCAAGGCGGGCTCGGGGGCATCGCCGCCACCCGGACACACGTCGTGATGGGCGACCGCGACGACACGGACGAGCGCGATGTGTTCAAGTGCTTCGATGCCGAGACGGGTGAGCTTCTCTGGGAGGTGGCATACGACGCCCCAGGCCAACTCGACTACGGCAACTCTCCCCGGGCGACGCCGCTGATCGAAAACGGCCGCGTGCACCTGCTGGGCGCGATGGGCGACCTGCACTGTGCGGCGCTTGCCACGGGCGAGGTGCTGTGGCGACGGCACCTGATGCGCGACTTCGCGGTTCCCAAAACAGCGTTCTCCGCGTGGGGCTATTGCTACTCGCCGCTCGTCGCTGATGGCCGGCTGATCGTGAGCCCGGGGGCAGCCGATGCCGCGGTCGTGGCGCTCGACCCCGCGACGGGCGCCGAACTCTGGCGGGCTCCCGGCCGAGCGGCGGGCTATGGCTCGTTTGTGGCCGCGTATCCGGGCGGGCGGGGTCAGGTGATCGGCTTCGACGAGACGACGCTCGGCGGCTGGGATGTGGCCACCGGGCGCAGACTCTGGGAATGGAAGCCCCCGGTCGGCGGCGGATTCAACGTGCCCACGCCCGTGATCGTGCAGGATGATCCGCTCCGCATTCTGGTCTCCACGGAGACAGACGGCACCTGCCTGCTTTCTCTTGGCCCAGACGGTATCTTGGCTCCGCAAGCACTCGCACAGTCGGAAGACCTGTCGGCGGAGATGGCCACGCCGGTCGTCGTCGGCAAGCATGTGATCGGCGTCCAGGACCGCCTCGTGGCGCTCGACGCGGGTGATGCCCTGCGGACGGTGGCCGCGGTCGAGGATCCGTCGCTCGCCACCTACGCCGCGGTGATCTCGGGGCCGACGAACGTGCTCGTGATCGGGAACGGCGGTCGGCTGGCGATATACGACGTGGCCGAGGACGGCTGCCGCCTGAACTCGACCACGACGGTTCTCCCGGCGAGCGAGCCGTCGGACGCAAAGTGCCCGATCTACTCCCATCCCGCGCTCGTCGGCACGCGGCTCTACATCCGCGGTGGCCATGATCTCGTCTGCGTGGATCTCGCCGCGCAGGAAGACTAACGGGCTCCATGTGGGGCCCACTGGCAAGCGGGATACTTGCTCCACGATCACGCACCATCCGGCTCGTCCGGAGCCGGCTTTGCCTGCTTCGCTTTCGGTAACGTCCGATACAACGGCAGGTAGCGGAAATGCGACTGCAGGCAGAGCGTGGCGCATGCGGTAGCCCAGACACGATCGGCTTCGCCGCCGAAGATGGCCGGATCCCAACTGCCTGCAAACTCCCCTTCCTTCACCTGATTCGATGTGAGAAACGATCGTACCGCCGCATTCCATGCGTCGTAGCGCTCGCCCTCGATGTTTCGCAGGGCCTCTCCTGCAAACAGCAGGAACAGCGGCGAACATTCCGCGCGAGCGGCCCCAACCGCAGGAGCCCTACCGGCGAGATAGTCGCAGCCGGCCATGAGCTCCGGGGCGTCGCTCTTTCCCCCCGCGTATTCCATCGCGAGCAGGCAGGCGGCTGTGAGGTCGGCTTCGGCCGGCCCGTCGGCTGCGCGGGCGAAGCGCTCGCTGGGCGGCAGGTCGGGCGTTTGGAAGGGTTCCAGGTATTTCGCCGCCTTGCGGATCGCTGCACCCGGCGCACCGACGCCGCACGCCCGGGCGGCCTGCAGCGCGACGACCGCCCAGGCAGTGTCACGGGCCGAATTGCCATCCGTCACCGCCCAGTCACCCTTCTTGCCCTGAAACGCGATCAGTCGCTCCACGGCAAGTTTTGCACGTGTTTTCAGGTCATCGTCGCCCGACAGCGCAAATGCCTCGCCGAATGCGACGAGGCCGAAGACGTGAGACTCCATGGTGTCGCCAATAGCGCCTACCTTTTCACCTCTTTCGGGCTGGTTTTTGCCCAGGTAGAGCAGTGTTTTCTTGACGACGTCCGCAAACGGCCCCATGCCTAACGACTGCACGGTCGCCTTCTCATGCGTGATCCCCTCCGCCAGGAAGGGAAGGACGGCCATTCCCGCCAGGGCGACCGCGTCGTGCGCCCCCGCTGGCGAACCTGCGGCAGCGGGCAACCGCCATGTGCCGTCCTCCGCCTGCAACGACGCCAACCACCTGAGGGCTTCCCTCACGCTTTTTCCACACTCGTCCGTGGTGCCGTAGAACTCTGCGAGCCCCTTTCGAGCCCCGGGCGCACGTCGGGCATCGACGCCCCCATCGCGAACGCGCTCCGGAAGGCTCGCAACGATGTCGCCGGGAAGGATCGCCCGATCGGTGTCGCCGAGCACCCGCACCGTCATCAGCCCCGTTGCCAGAAGCTGGCCTGCGGATGCATGGACGGGCACGATCGCCACTCCCTCCCCGGCCGACTCCTTCGCGCTCAACGTCACGGCTCCAGCATCCGACTCGACCACGACGCCCGCAGGCGAGGCCAGCGTTCCCTCGGGAAGCGCACCGATGGTGAGCGAGACCGGCCCCGTGTAGCCCGCTCGACTCACGGCGAGCGACTTCTCCTGCTTCTCTCCACGGCGAAGCGCGACCGGCACGACGGCAGGCAGCGAGAATGGCCTGCGGGCGATCACCACCGGTAGCTCAGCACTCAACGGCCTCCCATACGACGTCCACTGCAGCGAGCACTTGGCTTCCTCATCAGCCGCATCGGGCGCGATCGCGACCTGCAGCTTCAACGCCACCTCTCCGGCCGGCACCGTCAGGTCTTGCACCGTAAGTGCCGTGCTGGACGACTTGGCCTGGAACTCGATCTCCCCCTCGAACCCGTGGCGCTCGATGGGCACATGCCAGACGGTGGTCGTGCCCGGCTGGATCAAGAGACGCTGCTGGAATGAAACCTCGGGGCGCGATACCTGCGGAACCCGGACTTTCCAGCTTCCGATTTTGTCTTTCTCGCCGACCGTGACCAACACTTTTGCCTGACCTTCGACCAGGGCATCCCCGAGCGTCGTCTCTGCGGCTGCCGTGATCGCGACCTTGGCCGTGCCATCGGCCTCGGTGATCGAATCGATGGTCGCCGTGACCCCCGTCGGCAGATCACTCACCTTCGCCTGGATCGGCCCGTCGTTCCCGTTGCGATCGACGACCACGAGCACCGACTTCTGTTCGCCCGGCACCAGTGTCACTTCGCCTACGGGATGCACCGTGATCGGCTGATCCGGCTTGAGGAATGGGATATCGGGCAGTTTGACATCCTTCAAGGCTTCCGGCATCGACTGCTTGCCGCAGCCCCCGCCAGCAAGCAGACCGAGCCCGAGCCATACGACTGCAATGGCAGCGCCACGGGATGCGATCATAGAAACGATGCCTCGAACAGTTCGGCTTGGGAACACAGCGGCTTCATACTACATTTCCCCCCAAGGTGACTACCATCGTGATTGAAGAAGCTCACCGGGCGGGATTTTCTCTGCCAAGGGGATATGAGGGCTCGGAAACAGGGTTTCGACCTTCCCATCAACGCGTGCGGCCCCGATCAGAGTCGCCGCACATAGCGACCCTTCACCGTGCCTGCTCGCCAGCGGCCGCCGTCGGCCGCGGCAGATCCTCCTCGACGGTCACCAGATCCCAGCGGCCGAGCGAATAGCGTTCGAGCAGGCCGATATCGCGACGGCCGTTGGCATTCACGTCGGCATAGCGCACTCGGGCGCTGAAGCGATCGTTCCCATCGGCGTCGATAGACGGCTCGCCGGAGTCGCGCTGCGCGTTGCCATTGAGATCCACAAACACCTCCGACGTCCAATCCGCAGCATTCTGCCCGCCCCCCATGGGCTCGCCGTGCAGCAGAATCTCCCGCGCATCACGGTTTCGTTCGATGCAGTGCGCAAGGCTGGCGAGGAGCCGCTTCCCCAGGTCAAACCGACGCACCTCACGATCGGACCGCAGCGAAGCCGGAACCGGTGCGACCGACCACACCACACATGCGATCCCCACCACGAGCAGGCCATTCAGCACGCCCACCGCGAGCCCCCCGAAGCGATCGGATCGCGGGCCCACTTCCACGCGGCCCAGATCTGGCACCGCCTGCAGCAGATGATGCAAGCCCACGAAGGGGGCGAGGGCGAGCCCCACGAATGCCGTGATCAATGCAAACGCCCCAGGAAAGCCCACGAGCAAAAGCCAGCGAGCCAAGGCCGGCGCCAGCCAGAGGGCGAGCAGCATGCCCGCGATCCCCGCAATCCCCTCGAGCACGCTCACGAAGATCCCCGCCTGGGCACCGCGACGGGCCGCGGCCAGCACCATCGCACACGCAAGCAGGCCGCCGATGATGCCGACGACCACTGCGACCGTGAACTGCGGCATCGATTCCATGGCAATGCGTTCGCGGGTTTAGGGGATTCGCCGAATGATTTCCGGCATGCTCGTCACACCCGTGCGCACGAGACCGACGGCGCACTCTCGCAGCGTGGCCATGCCCGCCGCACGGGCCATACTTCGCACGCTGCGGCGCGTCGGACTGGCGCGCAAGGCCGCACCGATGCGGTCGTTGACGATCAAAAGCTCGTACACCGGCGTACGGCCACGATAGCCCACGTGCGCGCACATCTCACACCCACCGTGCTGGCGACCGTAGACGCGCATGTCGCCGTGGAACTGCCGAAGCCTGCGCAACAGATCGGGAGTGGGCCGGCAGGGCTGCTTGCAGTGCTCACAGAGCACTCGGACGAGCCGCTGGGCCACGACCGCCGCCACGGACGACCTGACGAGCGCGGCTGGTGCACCGAACTGCATGAGTTGCACCAGGGCGTCTGCAGCATCCTGGGCATCCATCGTGGCGACGACCGGCCGTTTCGCTGCAGCCTGCAACGCAGCCAGCGCCGATGCGGCGTCTCGCACTTGATCGATCACCACCAGACCGGCGGGGCCAGCCTGCAGATCGCCGAGAATTCGGGGGATCGTGCGCCGGCCTGCAGGATCGACGCGATGCTGTGTGACGGCAGGCAGATCGACCGCGACCGCTTCTTCGATCGTGAAAGCCTGCGCCTGAAAGGGATCGACCTCATGCAAGGCGGCGTAGGCCGTGGTCGTCTTGCCCGCGTCTGCCGGCCCACACACCACGAGCAGGCCCCGGCCCTCGTCGCAGATGGAGTGAAACATGCCCCCCACGGCATGCGACAGGCCGATGGCGACCAGCCCCCGGCGGTAGCGCCCGTCCGCCAAATCGCCTCCCTGAAACCGCACGTTGCAGAAGACTCCGCGGCCTGTTCTCGTAATCGAGGCTGAAACCCGCACCGGTTCGTCGTTGATCCGCACGGCAAACTCGGCGCGATCGCAGCCCGACGACGAATCAATGTCGCCCAGACGCTCGATGCCACGCACCAGGGCTCTACTGCGCTGCCGCGACAGCTTGCCGACGGAATGGCCGACGCCATCGATCTCGTACACCAGGCGGATTCCGCCCTTGTCGTGCGCCACGCTGGCAACGGCAGTCGCGCGGGAAGCTCTCGCTTTTTCGAGCACGTCGAGCGCGAAACGCGATGGGTCGCGGCTCACCTGAAACCGCGGCGGCTGCGGCAGCCGCCGTGCCAGCGACGCCAGGAGCAGGCTCTTCGGGGACAAAGCCATCGTGGCACACATCCCAACAAACGCTCCAAAACCCAGGCTCCCGAACGACCCGAAAACCAGGGGGCACACGAGAAGGTAGGCGCCGGATGCGGCGAGCAGCACCCACCACCGCCCAGCGGCACGATGGCTCCGGCTCACCCACACGCTTGCCCACGCCCATGCAGCGCCGAGCGCCAGCCACCACCCCGCGCCCCACAAGAGACTCTCGACCCGGGCCGCAGTGAGAATATCGGGGATCGAAGCCATGGACGACACAAGACGGCTTGGTTTCTCGAAAACGCAACACACGCTTCCGAGGGACCAATACATCTATTCCGGCGAACTACCAACGGGCTGGTTGTACCCACGCATGGGGGGTCTTGTCGAGGCGGCAGAATGCGGCCAAAGGTTCAGCCCGAGCTAATTCGGCTTTCACTTCTGACCGGGGGCGTCACTCCGCCGGACTGATGCCAAACCGGGCCAGGAGCGCTGCCGGGGCTCCGATGCCGAGCACGTGCACGGCTCCCGTGAATTCACGAGCCCCGGGTGCGGCAAACCCCGGCTTGGCCGCCACGAACGTGGCCGTGGCATCGGCCCGCACGCAGGCCCCGGGCCGCTCGCCCGTGTCGCAGTCCATCCCGGAGGGGATGTCCACGGCCAGCACCCGCGCCGCCCTGCCCTCTCCGGGAACCTGGCCGCGCAGGTCATTGATCGCCCCAATCGCCGCGGCTACCGCGCCGCGCGGGGCGCCCGTGGCACCGGTGCCGAGCAAGGCATCGACTATCCAGGCGGCCCCGTTGAGAGCCTCCTGCCAGCTGCCGGCCGACCCCGCCGCGAGATCGCGGATATCGAGGCCCGAGCGCTTCGCCACCTCTGCATTCATGGCCGCATCGCCCGCAGAGGCCGCGAGCGGCGCGGCGAGCAGGAGCCGCACGTCGTGCCCGAGCAGCTCGAGATGCCGGGCGATCACAAACCCGTCGCCGCCATTGTTGCCCCGGCCGCAGGCGATCGCCACGGGCCCGTCGATACCGAGCGCGTGCAAAAGCCGAGCCGCGCCAGCCCCAGCATTCTCCATGAGCACGATCCCAGGCAGACCATACTCCCCGATCGCGAGTCGATCGAGCTCCCGGACCTCGGCGCGAGTGAGCGTGTGCATGACGTTGCCATCGTAATCGAGCTATCTAGGACAGGCTTCAGCCTGTCGAATTTGCCCGCAAGCAATGACAGGCTAAAGCCTGTCCTACACCGGCGAAAGCCATCGACATGTATGTGTTCGCCTGTATACTCTTGCGAGGTGTCGTACACTCACATCGAGGAGTTCAAGACATGGCCACGATTCCCCAAATCCGCAACCGGCTGCTCGAAGGCTTCCCTGAGAAGCAGGCCGATCTTCTGGCCCACGTGGTGATCGAGGCTCATGACGACCTCGTCAATCGGGCCGACTTCCACGCCCTGACCGGCGTCGTCAAGGAGCTCGCCGACTCGCAGAGGGACCTGGCCGACGCGCAGAAACGCACCGAGGAGCGAGTGGAAGAGCTCGCCGGCGCCCAGACGCGCACCGAGCAGATCCTCAGCGAAGTCGTGACCACCCAGAAGAAGATGCTGATTCGGCTCGACCGGCTCGATGGCCACATGCTCGAAGACCAGATCGCGAAGAACCTGCCAGCCTTCCTGGGCCGTGAGTTTCGCAGGTGCCGCGTGCTCCAGCGGGCCGAATTCGTCGAGAGCTTGGAAGATCGGCTTCCGGAAGACGCTCTTGCCGACCTCATGCGGGCCGACGCCATCGCCACGGCCAAACGAGCCGAACAGCTCGTGCATCTCGTCGTGGAGGCGTCGTGCACGGCCGACTCCGACGACATCGACCGCGCCGTGCGGCGGACCGCAGCCCTCGCCCAGGCTGGATTCACGGCGATCGGGATCGTGGCCTGCGAGACGATATCCCCGCAGACGCTCGACGCGGCCCGCAGCCGCGGCCTGCGCGTGCTCACCAACGGCTGGCTCTTGCCCGAAGCGGCCTGACGCGCACCCGCGGGGCAACCGTCCTGGGTGCCAAATGGGTCCTCACCGGAAGAAGTCGTCGTAGTCGGTGTGCTTCTTGGCCATGCTCGCGGCCGCGATCGGCTTGAACTGCTCGAAATCGAGAAAGTCTGGGTCGTTCATTGCGGCGAGGCTGTGCTGGAGATGCGGGCCACGGTCTCGGTCATCGGCTCAAGGCTCGACTCGGCATGCAGCCCGAACTGCTCGCGGATCAGGGTGACGCCGAGCGGGTTGTTGGCGATCGGGCCGCTGATCGTGTCGGGCGCGAGGCCAAGCGGCCGCAGGTGCTCCACGGCCCCGTACACGCCGCACAGATCGAACGCCACGAACACGAGGTGATCGAGGCGCGGGGCAAGAGCCTCCAGGCACTCCGTGACCCGATACGGGCCGATGAGGTCCCCACCAAACTCGAGCAAAATCACGTCGGGCCCCGCCGCCACCAGCGCGTCGACCACCTGCGAGGCGAGCGACACGATCCGCGCGGTGTCGGGGCCGCACGTCGAGGGGAGGCCGAAGTCGGTGAAGTCGATCGCCAGGCCGTCGACAATGGCCCGCGTCTCGTAGAGACAGCCGAAACCCGTCACCTTGCCGAACGCCACGGTCTGCCCCGCCGCCTCGAACTGGCGGGCGAGATTCCGGCCGACGGTCGATTTGCCGGAATCCATGCGGACGCCGGCGATCCCGATCACGAGCGGCGCGTGGTCGGGCCGGGGCTCCGCTGCCGGCGGCGGCACCCAGGGGCGGGCGCGCGTGTTCAGCAGCCGCTCGGTGCCTGGCTCGACGATGCCCCCGAGAATCCGCGCCTGCACGGGCGTGCCGTAGCTGCCGAGCACGGAAAAGTAGGAGCCGGCGTAGCCGTCGCCGCCGAGCAGCGTGACGGCGTCTCCCGTGCGAAGATGGTAGCGTTCGAGCGTGCTGCTCAGTTCCATCAGGCTGCGTCGATGGGCCAGAATGAGGGCGACCTGCTGCCTGGGCCGCAGGTGGATCATGTGGCCGTGGCGGTGGGCGTGGCACAGCGGCCGAAACGCCACCGGATCGAAATCCTCGACCTCCGCGATACAACAATCACCTTCCGCCGTGAGGATCGCGTGCTCGTCGCACACGACCTCCGTCGTGAGGCCGCAGTGGCGAAAACCGTCCGGCAGAAATTCCAACGATGCCCGAAACACAGCGCAACTCCGCCACAGCGACCACCGCCCAGCCGCCCCCGCACGGGCGCGACAGGATCACCATCCGAGCACTCTACGGACCGAGCCTGTACGCCGACCGACCGGTCGTGGTGCTCACCTGGGACGAGATCCAGGAGGTGAGTATCCCATGGCCGCACCTCTTCGCAACGGTCACCGATCTGGCGATCGGGATCGACCCGCCCGATCTGGCCGTGGCCGCCCAGGCAGACGGCACGGCATCCCGCCGCCACCTTATGGCCTGCTTCGCGCAATGGCTCGATCGCCGGGCCGCGCCCACGCCGCATCCTGCTCTCTTCGTCACGACCACCCGCTCCGCCAGCCACACGGCCGTGGCAGCCTCGTTTATCGACGAGGTGCGGACCGCCGAAATTCTTTCAGCCGCGTGGGGCCTGGCCGACATCGTCTTCAGCCGGTGCCTCGCACCGGCGCCGGCCCAACCGCCAGCGCCGGCGGTCACGGCGGCCATCCGGCAGCTGCGGGAGACTGGCACGATTCGTGCGGAGGCCGGCACGGAGTTTGGCATGTTCTTCGTGCTGGCGCGGCACAAGGGAATTCCGGCGCTTGTCGTGCCCCACACGAAGAAACTCCTGCTGCTCGGCGAGGGCGCGAGCGGGCGGCTCATCCAGAGCACGAGCACCGATCGCGATTCGGCGGTGGGCACGGCGCTTGCGATCGACAAGTTCATGTCGAACGCCGTGGTGCAACGTCTCGGCCTGCCCGCCGTGTGGCATGTGATGGTGCCGCACGCAGCCGTCAGGGCCCTCGACGCGGTCGCCGAGCAGGCGGCGCGAGCGGTCGGGTTTCCGCTCGTCGTGAAGCCGGTCACGAACGGCAAGGGCAACGGCGTGTTCACCGGAATCACGAGCGTCGAGGAGTGTGCGGCGGCGATCCGCGAAGCTTTGAAATACTGCCCCCGCGGCGCCCTCGTGGAGCGACAGATCGCGGGCGACGACCATCGCCTCGCCGTTGCCGGCGGACGGCTCGCGTGGGCCGTGGCCCGCCGCCCGGCTGCCGTGACCGGCGACGGCGCGAGCACCATCCGCGAGCTGATCGACCGCGAGAACGCGCGGCGGCAGTCGCTCACGGGGGCTGACCGGCCCTTTCAATCGTCGATCAACGTCGATGGCGAGCTCACCGCGCATCTGGCCAAGCAGGGCCTGTCGCTCGACAGCGTGCCGCGGGCGGGAGAGGCCGTGGCGGTGCGCGGCATCTCGAACGTGTCGAAGGGGGGCACGTATGAGGACGTGTCGGACCGCGTGCATCCTGACAACCGGGCCATGGCCGAGACGATCGCCGCGGCATTTCGCATGGACACCATGGGCATCGACTACATGACCACCGACATCACGCGGTCGTGGCGCGAGGTCGGGGGCGGCATCGTGGAGGTCAACCAGACGCCCGCAGCCGGCACGACCCCCTACGTAAACGCGATACTCGCCCACATGTTTCCCGAGCGGATGAACGTGCGGGTGCCCTACGTGATCTTCGTCAACGACCACGCGGGCACCGCGACGACGGCATGGATGGCGCGGGCGCGGGCCCAGGGCTATCGGATCGGCTCCTTTTCGGCCACCGCGACGGCGCTCGACGACGAACCGCGCGGCAAGCCCCACGACGGGCTCAACGAACGACTCTTGTCGCTGATCCTCGACCCGCGGGTGGGCATGCTCGTGGCTCGCCTCACGAGCGACGACATCGCCCGCGAGGGCCTGCTCCGCGAGGTGGTCGACAAGGTGTTTCTCGGCCCGGACGTCGCTCCCGAGGTCGAGCGACTCCTGCGCAGCCGCTGCCAGGAAGTGCTCCCCCTGCCCTCGTAGCCCCCGAAACGCCTGCGCAGCGACGCCACGAGGCCCCCTCGACGCGGGCTGCCACGGGCCTACAAAGCATAAGATCGCGGCAGGCTTTATGCTTGCCTCACCGACCACTCCGAGGTGCCACCGTGCCGGCTCACACGCTCCTTGCTCCCGCACCACTCCGCATCGACCTCGGAGACGCCCGCGACCGGCTCGTGGGGCATCGTCTCTATGGGCTCGTCAATTCCCCGGACCGCATGCGACGCTTCATGGAGCAGCACGTGTTCGCGGTCTGGGACTTCCAGTGCCTGCTCAAGGCCTTGCAGCAGAAGTTCACCTGCACGACCGCTCCCTGGCTGCCCACGCCTGACCGCGAGGCCCGGCGGCTCGTCAACGAGATCGTGCTCGACGAGGAGTCGGACGAACTGCCCGAGGGGGGCCATGCGTCGCACTTCGAGCTCTATGTGGAGAGCATGGAGGCGGCCGGGGCCGACACGCGGCCTGTCGAGCGGATGCTCGCCGCCCTCGGCGATGGTGCGTCCGTCACCGACGCCCTGGCCGCGGCCCGCGTCGCGCCCGCCGTGGCCAACTTCGTGCGCACGACCTTCGCGGTGATCGACGCCGACTCCACGCCGGTGATTGCGGCGGCGTTCACGTATGGCCGCGAAGACGTGATCCCCGACATGTTTCGGCACCTCGTGACAGCGCTCGCCGAACAGGATCCGGCCGCCTGGGGCCGCTTCCGCTTCTATCTCGAGCGGCACATCGCCCACGACGACGCCAAGCACGCCCCGATCTGCCGCCGGATCGTGGCCGGCTTGTGTGGCGACGATCCGGCGAAGTGGGCAGCGGCCTCACGCACCGCACGGCAGTGCCTCGAAGCCCGCATCGCCCTCTGGGACGCAATCGCCGATTCCCTGTAGGACAGGCTTGTAGGACAGGCTTCAGCCTGTCTCCGCCGCCCCGCTACCGCCGCCCCGCTACCGCCGCCACAGCAGCTGGAGCGAAAGCCCCAGCCCGGGGTCGAAGGCGACCACGTCGGTGCGTCCCGACGTGAAGTTCGTGCCCTGAAACAGCGACCGATCGAAAAGATACGCGGCGGTCAGTTCGAGGGCGAAGCCGCGGCCGAGCGTCTGCTCGAGGCCGGCGGCGGCCCGCTGGTCGAACACGTAAAACCGTTCGTCGTCGAGGAGCCGGTCGGCGAGGAAGAAGATCTGGGTGTCGGTGCGGTAGTAGGCGAGGAAGGCCAGCCTGTCGCCGAGCCGCCGCCGGGCGGTGGCGGCGAAGTTGACGAGCGGAAAATAGTTGGCCGTGAATGTCCAGTCGTCGTCGGGCCGATATTCGATCGCGGCCGGCACGCCGATCTTGGCTTCGAACGTGGCGTCGGGCCGCCACACGTAGGCGAGCCCGGGCAGCGGATAGGGCAGCTGCGACGTGGGCGAGTAGAACAGGCTGAAGTTCCACTCATCGCGCTCGTTCTTGGCCGGACGGTTGTAAAACGCGATCGCCATCAGCGTGAGATCGCGGCCGGCGGCATACGGCCGGTCGCTCGCGGAGCCAAACAGAAACGTGCCGCCGACCGTGGCCCCGTTGGCGAGCGGCCGGACGTGCATCGCGCCGGTCTCGACGAGCCACAATTGATCGGGGACAGGCTGGAGCGAATTCGGCAAGATCGCGTCGGTGGCGAGTTCGAGCCGCCCGAACTTCGCGATCCCGAGCCACAGCGGCCCGCCTTCCTGTGGCGTGACCAGCGGCGCCGCCACCCGGGCGAATTGGGCGTTCATGGCGAGCGTGGTCGGCTGGCCGCTGACGTCGACGGCGGGCGCCCAGAAGCCGCCCAGGCTCACGGGCGCCGACGAGCCGTAGGGCGCCTGAGCACGGCCGCGCGGCGGCCCGAGGGATGGTGCTGCGGCGGCTGCAGGGTCGGCGTCGGAGATCGGCTCGTTGGCGAACAGGTCTTCTTCAAGATTGAAATCGACCGGCGGCAGGAGCGCGAGGCGATCTTCCCCAGCAGCCCCGCTCCCGAGAGCAGCCACCACGGCGAAGCACCGCACGACACATCCGAAGCGGGCAGGCGAGGAACCCATCGGGCGGGAGGGTACCGATGGGGCCGTGAGACTACAAGGCGGCGTGTGCCTGCAGAGAACAGGCCGCAGCCCGCTCTCGCAGAATGTGGCGACAGGCCTCCAGGCCTGTCGAATGCGGTGCGTCCATTGTAGGACAGGCTTTAGCCTGTCGAGTGCGGTGCGTGCGTTGTAGGACAGGCTTTAGCCTGTCGAGTGCGGTGCGTAGTAGGTCATGACAGGCTGAAGCCTGTCCTACGTCGCCGGCGGCAGCGGGTCGATTTCGAGCGGCGGGGCGCCGGTCGAGGTGTTGATAACGCCCGTGGTGTTGCCGCTCCACGTGGTAAAGAGCACTCGTGTAGCCGTGCAGTTGCCCGTGGCCAGCAGGCCGATCACGTTGTCAGAGATCGTCGCACTCTGGATCAGGAACGACTGGACCGCCGAGAGCAGCACCCCCGCCCCGCCGCCGGCCCCGCCGGTCGTGAGTGTGAACGTGCTGCTAACCACCGCCGAAACGCACTCGCCCGACGCGTTCAGGCCCCACACCTGCGAGCCGGTGACGGTGGCCGACGTGATAAACAGGCCGCTTGCAGCCGACAGCGTGATGCCCGTGGCCGCGTTGGTGATAGAGGTCTGCGTGATGCTCGAGCCCGTCAGCGTGCCGCTCGCCACGATACCGTCGCGGAAGTCAGCATTGGAGGCATCGCCGCCACCGACGATCACGTTGTCTTCGCCGAGATCAGATCCGCCAATCACGGCGTTCGTCGCGTTCACGAGCTGGATGCCCACTCGGTTGCCGTCGAAGACGTTGTCATACACCGTCGTGCCCGTGGTCGTGCCCGTGGCGTACAGGCCGCCGCCCGTGTTGTCCTCCACGATATTGCCCGTGATCGCCAAGCCGGCAGCATTCGCCAGATAGATTCCGTGGCCAAGGGCTCCGAGTCCGCCCGATCCGGTCACGTTGTTGTTCTCCAACTTGCTGCCCGTGAGCGTGCCCGAAGCGTTCACACCGAGGAACTCGGCGCCGGTGATCGTGTTCCTGTCAACTTGAACGCCCGTCGCATTCTCGAGCGTCAAGCCCGTCGTCACGTCTGAAACGTCGGTGCCCTTGATGCTCGACCCCGTCGAGGTGCCGATCACATGGATGCCGTCGCGGTATACGGCGTTGGCCGCATCGCTGCCGCCGATCACGACATTGCCCTCGTCTTCACCCAGGCCGCCGATCACCGCGTTGGTGGCGTTGACCAGCGAGATGCCGACGCGATTGCCGTCGAACAGGTTGTTCGTCACGGTCGTGCCGGTGGTGTCGCCGGTCACGTAGAGCCCCGATCCGAAGCTGTCTTCGCCGAGGTTGTCGTACACCTGCAGGTTTTGAGCACCCTCGAGGTGCATCGCGTGGCCCAGGCCTCCGCCGATGCCGACGGTGTCGGTGATGAAGTTGTTGTGGAAGCTCGAGCCCGTGAGGTTGCCCGAGGCGTTGAACCCGTAGAACGACGAGC
>CAMAVC010000014.1 GCA_945861585.1 Planctomicrobium piriforme
CCTCTGCCCTCCAGGCTCCGGCTCACTCGGATTTGCCTGCGCTGCGCCATCCATGGCTCCGCTGGTCAAATACGCCGGCGAGCGGGACACGGGGGAGCCCGAAGCCTCCTCAACGAAAGCCCGAGGCGTAAGCCGAGAGGATGCCCCGGTGGCGAAACACGACGAGTATTCCCTTCGGCTCACGCCTCGGGCTTCCAGACGGGAGGCTCGGGGTTACCCCTGCCGTTGAGCCGGCGTATGTGACCAGCGCAGGCAGGAAGCCGGAGCGCAGGCAGGTCCGAGCGAACGGAGCCCAGGGATGGGCGCAGTGAGCGTCCGGCGAGACGGTATGGGGTAACCCCGAGCCGGATTGGGCGAGTTGAGGCATGACAGGCTGAAGCCTGTCCTACAGCAGGCGGGATATGGGGAGCCCGAAGCCGGTGCCTCGGTACAGCCCGCCTTGAACGGTGGCATTTCCGCGGTCTGCCGCGGCAAATCTGCGTTTTCCCGGCCTGCCTTCGCCGCTATCATCCCCGCCCCTGGCGAAACCTCATGGGCGGACCGACGGTGAAGCGTGTCGCGGCAGAGCTGCGCGGAGTGATCCTCTGTGCCGGCGTGGCGCTCGTGCTCTGCGCCTCGGCGACCGCGAGCGAAGCCCGGGCGGCGGCAGAGCAGCCCGTGCGCGTGCGAATCACGTGGGGTGGCGGCAAGCCGGCTGCCCGGATGGGGCAGATCGAACTCGTCGATCCCGGCACGCCGCCGCAGGCCGTCGAGTGGCGGCTGCTGTCCGCCGATCCGCTCGCATTGGCCACGATGCACCAGGCCGGTGGAACGATCGAGATTCACGAGCCGGACGGGCTCGACACCAACGGCGTCGAGATCGCCGTGGTCGACTGGCGCCGAGCCCGGCTGCGGGTGCGCCTGGCGCGGCGCGACACGGGCGAGCAGCCGGTGGTCTACGACGGCCCCGTGGCAACCCTGCTCACCATGCCGTCGCAGCAGCCTCTCGACACCGATGGCAACCGGCTTTCCATCGGCCGCGCGCCCGGTGACGAGCTTCGCGTGGCCTTCGCGCCCGGCGAATCGGCCATTCGTCGGGTCGGCGAAGCCGTGCCACTCATGGTGCATCCGCTCGTGGCGGGTCAGGCGACGACGACGGCGGCCTATGAGCTCAAGGTGCGCGTGCGCCGGTCGGGCGCCACGGTCGACACCCATGTCGAGGCGGTGCCGTTGGAAGACGTGCCGTCTCCGTCTGGCGGAAGCCTGCGTGAGTTTCGGCCGGTGCGGCTCGTGCTGCCGCTGCCTGCCGACGAGGGGGCGTTCGACGTGGGGCTCGAGCTCGTGGAGCGCGGCGGCCTGCGCTGGTCGCGGGCTGCGGCTACGCGCACCGTGCAGGTGGTCGCGATCGCCGACGCGCCGTTCGATCCGCCCGACGTGCCGTGGAGCATCGTGTATGAGCTCGACCCGGGCAGCCCCAAGCTGCTCGAGCGACTGCGCCGTCTGCCCGGGATGGGGCTGCCATCGCTGCCGGTTCCGAGCATGACGCTCCCGAAGATGCCGAAGGCCTCCTTCGCACTTCCGAAGGTGTCGCTCCCCACTGGCGCGCTGCCGACCATGCCGTTGCCTGCGATGCCGGTACCGAAGCTCCCGAGTGTCGCCGCGATGGTGCCACGTCTCACCGGGCTCCTTGCGGTCGGCCATTCCACGCTCGAAAGCCACGGCCTCGGCCCGATGCTTCGGCTCCCCCCCGCCGCCGATGGACCGGCCTGGGAGGCACTGGCACTGCCGGCCGCCGAGCCGGGCCTGCCGCAGCTCGTCGAGCTGGAGTATCCGCTCGAGCAGGAGATGGTGCTCGGGCTCGCGGTGCTCGAAGAGGCGGGCGGTGAGGTGCGGGCCACTGCCTCGAGCGGCATCGACCTGCGGCCGCCCGTGGTCGACGACGCCAGTCGCCGCGGCCGGATCGGCACGCGGCGCTTCGTGTTTTGGCCGCGCACCCGCACACCGCTGCTCGTGATCACGAACCTGTCGGCACGGTCGCCGGCCATCTTCGGCAAGGTTCGCGTGCTTGCGGGCCCTGCCGCAGTGGCCGCACGGCAGCGGCCAACCGACGGCCCGCGGCGGCTCTACGTGCATCTTGGCAGTCCCGACTTCACCGCGTTCGGGGCCACCGAGCGGGTCGATGCGGCATCGGGCAGGGCGACGACCGACTGGGATGCCTTCCTCGGCGGCGTGCAGCGCTCGGCCGACTGGGCCGTCGCCCAGGGCGCGGCCGGCGCACTCGTCGGGGTGTATGGCGGGGGTGCCGCACTCTGGCCGACGGTTCGTTCGCACTACGCCCCGCGCTGGGACTCCGGCAGTGCGCTCGAAGGCGGGCTCGATCCGGCTCCGAAAGACGTCCTCGACCTCGTCTGTCGGGTCTACGCACGGGCAGGGCTCGGGCTCGTGCCGGCCGTCGTGTGCGACGGTGTCGTGCCGGAGCTCAATGCGCTCGTCGCGAGGTCTCCGGCGGAGGCTGCGGGGGTGGTCGCGGTCGGGCGCGACGGACGCCCCTTCGTCACCGACGGGAGCCGCAGCCCGCATTACAACGTGCTCGACCCGCAGGTGCAGCGCGTGGTGGAGGGCGTCGTGTCGGAGCTGGTCGGCCGGCTCCGCAAAGCGCCGGCGGTCGACGGAGTGGCACTCGTGCTTTCGCACGACGGGTGGCTGCATTGCCCGGGCGTGGCCGCCGGGCTCGACGACGCCACGTTCGCGCGGTTCGTGGCCGAAGCCGGAGCGGACGTCGAGCCGCTCGCCCGACCCGCTCTGGGCACCGCCGACGGGAGTCGCTTCGCGGCGCGGGCGGCACTCGTGGAGGGACCGCTCCGAGACCGCTGGCTTGCCTGGCGCGAGGGCGTGGTGGCCACCTTTCATGCTCGCCTCGCGGAGGTCGTCGCATCCGGCGGCGAGCGGTGGAATCTCTACGTGATGCCGTCGACGCTCTTCGTCGCAGGCCGATTCGCCGAGCGATTTCGGCCGCATCTCACGGCCGAGCCTCGCGATGCCGACGTGCTCCGTGAGCTCGGTCTCGATCCCGCGCGGATCACGTCGCATGGCCGCATCGTCTACGTGTCGCCCCACGTGCACGGCACCGGTGACGACGTCTGCGAGCATGGCACCGTGCAGCAGGCGAACCGCTCGCTCCCGCTTCTACGGGCCGCCGCGGGGGCCGCGCGTGCAGGCGCGCTGCTGCTCGAACAGCCCTTGGATGTCGACGTTCGCGACGTCGCCGGGCATGCCTCGTTCACGTCCAAGCCGACGGAGCCGATTCCGATCGTGGCGCCGGCTGGCGCCGCTGAGGCCCGGCGGTCGCTCGCCGAGGCCTTGATCGCGATCGATGCCGAGGTGGTCTTCGACGCCGGGCTGCTGCATGCCTGTGTCGATGAAGACGACGAACGCTGTCGGCAGGCGCTCGGCATGCTGCCACAGCCGCCGCTCGGCATGGTGCCGGAGGTGCCGGCGCCGCTCGTCGTGCGGGCGCGGGAGGGTGAGACCGGTGCGTGGGTATCGGTCGTCAATGCAGGCGGCATGCCCTGCCAGGCGGTCGTGGCCGCCGCATCGCGGCCGACAGCCGTCGTCGATGCCGTCACGAAGGCCGCGTTGCCCGTCGCCGCGAATGGCGAGGCCACGATTCCACTCGCTCCCTGGGAAGTGCGCACCGTGCTGTTCGAGGGCGTCGATCGAATCGCAGCCGTGCAGGCCGTGCACAACGCCGACCTGGGGCAGGCGGTGGGCGATCTGTTGGCCGACCTCCGGGAGCGCCGGTCAGCGCTCGAAATGCCGGCGCCGCTGGCTGTGCTCGACAACCCGGCGTTCGCCCTGCCCGTGCTCGACGGGCTCGTGCCCGGCTGGGAACTCGTGGAGGCGGGCCGCGGCACGCTCCGGCTCGTGCCCGGCAAACCGTCGGCGGGCGGCAACGGCCTGGCGTTTGCGTCGGACAACGGCCTCGCGACGCTCCGGAGCAATCCGTTCACAGCCCCGGACACGGGGCGGATCAGCATCGCGATGTGGGTGCGGGCCGCTGGCACGGACGTGCATCCCCCGTTGCGTATCGCCATCGAGGGCGTGCAGGACGATCGCGAGTTTTACCGGTTCGCGGCCGTGGGCCGAGGGCCGGGCGCGATGCCGCTGTCGGCGGCCTGGTCACAGTTCGTGCTGCAGGTCGACGATCTGCCCACCCGCGGGCTCAACGCCCTGCGGGTGCGGCTCGACCTGCTCGGGCCGGGTGCGGTCGAGATCGACGAAGTGCGGGTGTTCGATCTGGCGTTCGACGAGTCGCAGCGGGTGCGACTCTCGAAGATTCTCGCGACGGCGGAACAACGATCCGCGGCTGGTGACCTGGGCGGCTGCCTTGCGGAGCTCGACGGCCCGTGGCCACGGTTTCTACGGTCGCACGTGACCGCCGTACCAGCCGACGAGGCTCGTGCCTCAGGCCCGGGGGCAGAGGGCGCCGATCGAGCCGAGGGCCAGTCGTCCCGCACCGGCGTCATCGACCGCATGCGTCGCTGGTGGCAGTGACCGCGTGGCGTCAGCCGGCGTCGGGGGCCGGAGTGGTGCTGCGGCTGCGACGGCGCGGTGGTTTCGGCGTGGCCCACTCCTTCGTGAGCTCTTCGAATACCTCGGGCGCCTCGTAGCGAACGACATTCGCGCCTTCGGGCATCGGCCCGATGAGCGACCGAAACACCGGTGCTCCGCGGAGCTCGAGGTCGGTGCTGCAGTCGTCGACGCCGACCTGCAGGTGCGAGCGCAGGATCTGCTCGGGTGAGTCGAAATCGCGGATCACGATCCCGCCGTCAGTGCCACGCGTCACGATCCGCCAGGTATTTTTCTTTGCCATGCTGTGCGCTCCGCCACGTCGAGGGGGCCGTCTGGTCCGCCAGGGCTGCCCTGACCGGGAAACATCGGCACGTGGCCGATCGCGTCACGATCCAGCCGTCACGGGCCCGCCTTTTCGGCACGGCCCGTGCAACTGGACTGCCCCGCGGTGCCCACGGATCAGAGCGAATGCTGGGGGGCGGGAGGGGCGGTGGACGGTGCTGCGGCATCGGCGACCAGGCGGATGTCGAACGGTCCGCCGATGTCATACGTCACTCCGCGCCACTGCGTGGATGTGAGTGCGAGGGCTCGAAGGATCGCGCTGCCGTAAATGGCCTGGGCCGAGAACGTGCCGCGGACGGCGTCGGCCAGCGGCGGAGCGGCGGTGCCTCGCCGTGCGCCGACCGTCTGCATCACGACCCGCTCGATCCAGAGGAAGAGCGTGGGGAGCGAGGCGAGAAACACGATGAGGCAGCCGCCGAGGACGGCAGCGGCGGCAGCGTCGCCCCGGGCGAGCGCGAGGCCGATGGCCAGGGCTGTCGCCATCACGGCCAGCGGCGCCGAAAGCCCGAACAGGGCGACGACGGGCCAGGCCGGATGGTAGAGCCGGGCCGTGAGCAATTGCCGCGTGATCCAGGGCAGGAGCGCCGCGAGCGTCACGCTCTCGCGGTTGACGGCGATGAGCGAGGGCACGAACCGCACGTGCCATCCCGTGCCGGCGAGGGCGGCGGAGAGCAGCGTGTCTTCACAGAAGGCGGCCGCCCATTTGACGCGGAGCCCGGCCGATTCGAGCAGGCTGCTGCGCACGGCGAGCGTGCCGCCCCACGGAATACCGAAGCACACCATTTGCACGAGGGCGCCGGCGTTCCATCCAGCGCGGGCCCACGATCCGAGCTCACGGTCGGGCGGTGCATACCAGCGATTGCCGGTGGCCACGCCGCAGCCTTCGGCGTCGAGGACGGTGCCGAGGGTCCGGAGCCATGTGGGAGCCGGGACGACATCGGCATCGAGCAAGGCCACCATGGCGGTGTCGTGCTCTGCACCGCAGAGCCCCTGGAGCAGGCTTGCACACTTGAGGCTCGACGTGGCCGGCCGCTGTTCGAGCGGCTCCACGACCACGCGGCACCGCGGCGTGACCGTCGCCAGCGCCGCCTCCACCTCGGCCCATGCCGGATCGTCGCGCGAGTCGACGACCACGCGGAGTTCGTACTCCGGATGGTCCTGGGCCACGGCGGCGCGGATCGTGTCGCCCAGGAATGGATCGGAGCCGCGCAGGCAGAGGATCACGCGGGCTGGCGACAGGCAGCGGGCGTCGGCCGGAGGCTGTCCGGCCCCGCGGCGGCAGATCCAGGCGAACCAGCCCACGAGCACGACCTGCGTGGCCGTGATCACGAGCAGCGAGATCATGCACACGAGTTCGAGCGTCATGCGGAGGCTCCGGTGACGACGGCCTCGCGTGCCCGCGCAGGCGCGGTGGCTTCGGCAGGCAGGCGGTGTCTGAGCCGACGTGCGAACGCGTCGCGGAGGGCGACCGTCGTGGCGGCGTCGACGGCGCTCGGATCGGTGCGGAGCGTGAACACGAGCGAGCCGGCGTACTCGACGGCTGCCATCGCGAGGGCCGTGCCGCGGCGCAGTGGGGCGAGCGGCTCGACGGCGACGAGCCGGCGGGGGCCCACCCGCACGCAGCCGCCGCGGTGCTCCGCGACCCGCGTGAAGATCCTGCCCAGATTCGTGAACAGCGCCGTGGCCGCCGTGGAGCGATCGCCGACGAGCCGAGCGATACCTCCTGGCAGGCCACGGGCGATGGCGAGCGTGAACAGAAACGTCAGCCCCAGGCCCAGCCGCTTGATCAGCTGCATCTCGTCGTGGAGCGACGCCGGGAGCGCGGACGATTCGACGTCGGCCGGCGCGCGGTCAAGAAACACCATGCTGACCACGTTTGTGGCCGGCATGTGCCGATCTGCCGGCCGGCGCATGTTCATCGGGATTGAAAGCCGCACCCTGTCGCGGGCGTGGCTCCATGTGGAGGACGGCAGCGTGTCATGGATCGCCCCCAGCAGCGCGGCTGCCGCGAGCTCGTTGAGCGAGACACCCGCTTCGGTCGCAGCGCGCCGGAGGCTGCGGACATCGTCGGCGTCGAACTCGGCCGACGATCGCTGCAGCCGATGCATGCGCGAGGGTGGCTCATCGATGGTGACGGCTGCCAGCTGCACCGGTCGATTGCGGAGAAACTTCCAGACGCCCTCCAGGCCGCGGGCCTGCGCCGGCAGCGATCGCAGCAGCTTCCAGGAGTCGAGTCCGTAGCGGCCCCGGCCGCGCAGCGAGAGTGGATCGCCGGTGTCGGCAGGCGGGCGGTCGCCGCGGAGCGTCGCATCGAGGATCGCGCAGAAGTCGCCCAGGAATGCGAGCGCGCCAAGCCCGTCGCAGGCAGCATGGTGGAACTGGGCGAGGATGTCGGTCATGCCGTCCGACCGCTCGACGAGGAGCAGCTGCGCGAGCGGGCCACGGGCCGTGTCGAGCGCGGGGATTGGCGGCAGGCCTCGAGTCCCGTCGATCACGACGAGCGCGGGGCCGGCACCAGACTCCACGAACCGCGGCGTGCGGCCTGCCCGCTCGTCGATCCGCGCGGCCAGCAGCGGATGCCGGCGAAACGCTTCGGCCGCCGCCGCGGCGACGGCACCTCGAGCGAGCGGCCCGTCGAACGTGAGCCGGTAGAAGAACTCCAGCGGATGCGATGCTGTCCCGTCGCGGAGCGCGTATTCCTCGAACGGCGTCAGCGGAAGGGGAAACGTCATACGACTGCCACCTCGCCGCTCTCTCCGCGGTCGTGCCGCGTCAGGTCGAGGACGCCGTCGGCGCCGCCGTCCGGGCCGGCCGACGGCCGAAATCGGTTTCGATCGCGAACTGCGACATCCGCAGGAGCGTGGCGTCGTCGAGAGCCGGGCATGGAATATGGCCGGCGATGGCGTCGGTGTGCCGCCGATCGAAGACGGGGTCGTTGCGGAAGTAACTCTGGTAGACGTCGAGCTGGCTGCGGAGATTGTCGGCAAACCACTGCTCGTCGCAGAGATCGGGGTCGTCGGGCGATGCGGCCACGGAAAACGTCTCGACGGCCTCCTGGATTACCCGGCCGACGGTGTGCATGGAGAGCGGATCGGGATGCGTGAGGTGGAACGTCCGACCGCGCGCCTCGGGCGACTGCACGGCGTGGGCGATCACCTCGGCCACCCAGTCGACCGGCACGAAGTTCTTGTGGTCGGCAAGATTCACGCCGAGGAGGGACAGCAGGGCCGAGCCGCTCGTCGAGCCCTTCACGACCCGCGTCAGCAAGGTGTGGCCCAGCCGCAGGCCGGCGAAGAAGCCGTGGTAGGTCGAGGTGTAGCCCGTTTGGGAGTCGCCCACGATGATCGAGGGGCGATAGACGGTGGCCGACGCGAAGCCCGCCTCGCGCACCATTTTCTCCGCTTCGCACTTGCTCGTTTCGTAGTCGTTGCCGAAGGCTTGACCGACGTCGAGGTCGTCTTCCGCCACGGTGCCCGTCTGCAGGCCGCACACGTAGGCCGTGGACACGTGGTGAAAGTGCTCGATGCCGACCTCCCGTGCGAGCGCGAGCGTGTTGGAGGTGCCGGTGACGTTGGTCAGCCACGGTTCCGCGGCCCGGTCGCTCCCTCGAAAGCTCAGCGACGCGGCGTTGTTGAGCAGTTCGGAGCAGTTCCAGTGCATCCAGTGGCGGTCTTCTTCGGAGAGCCCGCACAGCGGCTCGGCGAGGTCGCCCTCGAGGACGACGGGCCGGGGCAGGGCCGTGTCGAGCGAATCCTCCCAGCGACGCACGAGGGCTTCGACGCGGGTGGTGGCCGACGTCTTGCGGTCGCGCCGCACGATGAGAGCGAGGTTGCGGCCTGCCAGCAGCAGGTCGCGCACGAGGTAGGAGCCGAGCAGGCCGGTGCCGCCCGTGATGGCGAGGAAGGGCGCGGTGTCGGTAGATTCGCGAGGTGCGGCTGCGTTCATGCGGCTCAGGCGGGGTCGTTCGGGGGAAGGCTCGGGAAGACTACCCCTGGGAATTGCCCCCTTCAAGGGTCGGATCGCCGCGGCGGCGAGGCACCCAACTTGAGCCGGGGCGGCCTCGTCTCTACATTTGCGAGGGCAATTCGGAGGGTAAGCGAATTGGCCAGCGGTCTGACTCGAAATCAGATGCCCCGTAAGGGGTTGTGGGTTCGAATCCCATGCCCTCCGCTGTGGTGCGTTGCAGGGGTTCGTAGCGCCGCCCCCAAGATCGCCGCGCCGAAACTTCACCCGCGCGCGACAAGGGGAAAGGATGCCGGGTCACGAATTGACTGGATCGAAAGATCGATGTCGAGAAGCGGCCAGTGCAGGTGGTCAGCCGTCGGCAATTCCACACGCGAAATTTGCTCGATCGTGGCGGACCTGAACCATGGAAAGTGCTCGAAGGAAACAAAAAGTTCCTCGTCTCCGGTGAGCAGCCAGAGTCCGTGGCGCGAGACGTTGGACACTTCAACTCGTGAAGTGCTTGTTCCAGGCATCGATTATCTCCTGTAGGTGATCTGCAACCAATTGCTTGGCCTCATTGACGACATGGGGCGACAGGCCGGTCTGCGTCGCGAGTTCCACGTCCGGGGTGAGCCAGAACTTTGCCTCACCGTCTGGATGTGACACGTGCACGTGCATCTTTGTCTCCTCACGGGAGAAGAAAAAGAAGCGAAATGGCCCCTCTCGGAAAACGGTTGGAGTCATGTGGGTCGTGCTCGCGAAGTCCTCCAAAGTGTAGCCTTCCTCGACAGCTCAGGGCTGAATGCAGGGGCTTCGTGACGAACTCCGGGAGAGGCGGCCGGTGTTTCCGGCGGTTGACGGTCGTCGAACTTCAAAAGGCCGCGAAGGCCAACCACAGGGCTATCGCCAGGCAGAGCAGGGCCGTGGCGATCACCCAGAGTGGTTTTCCGGCTGCCGCATGGTCTTCCGCGGAGATGTACTGCTCGCAATACGGGCACCGTGGCGAATCCTCGAGGATCTCCCGGCCGCAGGAGGGGCAGGGAACGGTCGGCTCATCGTCCGAGTCGTCGAGACCGTCGCCGTCGTCAGCATCCACGTCGTCTTCATCCCAGTCTTCGTCGTGATCACGGGAGGCATTCATGCGCGGCCCTTCGTGTTTCCCGCGTCGTGGCGGCGCCGAGCGACGAGCACCTGATTCGCGCACCCGTCACTGCCTTGGCAGCCGTCGTCGTAGTCGCTGGGGACGAGATCGACATCGAACCCCAGGCCCTCGAGCTCAGCCACCGCGGGCTCACAGTATGGGTGCGGCTGCGGTGGCTGCGTCCAGGTGTGCATTCCAGGAACGCGGAGTTCTCGCCGCGTGACCCGGGCCAGTTCCTGGAAAGCCCGCCGGTGAAAGTCGAGGCCAAACTCATTCCCGTCGTGCATCCCGCCATCGGCCAAGGGCGCGTAGATCATCAGGAAGTTCGCCGACAGAACCACGTCGAAGGCCTCATCGTCGAAGGGCAACTCGGGCAACGCACCGGCGATATACCGGCGTTCGCCGCTCCGGTGTCGAAAGTCAGCCGCAAACTTTTCCAGGGCCCGGTATTTCTCGGCATAGAAGTGGTCGATGTCTTCGTAGACCAAAATTCCGGGGTTCTTCCGGATCTGCTCCCGGCAGGCGTCGATGTCTCGCGTGCCCTGGGCCGCGATGCTCGCGGCGTCGTGGGCATACATCGGGTCGCAGCCGGTGACGTCCAAGCCCAATGCAAGGGCCTCGGCGACGAAGCTCCCCGGGCCGCTTGCGACGTCCAGGATCTTCCGTCCGCGCAGTTCATTCAGGTGGAGTGCGAACATCTGAAGATACTCAGCCAGCGTGCGGCCAAAGAATGCGACGCTCCGGAGCTTGAACCTCTCGTGGGGAGCAGGGGAATCGCTCATGCTCCAGACCTCCTTGTGAAGACGAGCAGGCCGTTCTCAAAAGAGGAGTCGGCCTGCGGCGGGTTGCTCTGTGGGGCGTCGGCGGGCTGGGGCGTGGTCTCGCCGCTGCTTGCCGAAGCGCCATCGATCGACCTATCCTGCGAAGGCATGTTGAACCTGACCGCGTGCGAGAAACCGAACGAAACGCTCACCCTGCCGAACATCAGCGGTCATGAGGTGAGTAATCCGTCATGGGTGGACCTCGGGAAGTGCCGAGCGTTCGTCGTCCCTACACCGGCGTCTTGGCTGCCGGCGAGTCGGCGTGCAGCATGCGGCTGCGCTCCCGGAACCACTCGTCCGCAAACTCGCACTTCTTCCAGGGCTCGAAATAGGGCCCGCCCTCCGTGAAGTGCACGACAGCCGCGTCCTTGGAGGGCGGGGAAGAGCCGACCAGATGGTTCCACCTGGCGGGAAGGTCGCCGATCAGGGCATCGTCGGAGAGCCACTTGAACTGGTGCAGATCGAGGCCCTGTGCGGTGTTGACGTACTCGGCGGTGAGCTGCGTGCAGCGCGCGTTGTTGAACAGCATCACGCTGGACCAGTTCTTCTTGCCGTACGCCACCTGGTGGGCACCGAGGAATTTGACGGCCTTGGATACAGCCTGCTCTTGCTTGACCACCTGCACCGCATACCGCTCGTCGCGACACGCCCACAGCGCGGCGATGTCGTCGCGAACGAGGACGTCACAGTCCATGTAGATTCCCCAGCCCTGAAAGTCGCAGAGCAGCGGAGTCAGGAATCGCGAGAATGAAAAGTCTGTCGACTGCAAGGGGTCGCGAGGCCGGGTCATGAGGCCCGAGAGGTTAGAAAGAGCCAGCGGAGTGATGGCCACGGGATGAGACGACCGCGCGAGAAGACTGTGCGACGCGGTGTGGAAGGCCACGGCCTCCCGCGGATCGTAGCCGATGAAGATCCTGATCATGGACCGCCGTCACAGGGGGTAGTAGATGAGCCGACCGAGCCAGACATCGTTCGCGACGAGTGCCCGTTCGGCCTGCCATGGGTGGCCCGGCCAGCCCGAAAATCCGAAGCCTACGAGGTGCACACGGTGGCCTGCAAACGCTGGATCTTCCAGCACCCGCGCCAGCGCGAGCATGCCCGTGCTGGGTGCGAAGAACGGCGGGGTGCCGGTGTGCTCGAGCGCGCGAAACACCCGCGTGTTGAGATCCATGGAGAAGGTTTCAACGCTGCAGTGTCCGAGGTCATTCGCTGTGACGATCTCGGCGGCGTAGTCCTGGAAGTCGAGGTCCGGCCACTGGGATCGCAAGCCGGGATGGGCGTGCATCATCCTGGAAACATGGTCGAGGCAGACTCCCGCATGCCGTGGAAACCAGAGTCTCGCCGAACGCACGGGCTCGAGATGGAGCAGGGGACGTGTGGCGACATACCTTCGTGCAGGAGCGCCCACGTTGTTGATGCAGAGGATATCCGTGCGGGTGCCGACGTTGCCGCCGAACTGCTTGCACTCATTGAATCGCAGCACCAGGTCGGCGTGGCGTATGAGACCGCTGTAGTTGATGCTGCAGGGCGCATTTCCGACCACAATGAGGTTCTTCGACACGGGCACCATCGGTTGTGGCCCTGCACTGTCTCGGCGAGCCGGGAAGACTCAGCGATTGGTCGATCAGCATAGCCCGGCTCAGGCCCGATCGATCACCAGCGGGTCGGGGGCGTGGACGTCGCCTATCCGCAGGGCGGCCTTGCCCGAGAGCAGGTCGTCGACGAGCGAGCCGACGAAGTCGGCCCGCCACCCGCTCGCCAAGAGCGGAGGACGCTCTTCTTCGTGGTAACCGAGCTTGAAGGCGAGCAGGTCGCGCATGTCGGCGGCCGTGCCGACGAGCGCCGGAGAAATCTTCTCCTTGCGGCAGTTGCCGGCGATCGCCGTGGCGAGAAACTGCCCGAGCACGGCGAGCTGCGACGGCGGGGCCCGATGCCGTTCGCCGCCGGGCAGATCTTCCTCGGGGCAGGCGAGGCCGCGTTGGATCGCCTCGGAAAGGCCGTTCATGATGTGCCGCAGGTCGGATCGCTGCATGCCGCGGATGGCGCCGATCTGCGCGGGGTCGGCGCTTTTGCGCTTGCAGAGCTCGACGATCAGGTCGTCGCGGAGCACCCGCTTGGGCGGCATGTCGCGGCTCTCGGCAACCTGATCGCGCCAGTGCCAGAGCTCGCGGGCGATCGCCAGCTCCCGCCGCGGCAGGCCGTTGAGCCCCGAGATCCGCCGCCAGCGCTTGCGGGTGAACGACTCCTCGACGTCGTTCTGCCAGGTCGCCATCTCCTCCTGCATCCAGGCGGTGCGGCCCGCCGCCTCGAGCTTGCCCTCGAGCTTGCTCCAAAGCTGCTCGAGGTGCCGCACGTCGTCGAGCGCGTAGTCGAGCTGGGCCGCCGAGAGGGGCCGCTGCCGCCAGTCGGTTCGCGTCTCCCCCTTGTTCGTCTGCACGTTCAAAAACCGGCGCACGATCGAGGCATACCCCGCGGGATAGTCGTGATCGACGAGGCCAGCCGCCACCTGCACGTCGAAGAGCCTCGCCGGCCGGGCCTGAATCGCGTGGAGGATGAAGCCCATCTCCTCGCGGCCGGCGTGCACCACCGTCGTGCGCTCGGGCTCCGTGAGCAGCCGCCAGAAGGAATCGAGCTCGCGGACCTTGAGCGTGTCGATCACCGCCAGGATGCCGGGTGCCGCCACCTGAATCAGGCACAGTTGGCTGCGGTAGGTGTGCTCGGAGACGAACTCCGTGTCGAACGCCACGTGCGGATGGGCAGCGAGGCGGGTCACCAGGTGCGCGAGCTGCGACTCGGTGGTGACGTGGTCGTACATGAAAGGCTGGTCGCCGGACGAACGAACTACAGGAACAGCATCGCCATGACTGCGAACACCGGCAGCAGCACACCGAAGCTGTACAGAAGATAGCCGAAGAAACTCGGCATCCGCACTCCGGACTGCTCGGCGATGGCCTTCACCATGAAGTTGGGCCCGTTGCCGATGTAGGTCATCGCTCCCAAGAATACGGCACCGAGGCTGACGCCGGCCAGTCGGCCCGCCTCGACGGCGGACAATCCGTTGTCTGGTTCGATCCCGGCCGCCTTGAAGAACACGAGGTAGGTGGGGGCGTTGTCGAGGACGGCCGAGAGGCTCCCGGTCGCCCAGAAGAAGGCCCGGGGGGAGTCGATGCCGAGGCTCGCCCCGTGCTCGTGGAGCAGGGCGAGCGCCGGCTGCATGCACACGAAGATTCCCACGAACAACGCCGCCACTTCCAGGATCGCGCCGTAGCTGAAGCCGTTCTTGCGGCGGATCTCGCGCGAGCCGAAGAACAGCGACGCGCCGACCAGGGCCAGGAGCGTGGTCTCGCGCAGAAAAATCCACGGGTGCCACGCGGTGCCAGGCACGGCTTTCGACGGATCGAGCAGGGCCACGGCGGCGATCACGCCCGCCATCAGGGCCGCGTTGGGCCACAGGCCGCTGATTCGCAGGCGCGTCGTCTGCCGTTCGTCGCGGGCAAGATCCCGCGCCGCCTCGCGCGGGTGGGCGAAAAACGTGTCCCAGGCCCAGTAGATCGCGAGGAGCACGCCGTTGGTGAACAGCCACTGCTTCCACAAGCCCAGCGTCCAGAGAAAGTCGACCCCCTCGAGGTAGCCGAGAAAGAGCGGCGGATCGCCGATCGGCAGCAGGCAGCCGCCGGTGTTGCAGACGAGAAAGATGAAGAACACGAGCGTGTGGGCGACGTGGCGGCGCTCCTTGTTCGTCTCGAGGAGCGGCCGCACCAAGAGCATCGCGGCGCCGGTCGTGCCGATGAAACTCGCAGCGAGGGCTCCCACGCCAAGAAACGTCGTGTTCACGCCCGGCGTGGCCTCGAGGTCGCCCTCGATCCGCACGCCGCCGCTGATCACGTAGAGTGCGAAGAGGAGCACGATGAACGGCACGTATTCCGAGAGGAAGGCGTTGCCGAGCACCGCCCCGGCCACGCCCCACGAGGGGCCTGCCGCCGCCGGCGCGACCGTGGAGTGCACCGGAAAATGGAGGTCGACCGCGTGCCGGTGGAGGAATAGATAGTAGGCGAGCGTCACGAGGCCGAGGATTCCGGCCACGAGAAACTTGCTCGAATTGTGCTCCCACCAGTGCGAGAGTCGCGCCGTGAGCGGCAGGATCGCGATGGCCGCCAGCAGCAGGCAGAACGGAAGCACGGTGATCACCGGTGGCGACGTTCCGGCGTGGCCGGCGTCGTCGTGCTCCGCGTGGGCATCCGCATGGCCGTGGGCGGCTTGTGCGGCCACCAGCAAATCACGACCATGTTGCGGCCAGCCGGCAGCGGCGGCGGCGGCGTAGGCAACGAGCAGCAGGGTAATGACGGTGAGCGTGGGATCGGTGCGGCCGACCGTGGCGTGGGAATCGTGCGTCATGCGGATTGTCCTTGGGTGCGACCGTCGGGCGAGCATCGTACGCGATTGGCCGGAGCGATGAAAAGGATGACGCACGTCTCGCAGGAGTCCGCTGTGGAGGTCTGGCTGCGGGGCAACGTGCGTCCAGCGGCGCTCCTCGTGGCGGCCGCAGCCGCGACCGGCACGATGCTCGTCGTGCTGGCGGCGTTGCCGCAGACGGCTGCCGTCGGGCTGCCGCTGGCGATCGGGTTCGCCCTGGTCGCCGGTCCGCTGGTCGCAGGCCTGGGGCTCGCGGCCGCTCAGCCGCGGCTCGCGCGTCATGGCGACATGCTCCGGGTGCGGCTCGCCCCCCTTGCCGCGCACGATGTGCCGCTCGAATTCGTGGAGTGCTTTTTCATGGGCTCGCACGTGCTGCCCGATCCAGAGGGCCGCGACGACGTGCCGACGCAGCGCGTGGGCACGCTCGTGATGCGCGTCGCCGAGCGGGCGACGGCCTGGCAGGCGCGGCCGACGTTCGCTCCGTGGGGCTCGTGGGCCGATGGCGCCGTCGTATTCGACGGCCGCTGGTGCGAGCCCTTGTCAGGGGATCTCGCCCGCCGGTTGAGCACCCGGCTCGTCGAGTTGAAGCGGGCGGTTGCGGAGCGCACGGCATGACGTGGCAGGGCGTGCTCGTGAGTGTGCGCGACGCGGCCGAGGCCGAAGAGGCCCTCGCGGGCGGGGCCGCCGTGATCGACGTGAAGGATCCGGCCCGCGGATCGCTGGGGGCGGCAGATCCGGCCACGGTGGCTGCGGTCGCGCGGGCAGTCGGGCGCCGCGCGCCGTGGACGATGGCGGCGGGAGAGCTCGCCGCGGGCGTCGCCGCGGTGGGCGCGTGGATCGAGGCCGTGAACGCCGCACGGCCGACCGCAGCTCCAGGGCCGGCTGCGGTGAAGGTGGGGCTCGCGGGGATGGCCGCCCGGCCGTGGCGCGACGAGCTCGCGCGGGTGCATGCGCTGCTGCCGGCCGGCTGCATGCACGTGGCCGTCGCCTATGCTGACTTCGATCGCGTCGATGCGCCGTCGCCACCCGACGTGATCGCGGCGGCCGCCGGCATCGGCTGCGGCATGCTGCTTATCGACACGGCCGACAAGCGCGAGCCGGGCCTGCTCGGCCTGTGGTCGCCCGACGAGATCGGCGCCTGGATCGCCGCCGCCCGCCGGCACGGGCTCGCCGTAGCGCTCGCGGGGCGGATCTCGATCCCGGAAATCCGACTCGCCGTCACGTGCGGCCCCGATGTGGTCGCACTCCGCTCAGCTGTCTGCTCCAATAGGGGTGGTGGCGACGTGCGGCTCGGCCGGGTGTCGGCCCACCTCGTCGCCACGGCGGTGGCGGAATGCACCACGGCGCCCGGTCTCCCACTGGAACATCGATCCTCATGAAGCCCCTCGAAGTCCGCATTCCGCATCGCCTGCCGCCGACCGAAGTGCGGCGCCGCCTCGACGAGGCGGTCGAACGGGCCCGCACCCAATACGCCGACACCGTGGGCCCGATCGACGCGACGTGGGAGACCGACGAGCGGCTCCGTGTGCGGCTTGCGGCGATGGGGATGGATTTCGACGGGAGCATCCAGGTGCTGGCCGAAGAACTGCTCGTGGCGCTCGTCCTGCCGGGCATGGCAGGGCTGTTTGCCGGGCGAATTCAGTCGGGCATCGAGGAGCGGTTGGGAGGATTGTTGGGATCGCAGCAGGTGTAGCGTCGCGACGCCATTCGGGATGGCGCGGCTGCCGATTTCTTTCGAAGCCGCCGGGACGCGCTCCGGCGGAGTTCCCTCCGATACGATCATGCCCCGCCACGCGATCCCGCATCTATCGTCGCTCGTCCGGCTGGCCGGCGTGGCCCTCGTGGCCGGTGTCGTGGGGGTGTCGTTCGCACCGGATGTCGCCACAGCGCGACAGTCGGGCGTGGTGGGAATTCCGGAAGACGATCCCTTCGCCGACGAGCTCAACCCCTTCGGGTCGGGCAAACAGCCCGCGCGGCCGGCACAGCCGCCGGAGCCTCCGCAGCCGCCGCCCGTGAAGCTGCCGGTGCCGTTTCCGGAACGCACGCTGCCGGGAGATCCGGCTGAACGGTCGCCGCCGCCCCGGCGTGATGCCGTGCCACGGCCGCAGGCACGCCCCGAGCCGCAGGGTGATCTGCGCAGCCTCGAGCCCTTTCCCGACGCCGATTCGCCGACGGCGGAGGTGGAGCCCTCGCCCGCCGAGGCACTGCTGCTCGAGGCCGAGAAGCTCGACCGCGCAGGCAAGCTGGAAGAAGCCCGCGACGTGTTGCGCAAGGCCGTCAAGCTCGATCCCAAGCTGACGATCGGTCACCTCGCGCTCGGTGTGATCAGCCGCCGGCTCGGCGACTTTCGCGGTTCGGTCGACGCCTGTTCCGCAGGCCTTGCGATCGATCCACAAGATCCGGAGCTCTACTTGCGGCGGGGCATCGCCTGGTTTCATCTCGGGCTGCACGGCATCGCCCTCGAAGATTTCGAGGATGCCGCGGGGATCGCATACGACGACCCCCGTCCGGAGCTGTGGCGTGGCCTCGCGCTCATCGAGCTCGGTCGCCCGCTCGAAGCGATCAACGCCTATGCATCGGCCATCCGCCGCGACCGGACGTTCATGATCGCCTACCTCAACCGCGGCCTCGCCTACCTGTCCACCGGCGAACCGCGGAAGGCGGAGTTCGACTTCGATCTCGCGATCCGCCACAACCCCAAGGACGTGCGGGCGTGGTTTAATCGCGGCGTGGCGCAGGCCGCTCAGGGCCGCTACGGCGACGCGGTCGAGTCGTACTCGGCGGCCCTCGATCTCGACCCGCAGCACGAGCCGTCGCGCCGCAACCGCACGGCCGCGGAGGGCATGGTCAGCGGGCGGCGGCGCTGACCGACAGGGTGTCGCCTTCGATGTGCCAGGCGAGTCGGCGGGGCGCGCAGATCGCGTCGAGCAGCTGCTCTCGCGAAACATCCTTCAATTCGAGCCGCACGATCTCCGCGGGAGCCACGCCGGCGCGGGCAAGCCCAGCGCCGTCGAGAGCGAGCTCGAGGCCAAACCGGCGGGCGAGCGTCGAGAGCAGCTCGTCGAGCGGCGCGGCGACGGTGAGCGTGTAGGTGGCCGGTCCGCCGGCTGGCGGCGCGGCCTTCCCTGGGCGGCGCGGCGGCGTGCCGTGCAACGCCGGCGACGCGGGCCCGACAACGGCAGGAAGGCCGACGATCGCCACCATCGGCCGCTCACCGCGTGGGCCGGGCCGGAGCCGCCACTCGATCCGCCGGTCGAAGTGGGCGAGCAGGAGATCGAGCCGGTCGGCGTGCGTGAGCGCGGGGAGCCGCGCCTGGGGGAAGTGGTCGTGGGGAAGCGCATCGAGCCCGTCGATCTCGATGCCGGCCTCCGCGGCTACGCGCGCCACGAGCTCGCGGGGCACCGCGCCGTCTTCCCAGGAGCAGGTGGCAGCCCTCATGGCACGGGCACGGAGCGATGCTCCAGCCGCCCGGAGCTCGGTCGCCCGCATCTGCTCGGCAGCGGCGAGCGCCGCCGCGCCGCCCCGCGGCACGAGGCGAACATGCCCGGCATACGGGGCCACGTCGGCCTGCGCGGCTTCGGCCACACGGGCGATCACGGCGTCGAGGGGTTCCGCGGAGATGTCGAGCGTGATCGACCTGTCGGGATCGAGCCGGCGGTCGACGACGATGGCGATGCCACCGATCTCGGCGAGCCGGGCCGCGACCTGTCGGAGTGGCAGGCCCGCCCACGTGGCCGTCACGGGCGTGGCACGCGCGCGGGACGTGGCGTTGTCGGCGTGGCCAGGCCCTGCGGTCCACGTGGTCGTGGCCGAGGCGATCGCGGCCCATGCGAACAGGGCAAGCCGCCGTCGTGTCATGAGCCGTAATCTCGTCGCGAGATCGAGAGCATGGATGACGTGTGTGCCGAGAGGAGCATTTTGGGTGCCACAGGTTCTGCAGCGCGGCTGCCGCCGCCGATCTCCAGTATAGTTGCGACCTCCTGAATCGTTGCGGCAGTCCGACCACGAGGAAGCAGATGCCCGACCGCACGGCGCGCGACACGACGGTGCTGGTGCTCGGCGCCGGCATCAACGGGGCGGCCCTCGCCCGGGAGCTGTTGCTCTCGGGAGTGAACGTCGTGCTCGTCGATGCGGGCGACATCGCCTGTGGCACCACGGCCTGGTCGACGCGGCTCGTGCACGGCGGCCTGCGCTACCTCGAATACGGCGAGGTGGGGCTCGTCCGCGAGAGCCTCGCCGAACGCGACCGGCTCGTCCGACTCGCCCCGCACCTCGTGCGGCCGCTCGAGTTTTATCTGCCGATGCGCACGCGGTGGGGCGGACTCGCTTCGGCCGCCGCGCGGCTGCTCGGATGTGAATCGCTCGCGAAACGCTGGCGGTCGCCGGGCGGCAGGGGCAGCCTCGCCGTGGCACTCGGCCTCACGCTCTACGACGCCCTGTCCGTCGGCTCGCGCTGGCCGCGGCATCGCGCGGTGCGGCCGGGGGCGACCGGGCTGCCGGCGGTCGACCTGCGGGCTTTCCCGCGCGCCGCCACGTATGCCGACGCCCAGATGCTGTTTCCGGAGCGGTTCACGGTGGAGCTCTGCGTCGACGCCCGCCGGATCGCCGCCGCGCGGGGCACGTCGTTCGCGCTCCTCACCCACGCATCGTGCGCGCGGCTCGGGGATGGCGGCCTGCGGCTGCACCGAGCCGATCGTGGAACCGATCGCAGCACCGAGAGTGCCCGCGAACTCCGGCCCGCGGCGGTGATCAACGCGACGGGCGCGTGGGTCGACCGCACGCTGGCCGAGCTGCTGCCCGGCGACGGCCGGCCGCTGATCGGCGGCACCAAGGGGAGCCATCTCGTGTGCGAATCCCCCGCGTTGCGGCAGGCCCTCGGCGACCGTGGCGTGTATGCCGAGGCCGATGATGGACGACCGGTGTTCGTGCTGCCGTTCGGGCCGGAGCTCGTGCTCGTGGGCACGACCGACATTCCATTTCACGGCGATCCGGCGACCGCGCGGGCCGACGACGACGAGATCGCCTACCTCCTGGCCGCGGTCGCCAGATTGTTTCCGGCCATCGCACCGGACCGCGGCGCCGTCGTGCAGCACTACTGCGGCGTCCGCCCGCTTCCGGCGGCCAGTGGCTCGGCGCCCGCCTCGGTGACACGGCGGCACATGCTGGTGCGGCATGCGGAGGCACCGCTTCCCACCTGGTCGATCGTGGGGGGCAAACTCACCACCTGCCGTAGCCTTGCGGAGCAGGCGGCGCGGGGGGTGCTCGCGGCGTTCGGCCTGCCCGTGCAGGGCTCATCGCGCGAGCGGCCACTCCCCGGGAGCCTATCTGCCGAGGCTCGGGCTGCGTGCGTGGCGGAGACGGCGGCGGTGGTTCGTGCGGCCGGTGTGGCGGCGGGGCGGGCCGAGCGCGTGGCCGAGCGGGTCGTCGATCTCTTCGGGAGCCGCGCGCCGGAGGCATGCCGTGCTCCGGCGGCATTGCCCGGAGACGTGCCGCCGCTCGTGGCCGACACCGACCTCCCGACGGCCGCTGTCGGGTTTTGCGTGCGCGAGGAGTGGGCGACGTCACTCGACGATCTCGTGGAGCGGCGGCTCATGCTCGCATTCGCCCCTCGGCTGTCGCGGGCCACGTTGACCGGGCTGGCGGTGGAGCTCGTGCGGCTCGGCATGCTGCCGGCCGGCCAGGCGGAGGCGGAGGTGCACCGCTGCGCGGCGGGGCTGCATGAGCGATTCGGCAAGACAGTGGCCTGAGGAGACGCAGCAGCGATGACAGCTCACCCCACGAATCCCACCTGCGTGCTCGCGCTCGATCAGGGCACCACGTCGAGCCGGGCCATGCTCTTCGATCGGCACGGGCGGCCGCTCGCCACGGCCCAGGAGGAGTTTCCGCAGCATACGCGGCTCGGGGAGGGGGGCGTGGATCTCGGCATCGTCGAGCACGATCCGGAAGACATCTGGCGCACGCAGCTCGACTGCGCGCGGCGGGTGCTCTCCGACTCGGGCACGCCGGCCACTGCCGTGGCCGCGATCGGAATCACCAACCAGCGCGAGACGACGATCCTCTGGGAACGGGCGACGGGCCGGCCTGTCGCGCCCGCCATCGTCTGGCAGAGCCGAGTGTCGGCGCCCGTGTGCGCACGGCTCAAGGCCCGCGGGCTCGAGGCAGACATTCGCCGGCGCACGGGGCTCGTGCTCGACCCGTATTTCTCGGCGACGAAGATCGTGCACCTCTTGGAGACGATGCCCGGCCTGCGGGAGCGCTGTGCGGCGGGAGAGATTCTGTTTGGCACCGTCGACACGTTTCTGATCTGGCGGCTCACGGGCGGCCGCGTGCACGCCACCGATCCCACGAACGCCAGTCGCACACTGCTGTTCGACATCGATCGGCAGGCCTGGAGCGCGGAGCTCTGCGGCATCTTCGACATCCCGCCGGCGATCCTTCCGGAGGTGCGGCCTTCGTCGGGGTCGTTCGGCACGACGGCAGCCGCACTCCTCGGGGCCGAGTTGCCGATCATGGGGTGTGCGGGCGATCAGCAGGCCGGCGGCTTTGCCCAGGGCTGCCTCGCAGCGGGAGATGCGAAGTGCACCTACGGAACAGGCGCGTTTCTGCTCTGCTCCACGGGCTCGCGGCATGTGGAAAGTTCGGCCGGGCTCTTGTCGACGCTCGGCTGTGCGGGCGGCGCCGGGCCGAATTACATGCTCGAGGGCTCGGTGTTCGTGGCCGGCTCGCTCGTCGGGTGGCTGCGCGACGGCCTCGGCATCATCCGCCGGGCGCGTGACATCGAGCCGCTCGCACGCAGCGTGGCGGACACCGGCGGCGTGATGCTCGTGCCGGCGCTCACCGGCCTCGGTGCGCCCTTTTGGGATCCGCACGCCCGCGGGCTGCTCGTGGGCATCACGCGGGGCACGACTGCAGCCCACATCGCCCGGGCGGCGCTCCAGGCGATCTCGCTTTCAGTCGCCGACGTGGTCTCCGCGATGGAGCAAGACGCCGGAGCGGCCCTGCCGCGGCTGCGGGTCGACGGCGGCGCCGCGGCCAACGATCTGCTCATGCAGATGCAGGCCGACGTGCTCGGCCGGCCGGTGGAGCGGCCCGCGATGCTCGAGACGACGGCTCTCGGTGCGGCGCTGTTGGCCGGCATCGCGACGGGTTTTTTCGCCGACGCGGCGGCCGTCGCCGCGGCCCGCTGCGTGGACCGCGTGTTCGAGCCGCAGATCAGCGATGCAGCCCGGCGCACGCTGGTCGAGAAATGGCACGATGCCGTCTGCCGCTCACGCGGCTGGGCCACGTAGCGACAGGCTTCAGCCCGTCGTCGTGTAGGACAGGCTTCAGCCTGTCGTCTTTCACCGCACCACGCTGTCAGACGCCGCAGGCCGCTCGGCGATGACCACGCGGGTGGTGTACCGCTGCGGATTGGCGGCGAAGGCCGTGCGGGTTTCGGGGGACGAAAACAGGTAGGTGCGCGACTGATACGTGACGCCGAAGCGGCGCTGCCCCGCCACCTGTTTGCCCGAGTCGCAGGCGAGCACGGGATCGTCGCCGGAGAGCGCGGGCGCGTAGCGGTCGGGCGCCGCGAGAAACGCCTGTTGCTGCTCGGCACCGGCAAACAGGTAGGTGCGGCCGCGATGCCGTGCGCCCCACTGGGCCCGTCCTTCGACCCACGTGCCCTTGTCCATGAGGCTCACTGGGCAATAGCCCTCGAGGCCGAGTGGCATCGATCCGTAGGGATCGGGTGCGGCGGCCGGCTGCGGTGTGGCGGCAACGGCACTGCCGGGGGCGGGTGTCACCGGTGGTGTGACGGCGGCATCGGTCTTCGGCTTCGAAAAGATGGCGAATGGCTTCTGGAGAGCGGCGAGAAACTGACTGCTCGCCGACTTCTTCTCCGGCTCTGCGGCCGGAGGCGCTGCCGGGGGAGCGGCAGGGGCGACCGGGGTGGCAGGAGATGTGGCGACGGCCGCCGGCGCGGAGGGCGCGGCTGGCGCGGTGAGCCAGGGCGCCGCGGTGGCGGGGGCCGTGGCGGCCGGTTCGATCGCCGAGCGGGCCGGGGCCGGGGCCGCGGCCTGGCTGTCGGGCATGAAGGGCATCGGCCTGGTGGCGGGCTCGGCGGGCCATGCCGGTGGCGTCATCGGCAGCGACGGTTCCTCGGCATGGGCGGTGTCAGCCGGAGGGGCGGCGGCCGGCGCTTGCACGACTGGCTGGGCAGGCGGCTGGAGGGCGGGTTGGGCAGCTTGCTTGACGAAGTCAGACTGCTCGCGGATCGCAGCGGTGGGTGTCACTGCGCCCGCCGCCCGCGCGGTTGCGGCCTCCTGGGCGGCACGGCTCGCCGCAGCCACGAACGCCGCGGGCGTCGTCGGGCAGTCGAAGCGGGCGAGGAGCCGGTGCTGCCCATCGACGATGCAGGCGGTCGGCACCTGGGTGATCCCGAGAGCCCGAGCAGTCGAGGGATCGACATCGACGTCGACCCGCACCGGCTCGAAGCATGCCGTGAGCAACGCGACGGTTTCCGCGGCCGGAAACACGTCGCGCGAGAGCGCGGCACCAGAGTCGCTTGACCCCGCCAGAAACACCACGAGCGCTGGCCGGTGGCTGACGAGCGCCGCCTGAGTCGCGGCCGCGAGATCGGCATGCCAGGGAATGACGGCATCCGCCACGAGCGTGGCGGGCGGCGGCGCGTCGGCCCGTGCCAGCGGGTCGGCGCTGAATCCCAGCGAGGCACCGAGTGCCACGCACCACAGACCGGGAAACCGGAAGCAGCCTGAGAACATCGGAATCACCTGCGGTTCAGTCAGGGGGTCGTCGGCGGGCGGGACGGGTCCAAGAACGAGCCTCCAAGGCCGGGCCTGGCATCCCTCGGAAAGATGTATCGGTCGAAACGGTTGTGCGATTCGCATCGAAATGCTGGCCGTGCCGGCTCATGCGGCTCCCCAAGGCCCCGCAGCCCCCCAAGGCTTCCTCCGGGATGGCACCGGTGTCGCTGAAAAGCCCGCCGCTTGACATTTCCCGGCCGCATTCGGATACTCATCGGGGTGGTGCGAGCCACAGGGCCGCGGATCGTTGCAACTGTCCGCGGAGGGGTGGCTCGGCAGCGTTGGTCGGACCAACGATGGTTGGAATTGTTCCCGAGTTTTTCTCAGTTGAACGATTCCTTTGGCTGCTCCTTTGGGTGCTCCTTTTGGTGCTCCTGGCCCACGCGGCATGCAGTTTTTTCTGCATAGTGTTTTCGCCCCTTGGTTTTCGCCCCTTGATCGTCCGCCGCCGGCGGATGCTCGGCGTGCGGTCCTTTTGAGAGTGCATTGATCCATGTCGAAGCGGAGACGGTCGAGGGGACGCCAAGGTTTTGGCGGCCCAGGTGGTCAGGGCGGCCAAGGCGGCCAGGGCGGATTTGGTCAGGGCCCGCAGGGGCAGGGTGGCCAAGGCTTCAATGGTGGCGGTGGTGGTGGCGGCTACGGTGGCCGGCGGCGGCGATATCGCCGGGGCGGTGGCGGTGGCGGCCCTGCGGGCGCCGGCATGGCGGGCGCCGGTGCCGTCGACATGGAAGGGGAAGGCATGCGTCCGCCGGACATGGAGCCGGATGTCGCCGAGAACGGCGAGCCGATCCCGCTCGAGCCCGGGCACGGCGTGCTCGAGATGCATCCCAACGGCTACGGATTTCTCCGCAGCGTCGACACGAACTACGTGCGCGAGCGGACCGATCCGTTCGTGCCCGGCACGATGGTCGAGCGGTATCGGCTGCGCGAGGGCGTCTCCATCAAGGCGCTCGTCCAGCCCGGCCGACGGCAGCAGGGGCCGCGGGTGAAGGAGATTCTGGAGGTCGAGGGCATGCCGCCCGACGACTACCCAAACGTGAAGTCGTTTGACCAACTCACGCCGATCAACCCCGAGGCCTGGCTGAGGCTCGAAACGGGCCAGCAGCCGCTCACGACGCGGGTGATGGACCTGCTCACGCCCCTGGGCAAGGGGCAGCGGGCGCTGATCGTGGCCCCGCCGCGCACCGGCAAGACGGTGCTCCTCCAGCAGGTGTCGCAGGCGGTTTCCACCAACCACCCGGAGCTCTCGCTCGTGATGCTGCTCATCGACGAGCGGCCCGAGGAGGTCACCGACATGCGTCGCAGCGTCAAGGGCGAGGTGCTGGCCAGCAGCCTTGACTGCGACGTGGAGAGCCATGTGCGGCTGTCTCAGCTGGTGATCGAGCGGTGCAAGCGAATGGCCGAAACCGGCAAAGACGTGTTTCTCCTCATGGACTCGATCACCCGCATGGCCCGGGCCTTCAATAAGTGGGTGGGCAACACCGGCCGCACGATGTCGGGCGGTGTCGATATCAAGGCGCTCGACATTCCGAAGAAGCTGTTCGCCACGGCCCGTGTGTTCGAGGAGGGTGGGTCGCTGACGATCGTGGCGACGGCCCTCATCGATACCGGGAGTCGGATGGACGAGCTGATCTTCCAGGAGTTCAAGGGCACCGGCAACATGGAGCTCGTGCTCGACCGCAAGCTCGCCGATCGGCGGGTGTGGCCGGCGATCGACATTTCGCAGTCGGGCACACGGCGCGAGGAGAAGCTGCTCGATCCCGACACGCTGCATGCCTGCAACATGCTGCGGCGCACGCTTTCCAGCATGCATCATGTCGACGCGATGGAGCAGCTCACGAAGCAGCTGGCGAAGTTCAAGAGCAACCGCGAGTTCATCTCGCTGATCGCCAGTTCGCGGGAGTGACCGAGGCCGGCAGGCCGGCCCGACTACCGGTTGGCGGCGCGGGCGAGCCAGTAGGCGTACTGTGGGTCGCCACAGCGGAAGGAAAACACCGCGTCGGGCAGGCGGTCGTGGCCGTCCCCAGCCGACCGCACCCGCACGACGATCGCACCGTCGGCGCGGTGTTCGATCGTCAATCGTTCGTCAGGGATGGTGGAGGGTTTGGTCTGGGTGGGCATGATCGTGGGATCGTCGGAGCCGGTCTCGCAAGCATAAGTCACGGGCATGGGCATGCAAGTTTCGGGGTGTCGGCAGACGACGTGCGGCAACTCCCCCCATTTTGACACCCTGCGAAAATCACCCCTATACTCGGTCTGAATCGCTGCATTTCGGAGCCTGTCCTGCATGACGCCCTACGCCTCGTTGGCCGACGACTTCTACATCAACATGAATCTGGCCACCGAGATGGAGCTTCCGGGCCAACGGGAAACCGTGCTTCACTTCTTCGAGCGGATCCAGAAGAAGTTTCCGACGATGCGGAAGTTCTACTGCCGCGACAAACGCGATTACGTGCTCGAGGAAGACAAGGACCAGGGTCGCTATCGGTGGGCTGCCGTGGAGGCGAAGCGGCTCTGTTCGGGGCAGGTGAACCCGCCTTCGATCGAGTCGGCCCTCGAGCAACATCGGCTGGTGCTCGACCTGGCCCCGCCGCTGCTCTCCGTGAGCCCCCTCGACTGCGAGGCCCTCGACCTGCTGTTTGGCTTCGATTTCGCCTACCGAGGCAACCACAACGCCCTCCTCGCCGAGGCGCTCGGCGTGGGATCGGCGCTCGACAGGGTGGCCGACCTTCCGGGAGGCCGCGTGATCAATTTCGAGCCCTCACTCACGATCGCCCTCGACGAGGACTGCCGGGTGCAGGTGCGCGTCAGCACCGAGACCCGCACGAACGCGTTTCAGGTGCGCACGGGCGAATTCGCCGAGGAGCAGCTCAGCGTCTACGTGACGGCGCGGCAGTATGGCAGCCTCGACCCGCAGACGACCTACGTCGACACGATCGACCGACTGACCCAGCTGGCCCGCGAGGTGGTCGATGCCTGTGTGATCGAGCAGATCTTGAAGCCGCTCGCCCGCACGATCTCGCTGAAGTGAGGCTCGGGCTTCAGCCTGTCGGTGCCGGTGGAGGACAGGCTTTAGCCTGTCGGTGCGGGTGTAGGACAGGCTTTAGCCTGTCGGTATTCGTGACAGGCTGAAGCCTGTCCTACAAAGAATGGCGACGTGTCCTACCGGCGTCGCCGGTCGTCGTCGCGGTCGGCCCGGGGGCGGCTCCGGGCGTCGAGGTTGCCGGCAATCACGATGCCGATCGCCTCCACCCAGCTCGGCACGTCGCGGACGGCGTTGAGACCGCTTTCCACGAGCACGTCGTCGTCTTCCACGTGGCGCTGCTCGCGGCGCGGCTGCTCGTGCCCGCTCTCCTCGAGGCCCAGGAACTCGAGGCCTTCGTCGTCTTCGTCGTAGCCGCGTGCCACTGGAGCGAAATCATCCCGGCTTCGGCGGGCGAGGCTCGAACTCGACGACGTGCGTTCGCTGTCTGCGCTTCGCCGTCCCGGGCGGCTGCGTCGCCGTGTCGATTCACCTCCACTTTCGGCCGCCGGCCGCCGGCCCGGTTCGTCGCTCCGGCTCCGCCGGCGCCGCCGGCCCCGGCGCTCCCCACTTTCCGTTTTCGGCTTTGACTCGCGGGATTCCGACTGCCGTGCGGTCTGCGCGCGGCCGTAGCCCGAAGGCAGCGGTTCGTGGTCGAGGTCATGCGCGGGGCGGTCGGAGGAGGTCTGCGGAGGGGCACCTTCGCCACCCTGATCGCCCGACCGTTCGCCGGCACCCACTGCACGCCGCCCACCGCGTCGCCCACGCCGCCGCCGTCGCCGCCGCGGGCGACCATCCTCGTCGAGGGCCGGCTCGGCTGAGTCGCGGTCGGCACTCCGCGGTTCGTCGTCGAAATCATCGCCGCGTGCTGCCGGCCGATCGTCTGCGGAAGCGTGGTCGAGATCGGCATCACGGGAGTGGGACTCTTCGCGCGGCGGTGCGGCCAGTCCTTCGTCGCGTCGCCCCCGGCTGCCACGGCCGCGACCGCCGCGCCGCCCGCGGCGCCTGCGCGGACGGCCTTCACCGGCTTGGTCGTCGCCGCCACCTTCGCCGCGCGGCTGATCGCCCTCGCGCGGTTCGCCCGCAGAGGCATCTCCGCGGGCGGCCCGTTCGCCCCGGTCTGCTCTCTCTGCACGCGCGGGCCGTTCGGCACGCTCCGTTCGTTCGACACGGCGAGGTTCTTCATCGAAGCCGAACTCCCGACGTTCCGTCACGGGGGGCCGTTCGACCGGCCGTGATTCGTGGCTCACGCGGGGCTCGGCAGGGCGGGCCTCGGCGGCGCGGCGCTCGGGCGGCCGTGCGGATTCATGCGTCGTGGGCAGGCCCAGGCTCGTGTCGAGGCCATCCCAGCCGGCGTTACTGCGCGGAGGGGGCGTTTTTGCGCCCTCCGCGCGCGGTGGCTGCCGGGGTTTTTCGGGCGGCCGTTGGGCCGGCGGGGGTGAGGCGTCGCGATTTGGCGAGGCGCCGAGCGAGTCGGCGAGGTTGGCCCAAGGATCTTTTGCGTCTGACATGTGCAGTCCGTGGAGGGGCTCGGAGGTGAGGTGAGCTCACGCCGAAAAGATACCAAAAACCGCTCGGCACGTCGCCTGGGGCCGGGCGGCCGCCGCCTCCGACAAGCCCGAGGCGTAAGCCGAGAGGATGCCCCGCCCTGAGGCGTTGACAGGCTGAAGCCTGTCCTCCATGTGACAGGCTGAAGCCTGTCCTCCACGGAAAGGCGTGAGCCGAGAGGATGCCCCAGGTCGGATCAGGGCAAGATCAGTGAGCGGATCATGTTGCCGTTGTCGGCCACGTCGAAGAGAGGACGGTAGGGGCTCGCCAGGCTCCGCCGTGAGCGGCCTGCGGGATAGTAGACGAGGTTCACCGACACGTTCCATGCCGCGGGGCCGTAGGAAGAGACCGTTCCGACGTTGTCAAGGACGGCCCGCTCGGACTGCTTCGGAATCAGGTAGGTGAACGTGCCTTCGAGCCCGAAGTTTCGCGACATCGGGGCCCGCATCGAGGAGCCGACGATGCCGTCGCCGTTACCCGACGCACCGCCCCACACCCGCCATTCGTTGGCGTCGCCGAAGTGCAGCCGGTAGAAGGCGGTGTAGAGGTCGATCGTGGTGCCCGTGACTTGGGTCTGGCGGCGGGGCGTGAAGATGCCGAGCTGCTCCGAGACGTTGTGCGCGCCCCAGTAGCCGAGCTCGTGGTAGCCCCACACGTAGCTCAGTTCGCTGCGGACCTGGGCCAGGTTCATGTCGGTGTACCAGCCGTCGCTCAGGTAGTCGTACACGGCTCCGCCCTGCAGCCCGCGGCCCTCGAAGGCCCGGGTGAAGAATCCGGTGGTCACGAACACCTGGTCGCGGGAGCCCTTCGTGAACTGCGTGCCGTTGACCGTGAGCGTAGTCGGCTGGAAGTTGGTCTGCACGCCGCGTGCGCCCACCTGCCAGCCGACGCCGAACGCGTTCCAGAACGGCATCGACCAGTTGAGATACTCGTTGACGCCGTAGTTGCCGTTGATGCCGAGGTCTGTCGGGTTGGTGAAGCTCGTCACGCCGGCGCTGGCCGTGAAGTCGCGATACCACTTCCAGCCGTAGTAGGGCCGGCCGAAGCGTCGCATCCAGCTGCAGAAGCGGCCGTCGAGCTCACACAGCGGCAGGCAGCAGGCGTCTTCGCAGTCTTCGTAGGCATAGGGATCGTCGTAAAACGAATCGACGTGCACCTGGGCCGGATACTGCCCCATCAACATGCCGTCCTCCGGCGACTGTCCGGTCATTGTGGGGTCGAACGAGCCGTCCATCGACATGCCCGACATGCCGGGCATGTCGGCGGGCATGCCGCCGAAGTCGAGGTCGGACATCGTCGAAGGAGCAGATGCCGAGGGCGCCGGGCTGGGGAGCGTCTGGGCTGTCGGGGGCTGGACTGCGGCCGGCAGGCGGCCCGGCACTGCCGTGTCGTCGAGTGCGGCCGCCTGCGGCGCCCGGGTCATCACCGAGGGAATGCCGTCGACGTTCATGGCGATGCGTTCGCCCTGTGGCCGGGTTTGCGGCCGGGCTTGTGACACGGCAGGGTTGAATCGCGGCGCGTCGCCGCCACCGTAGGGCCGAGCCATCGCGGCGACCTGCTGCGGTCCGGGGCGGCGCGACCCGCCTTCCTGGGCGAGCACGGGCCGGCCACGCTCTCCCTGCGGAGCACGGATCACGTTGACGCCGAAGACGCTGTCGGGGTCGGCAGGAGTCGATGTCTTCAGGCTGCCGGCGAGCCGATTATTGCTCATCCATTCGCTGATGCCCGTGCCCCAACCCGTCGGCAGGCTCTGCCGCAGGGGCGCGTAGTTCGGAGCAGCGGCTGGAACGACCGCCGGCACGTCGGCGGGCAACGACACCGAGGCGGCGGCGGACGGCGCGGGCATGCGTGGGGCAGCGGGCGCGGGCATGGCCTGCTGGGCGGGCCGTGCTGCCGTCGGGGCAGGTGTGGCGACCGTGGCAGCCGGCGCTGCCGCAGCAGGCGCTGCTTCCACGGGCGCGGAGGCCGCGCGGTGCGGCGTCCAGCGGAGCTGATTCGCGCCGGCATCGGGCGCTGGCGAGGCCGTGTCTTGGGCCGCGGCGTCGAGCCAGCCCGTCATGGCGACGAGCACCGCAGCGATCAGGTTCAGCAAGCTGTTCCGCACGTTCATGGCCTCACTCCTCCGTGGAGAGTGCGGGGCGACCTTCGCCCGGCGCGGCTCTCCAATCGGTAGAGGTATCGGCATCGGTGCGAACGGAACTTCCGCCAAAATCAACGTGACAGGCAGGGTTTTCCCAGATTGCCTGTCTTACGCGAGGGCGGCGGCGAGGTCGTCGCGGAGATCCTCGAAGGCCTCCAGCCCGACGGCCAAGCGGATCAGGCCGTCGGCGATGCCCACGGCGCGGCGGGCTGCCGGCTCGTAGGAGCCGTGCGACATGACGGCGGGGAGTTCGATGAGCGACTCGACCGCCCCGAGGCTCACGGCAAGCTGGAAGAGCCGGGTCGACTCCACGACCCGGCGGGCCGTGGCCACGTCGCCATCGAGCTCGAAGCTCAGCAGGCTCCCGAAGCCGCCCGTCATCTGCCGCCGTGCGACCGCATGGCCGGGGTGGGACGCGAGGCCTGGGTAATGCACGGTCTTCACCCGCGGATGGGCGAGCAGCCATTCCGCAAGCCCGAGCGCCGTGGCCGACTGGGCACGCACCCGCAGTTCGAGCGTCTTGAGCCCGCGCGAGCACAGGAACGCCTCGAAGGGCCCCATCACGCCGCCGGTGGCGTTTTGCAGCCAGTGGAGCCGCGTGCCCAGCTCTGCATCGCGCGTGACGAGCGCCCCGCCGAGCAGGTCGCTGTGGCCGCCGATCGACTTCGTGGCCGAGTGCATCACGATGTCGGCGCCGTGGTCGAGCGGCCGCGAGAGCGCGGGCGTGGCGACGGTGGCATCGCAGGCGAGCAGCGCCCCTCCCGCATGCGCGATCTCGGCGCAGGCGGCGATGTCGGTGATCGAGAGCAGGGGATTGCCGGGCGATTCGATCCAGAGGAGTTTCGTGCTGCCGTGCGACAGCGCCTGCCGGACGGCGTCGATGTCGGTCGTGTCGACGGCCGTGATCGTGATGCCGTGGCCGGTGAGAAGCTTGTTGAACAGCCGCCATGTGCCGCCGTAGATGTCGGTGCCGGTGACGATCCGGTCGCCGGGGGCGAGCAGCTGCGTCACACAGTGCGTGGCCGCCATCCCCGACGCAAACGCCAGGGCCCGCGTGCCGCTGTCGAGGGCGGCGAGCGTGGCCTCGAATCCGCCGCGGGTCGGGCTCGCGGTGCGGGCGTAGTCGTAGGCCGCCGTCATCGAGGCGTCGGGCTGCACGAACGTGCTGGCCACGTGGATCGGCGGCACGATGGCGCCGGTGGCGGGATCGCGGTCCTGGCCGACGTGGATCGCGCGGGTGCGAAACTGCATGGGATACTCAGCCGAGGGCTTGGGCGAGGTCGGCCACGAGGTCGGCCGGGTCCTCGATGCCGCAGGCCAGGCGGATCATGGAGTCGGGGATGCGGAACGCCGTCCGCTCGGCGGGCGAGTAGTTCCAGTAGCTCATCACCATCGGCTGTTCGATGAGCGACTCGACGCCGCCGAGGCTCGGGCCAATCCGCGGAATCCTCACGGCATCGACCACGCGGGCCGTCTCGCGCCAGTCGGCGTCCTTCAAGAGAAAGGTGACGAGTCCGCCGTAGCCGCGCATCGTGCGGGCGGCGACGGCATGGAAGGGATGGCTTTCGAGGCCGGGATAGAGCACCCGCTCAACGCGCGGGTGCCGCTCGAGAAACCGGGCCACGGCGAGGCCGTTGGCGTTGTGCCGCTCCATCCGCAGGGCGAAGGTCTTCAGGCCGCGCTCGAGGAGGTAGGCGTTGTGGGGCGAGTTCACGCCCCCCATGATCCCGCGCAGGTGCCGCACCGGCTCGAGCTTGTCCTTGGAGCCCACCACGACGCCGGCGAGCAGGTCGTTGTGGCCGCCGAGATACTTCGTGGCCGAGTGGAGCACGAAATCGACCCCGGCCTCGAGCGGCCGCAGGTTGTAGGGGGTGCAGAGCGTTGCGTCGATGAGCGTGAGCACGCCCTTGCGGCGGCCGATGTCGGCGAACCGTTCGATGTCGACGACGCTCAAGTGTGGATTGGTGGGCGACTCGCTGACGATGAACTTCGTCCGCGGTGTGATTGCCGCTTCCATCGCGGCGTAGTCACAGGTGGGCACCTCGCGGAAGCCGACGCCGAACCGCGTGAGATGCTTGCGGCAGAACTCACGGCTGCGGTGATAACACTCGTCGAAGAACACGATCTCTTCGCCCGCGTTGAGGTGCGCCATGAGCAGGCCCACGAGCGCCCCCATGCCGCTGGCGAAGAGCACGGCCATCTCGCCCCCGTCGAGGGCGGCGAGCTTGCGCTCGACCACCCGCTCGCCGGGATTGCCGTAGCGACCGTATTCCTCGCGCGGGTGCTCCTCCTCGATGAAGTCGACGATCGACTGCGTGTCGGCGAAGGTGTAGGTGGAGGCCGCGAAGATCGGATCGGTGATCGAATGGCCCGGCTTGTGACGGGCCTCGCCCGCGTGGACGGCGGCGGTCGAGGGGCCGAGGCCGGCGGTGTCGAGCGGCGCCGTGGGGTCGGTGTCGTGGGGAGACGGTGTCGGAGTGAGCATGCCGAGGGACCGCGAAAAAGGGCACGATACAGAAGCGACGGGCGATGTGCGGAGTCTAGTCGAGGGTGCGAGCAGTCACAAGGAATGCCGTGCCGTGCATGCTCGCCGCGCTCGACGGCCGCGCGACGCGACCGCTACACTCCGCACGACCAGCACCGTCACGGCGCCGCGTCGCATCTGTCTCCGCTTGGAATTCCGTGTCATGCGCCCAGCTCAGCGTTCCCGCACAATTGCTGCTTCGCCCCCCCGCCCGCTCTGGCCGCCACGGAGGGTGCTCGTGTCGCTGGCGTCGCTTGCCACGGCGACGGTGCTCGTGCGGGCCGGGATGCTCGAGCCGGTCGTGGGCAGCATCGTCGACCAGGCGGTGCGGAACATCATCTCGCTGATTCTCGTCTTCGCGGCGCTCGTGTCGCTTTTGCTCTGGTTCGTGCGCGAAAGCGGCCATGCCACCGCGCTCAAGCAGATGGTGCTCGGCGGACTGCTCGGGGCGGTCGTCGTGGCCGCGGGCATGCTCCGCATCGAACGCGTGTCGGGCGATCTCGTGCCGGAGTTCGTCTGGCGGTGGGCCCCGTCGCGGGATCGCCTGCTCCAGGCGCGGCCTGCCGCTGCGCCCGTGGCCGATGCGCCCGCCTGGGAGCCGACGCCCGCGGACTTCCCTCGGTTCTTGGGCCCGGCTGGCGATCTCAGCCTCGCTGAGCCCACGCTCGATGCAGACTGGGCCACGCGGCCACCGCGCGAGCTCTGGCGGCGGCCAATCGGCGCCGGCTGGGGAGGGATCGTGACGTACGGCGAGCATGCTGTGACGCTCGAGCAGCGCGGCGACGACGAAGTCGTGGCGTGCTACGCAGTCGCCACGGGCGAGCCGGAGTGGGCCGTGGGCGTACCGGCGCGGCACGAGACGGTGCTCGGCGGCGTGGGGCCGCGGTCCACGCCGACGGTCCGCGAGGGCATGGTCTACACGACCGGAGCCACCGGCTGGCTGCATGCGATCGACGGGGCGAACGGGCGCGTGGTCTGGAAGAAGAATATTGTTGCCGACCTCGACATTGATCCCGCAGCCCATGTGGCCGCCGTGGCCTGGGGCCGCGCCGGCTCGCCGCTCGTAACCGACGATCTTGTGATCGTGCCTGGCGGCGGGCCGCGGAGTGCGCGGCCGGAGTTCGTGTCGCTCGTCGCGTACGACCGGGCCACGGGTGAACGACGCTGGGCCGCCGGCGACGAGCAGATCAGCTATGTGACGCCGCACCTCGCCACGCTCGGTGGCCGCGAGGCCATCGTCGCCGTCAACGAAGCACGGGTCGTGGGCTACGACCCGGCGACGCGCGACGTGGTCTGGCAGTTCGACTGGCCCGGCCACTCCAACTCCGACGCCACCTGCTCGCAGGCCGTCGTGCTCGACGATCGGCGGGTCTTCATCTCGAAGGGCTACGGCATCGGGGCGGCGGTCTTCGAACTCGGCGACACGTCTCCGGCACGTCCCTGGACGCTCCGCGAGGTCTGGCACGAGACAGGGAGCCTGAAGACGAAGTTTACGAACGTGGTGATCCACGAGGGCCACGCCTACGGCCTCTCCGACGGCATCCTCGAGTGCGTGCGGCTCGCCGACGGCAAGCGGGCCTGGAAGGGCGGGCGGTACGGGCAGGGGCAGGTGCTGCGCGTCGGTGCGCTCTTGCTCGTACAGGCCGAGTCGGGCGAGGTGGTGCTCGTCGATGCCGCGCCCGCGAAGCACGTCGTGCGGGGCCGGCTCGCGGCGCTTCGCGGCCAGACGTGGAACAATCTCTGCCTCTCCGGCCGGCGGCTGCTCGTGCGGAACGCCGAAGAGGCGGCCTGCTATGAGTTGCCGGCCAAGACTGCCGATGTCGCGGTGATCATGGCTCCATCCCAGAGCAGCCTGCGATGAGCGAACTTGCGGGACGCACGGCGCTCGTGACCGGCTCGACGAGCGGCATCGGCCGGGTCGTGGCCCTCGAACTCGCTGCCGCCGGCGCGCGTGTCGCGGTGCACGGGCGATCGGCGGCCCACGCGGCCGAGGTGGCCGCGCTGCTCGGCGACCGTCATGCGGGGACGTTTCTCGCCGACCTCGCCGATGCGCAGGCCGTGGCCGGGCTCGTGCGGGAGGTCGAGGCGCGGCTGCCGGAGGTGAGCATCGTGGCGCTCGTGGCGGGGGCCGACGTGCTCACGGGCCCGCCCGCGAAGTGGCCGTTCGAGCAGAAGCTCGAGCAGCTGCTCGCCGTGGACGTGGTGGCCACGATGCAGCTTGCGCGGGCCTTTGGCCGCTGGATGGCCGGCCGCGAAGGAGGCTCGATCGTGACGATCGGCTGGGATCAGGCCGACGTGGGCATGGAGGGAGATAGCGGCGAGCTGTTCGCAGCCACGAAGGGCGCGGTCATGGCGTTTTCAAAGAGCGTTGCGCGGTCGCTCGCGCCGAAGGTCCGCGTGAACTGCGTCGCCCCCGGCTGGATCAAGACGGCCTGGGGCGAGCATGCCAGCGAAGCCTGGCAGAAGCGGGCCGTGCGCGAGAGCATGCTTAGCCGCTGGGGCACACCGGAGGACATCGCCGCCGCGATCCGCTGGCTCGTGGGGCCCGATGCCGCCTTCATCACGGGCCAGGTGCTCAACGTCAACGGCGGCTTCCGCCGCGCGTGACGTCCGTTGTAGGACAGGCTTCAGCCTGTCGTAGTTCAACTCTCGCGCACCGGCTCGGGGTTACCCCGTACCGTCTCGCCGGACGTTCGTTGCGCCCATCCTGGGCTTCACTCACTCGGATGTGCCTGCGCTGCGCCATCCATGGCTTCGCTGGTCACATACGCCGTCTCAACGGCAGGGGTAACCCCTCGCCTCCCCTCCTCAAAATGTGACGATGCGATCGGTGGGTGAGGCGTCGTACGCGGGCGATGGCAGCAGTTGTGACGCGATCGTGGGAATGTCTGCGCGATGGGGGATGCCGGCGAGGTCGAGGAAGTTGGCGAGCAGGCGGAAGCCGTGGTCGGTGAGGATCGACTCGGGGTGGAACTGTACGCCCCAGAGGCGGTCGGGGCCGTGCTCGATCGCCATGATCGTGCCGTCGTCGTCACGGGCTGTCACGGTGAGGCCGGGTGGCAGTGCAGCGGGGTCGACGACGAGCGAGTGGTAGCGGGCGGCGGTCATCGGGCTCTCGATGCCGGCGAAGAGATTGATGGCATCGTGGTGCACCGGGCTCGTGCGGCCGTGGACGGGCTCACGGGCGCGCACGATTCGAGCCCCGAGCGCGGCGGCGATCGCCTGGTGGCCGAGGCACACGCCGAGGATGGGCACACGGCCGCGAAACGCCTGCACGGCGGCGACCGAGCAGCCGGCCTCGGCCGGCGTGCACGGGCCGGGCGAGATGATGATCGCCTGCGGAGCCAGCCGCGTGATGCCGGCCACGTCGAGCGCGTGGCTCGATTCGACGGCCGTCTCCACGCCGAGGAGCTCGACGTAGCGGGCGAGGTTGAAGACGAAGCTGTCGCGGTTGTCGAGGACGAGGATCATGAGAGCCCCCCGCGCCGTTCCGAAAATGAATCGAGGACGCGCAGCATGCCCTCCGCCTTGTGGAGCGACTCGGCGTGCTCGGCGGCGGGATCGCTCGCGGCGGTGATCCCGCCGCCGGCGGCGAAGGTGACGAGGCCGTCGGTGGCTACGAACGTGCGAATCAGAAGGTTGAAATCGGCCGTGCCGTCGAAGCCGATGTATCCGAGCGAGCCGCAGTAGGCGCCGCGGGCGAAGCCCTCGAGTGCGGAGATGATCTCGCAGGCGCGGTGCTTGGGCGCGCCCGTCACGCTGCCCCCGGGAAGGGCGGCCTCGACGGCGTCGAGCGACGTGAGGCCGGGCCGCAGGCGGCCGGCCACGATCGACACGAGGTGTTGCACGTAGCGGTAGCGTTCGAGCCGGCAGAGCGCCTCCACACGCACGCTTGCCGGCACGCAGACCCGGGCAAGGTCGTTGCGCACGAGATCGACGATCATCACGTTTTCGGCCCGGTCCTTCGCGCTCGCGCCGAGGTCATCGCCGGCGTAGAGATCGGCCTCGGGGCTCGCGATCACGCGGCGCGTGCCCTTGATGGGGTGCATCCGCACGGTGCCGCGGGTCACCTGCAGAAACCGCTCCGGCGACATGCTCGCGATCCGGCAGGTGCCCGCGTCGAAGAAGCCGGCGAAGGGGGCGGCGTTGAGGGAGCGGGCCCGGGCGTAGAGCTCCACGGGATCGACGCTTGTCGCCACGGCGAACCGCTGGGCGAGATTCACCTGAAACACGTCTCCCGCCCGCACGAATTCGATGCCCCTGTGCACCATCTCGCGATAGGCCTCGGCGGAGTGCGTGGCCAAGACGTGCGGGTGGGTCGGCAGCGGATGCTCGGCGCCCGGTGGGAGCGGTGCCGGGGGTGCGGGCGCCGGCTGGCACGGTTCTGGGGCGGCGAGCCGCTCGAGCAGGGCATCGAGCCGGGCTGTCGCCCGTTCGCGGCGGGCGACGGGGCCCTTCGCCGGCACGCCCTGCGAAATGATCCAGCCGCGGCCGGCATCGTGGTCGAAGGCGACGACGACGTCGTAGATGTGCAGCGCCACGAGCGGCACGCCGGCGGCCGGAGGCTGTGGTGCATCGAGGCCGAGCCGCGCGAGCCCGCATTCGTAGGCCACGAGCCCAGCCACGCCGCCCTGAAACGGCGGCAGGGCGGGGATCGTGGTGCAGGCCAGGTCGGCAAGCAGGGCTCGGATCGCAGCGAACGCGGCCGCGATGTCGGCGGCGCCGGCAGCCGCGGGCACGACCACGGAGTGAATCGGATCGGCAGCCACGAACGAATACCGCCCGAGCCGAGGGAGCGCGCCATCGGCCTCGTCGGCAGGCGACAGCTCGTCGAGCGCGGCGCTGTCGAGAAACACGAGCTGCGGCGCGGCCGCAAGCTGGCGGAAGACGGCCGGCGCGGTCACGTGCCGGGCCAGCTCGGCGACGACCGCGCCGGAGGCCGTGGTGAATCGGCGCGTGACGAGCGGTGCGGCGTGGAGCGAGTCGGCTGGCGCGGTCATGACGAGCGGGCGACCTCATCGGGCGTGGTGTCGGCCGTCGTCTGGGGACCGCCGGCCTTGCGGGCCACGTCGGCGGCGGCCCGCGACGGGCCGTGGCCGATTTCAGGCTGAGTGAGGTGCCCCCAGTCGAGGGCCTGGTCTTGGCGATAGTCTTTCGCGAGCGTGAGCGCCGTCACGGCCTTCGCGATCTCGTAGCCGAGGTAGAAGGCGTGGCTCGGGTCGATGTCGGGCCGGGCCGCCTCGAGCTCCGCAAACAGCGCGAAGGGATCGCGGGCTGCCAGGTGCAGCCCCGCGCCCACCACGTGCACTTCGCTTCGCTCAGCGAACACCCGGATGTTCGGATCGCGAATCGCGCGGGCCAAGGCATCGAGAGCCTCGGGCCCGTGCTCCTGCGGCTTGCCCGCGCGGAGCGTGACGAGCCGCGGCTCGACGTGCTTGGGGAGCGTGCGGTTCGTGACGGCGTGGTGCACGAGCGCGCGGCCGAGGGCGCATTCGCGCACGCTGCTCTTCGCCCAGTGGATGACTTCGGTCGTGAGCACGGAGCGAATACCCGTCTCCTGGCAGAAGCCGAGGAGCAGCGTGTTGATGCCGGCCGAATCGACATCGGTGAGCTCGGTGAGATTACCGATCCCCATCATCATCTCGGCGCCCGGATGGCGGCGGCGCACGTCGAGGTAGCGGCCGAGGCTCGCGGCGAACCCGAAGCCGATCGGTTCGAGCACTGGATCGAGGCGGCAGCGAACGTGCGCGGCCGTGAGCCGCTCGATCGTGTCGTCGAAGCCCGCGAGTGTCGCCGGTACGTCGGGGACCACGACGACCTCGCAGCCCCAGTCGGCCGCCGCCGCCACGTTCGACGAGTTGACCGAGAGCACGAGGCTCGCGCCGGCGCGGACGGCGGCCGCGATCTCGGCGGCGTTGAAGCTGTCGATCGACACCTTCATGCCTTCGCCCACGAGCATGCCGACGGCGTCGCCGACGCCCGCCCACGTGTCTCCTGGATCGCAGCCCACGTCGATTCGGTCGGCCCCCGCGGCGATGAGCCGGCGAGCTTCGGCGAGAAGCGCCGGCCGCGAGAGCCGCGGCGCGTGGTTGATCTCGGCGATGATCTCGATGTCGAAGGCGCCGTAGTCGGCGAGGTCGCGCGACTGCTGGCCGAAGAATTCGTCGAGCCGGCGCAGATCCTCGGGGCCGCGCTCGACCGGCACGTCGGTCACTCCCTGAAACGCAGCGAGCGATCCGCTGCAGGCTCCGGGCAGGATCACGCGCGTGGTGCCGGGGGGCACGACGAGCCGGCGGGCGATCCAGGGCGTGGTCATCAGGGCCGCCACGGTGATGTTCAGCACCTGCACCGAGCAATCGAAGCCGACCCGCGGCGCGAGGGCTTCGAGCACGTGTCGCAGCGAGTGCTCCGCGAGCTTGCCGGTGACGAAGTGGATGCGTTCGCGGGGGTTGGTCACGGGGCGGGCCGGAAGAGCGTGCGGGGGGCGGCAGGGGGTCGATTGCAGGGTATTGTAAGCGAGGCCGGCGACGGGGCGTCGCGGCCGCGACCTCCGGCAGCCACCCGCGATGATTCTCGAAGGCCTCGTCACCACCTGCGGCGCCGACGGCCGGATCCATCTGGCCGCGATGGGGCCCGAGGTCGACGAGGCCGAGGTGTCGGCGGGCAGGATCGAGCGGCTCGTGCTCAAGCCGTTCGCCACGAGCCAGACGGCAGTGCATCTCGCGCAGCTGGGGGCTGGTGTGTTTCATGCCACGGACGACGCGTTGCTCATCGCGCGTGTGGTGACGGGGGCGGCGGGCTCCCCGCCGGCGTGCCGGGCGGCGACGGCCGTGCAGGGCTGGGTGCTCGACGGCGTGTGTCGGGCGTATGAATTCGAGATCGTGGCGGCTGACCGCACGGGCGAGCGGCAGCGGCTCGAGGCCCGCGTGGTGGCCACGCACGAGGGGCGGCCGTTCGTGGGGCTCAACCGGGCGCGGCATGCGGTCGTGGAAGGGGCGATCCTCGTGACGCGGGTGCATCTGCTCGGGGCCGACGAGGTGCGGAGGCAGCTGGCGGAGCTGCGCGTGCTCGTGGAGAAGACGGGGGGCACGCGCGAGCACGAGGCGTTCGGGTTGTTGGAGAGAAGCGTGGAGGGACGGGGTTGAGCCTGTCGGCGCGCGTGACAGGCTGAAGCCTGTCCTACAAGGGCGCGTGACAGGCTGAAGCCTGTCCTACAAGGGTCTTTTCGACTGCGGTTGAGGAGGGTCTACTCTTCACATGGCAGAGGAACGCCGAACTTCGAGCCGACCGCCGCGAGCCGTGGAGGTGCGGGCGCCCGCGCGGCTGCACCTCGGCATGCTGTCGTTTGGCGATCCCGAGGTGCGGTCGTTCGGCGGCGTGGGCGTGATGGTCGATCGGCCGGGCGTGCACGTGCGGCTGCGCCGGGCGGAGGCGTTTCTTGGCCGCGGGCCGCTCGCCGAGCGGGCGGTGGGCTTCGCTCGCGAGGCCGCGAAGACATGGGGCCTTCCCGAGAAGGCTGCCTGTGAGATCGAGGTGGTCGCAACGCCGCGGGCCCACGTGGGGCTCGGCAGCGGCACGCAGCTGGCGCTCGCCGTCGCCGCCGGCATGCAAGGTCTGTATCGCGGGTCGCACACCCTGCCGATCGTGGCGGAGCAGGGCCAGCCGATCGACGATGAGCACTCGTTCGAGTCAGCAGACGCGCTCGATTTCGCCCGGGCCGTCGGCCGCGGTCGGCGGTCGTGCGTGGGCATTCACGGCTTCAGCCGCGGCGGCCTGATCGTGGAGGCGGGCCGGTTCGTGCCGCCCAGAGTGCCGACGGAAGACGGCGAGTTTTCGCCCCTCGTGGCCCGCGTGCGGCTGCCTTCCACGTGGCGCTGCGTGGTGATCGTGCAGCGCGATTCGATCGGGCTGCACGGCGAGCCAGAGAAGCAGGCGTTTCAGGAGCTCGCGCCGGTGCCGCGCGAGGTGGCGGCGGAGCTCGCCCGGATCGCACTCATGGAGATTCTGCCGGCGGCCGTCGAGGGACGGTTTGCGGCGTTCTCCCAGGCGGTGCGGCGCTACGGCGACTTGGCGGGCCAGCCGTTCGCACCTGTGTCGGAGCGGCTGCCGCATGCGGCGTCGACGGCGCAGCTCCTCGAACTGCTCGACGAGCTCGGCATTCGGGGTGCGGCGCAGAGCAGTTGGGGGCCGGCTGTGATGGCCTGCTGCGAGTCGCTCGAGGCGGCAGGGCACGTGGTGGAGCGGTTCGACGCGCTCAAGCTCCTGCCGCAGTATGAGCCGGTGATCGCCCGGTTCGACGCGCAGGGGGCGACGCTGCGCGTCGTGGAGTAGTGAGCGAGCTTGGAGGACAGGCTGAAGCCTGTCCTACATGTGCAGCAAGCCGTAGGCCTTGAGCGCCGCGCGGAGCTTGTCGGCGAGCGCGCGTTCGAGCGGCACGAGCGGTAGTCGCACGTCGCCCGTGTCGCGGCCCAGCATCGCCATCGCGCTCTTGATCGGAATCGGGTTGCTTGCCAGGCCAAGCAGGTCGCGGCAGAGGGCGAAGAGCGTGTGGTGGAGCGACCTGGCCTTCGCGAGGTCGCCTGCTTCGAAAGCGTCGCAGAGGGCCTTCATGTCGGCCGGCACGAGGTTGCTCACGACGGAGATCACGCCCCGCCCGCCGATCGAGAGCAGCGGGAGCGTGAGGCTGTCGTCGCCGGAGAGCACCGTGAGATCGGTGGCGGCGAGGATCTGCGAGGCCTGGTCCATCGAGCCGGTGGCCTCCTTCACCATCGTGATGCCCGGCAGACTGGCGAGCCGCACGATCGTCTCGGGCTCGATGTTGCGGCCGGTGCGGGCCGGAATGTTGTAGATGCAGATCGGAATGTCCACGCTCTCGGCGATCGCTTTGAAGTGTTCGTAGAGACCTTGCTGCGTCGGCCGGTTGTAGTAGGGGCCGACGACGAGGGCCGCGTTGGCCCCGGCCTTGGCCGCATACTTCGTAAGCCGCACCGCCTCGGCGGTGGAGTTGCTGCCCGTGCCGGGCATCACGAGCACGCGGCCGGCCGCCGCGTCGATCGTTTCGGCGATCACACGCTCGTGCTCCTCGTGCGAGAGCGTGGGCGACTCGCCCGTCGTGCCCACCGGGCACAGGCACGTGACGCCGGCCTGAGCCTGAAAGTCCACCTGCTCGCGGAGCCGCGGGAAGTCGATCTTGCCGTCGCGAAACGGGGTCACGATCGCGACCGACACACCGGCGAACTGTTCGGCTCTCGTGGGCATACGCTGCGTTGCTCCTGACTCACGGATGATCACTGGCACAGTTTTCAAAACCGTGCCGGAACAGCGAGAATACGGATTCGTAGACGGAGCGGCAAAGGGTGCCGGTCGGCGCGGCAGGAAAGCGTGGAGGAGGCGCGGGTGCGGGCATCGGGAAGAGCGCTGGTCGGTCGGAGGCCACGGGCTGGCGCAGTCGAAGCGGCGGCGCGGATTCGTGCGGCCGGCGGATGCGACGCGCCGCTCGGCGTCGTGCTCGGCACGGGGCTCGGCGGCCTGGCCGATCGGCTCGACGACGCCTGGGCGATCGCCTCGCGCGACACCGGCTGGCTGGCATCGAGCACGGCCACGGGGCATCGCGGCCGCCTCGTCTGCGGGCGGCTGCGGGGCCGGCCCGTCGTCATGCTGCAGGGCCGCGTGCATGCCTACGAAGGCTTTCCGCCCGAGACGCTCACGCGCGGCATCGAACTGCTCGCCGCGCTCGGCGCCCGCACGCTCCTGCTCACCAACGCCTCCGGCGGCCTGCGGCCCGACATGCAGAGCGGCGAGCTGCTCGTGATGAACGATCATCTCGACCTCGTCGCCGAGCCATGGGGCGACGCGCTCGAGCCCGTCGAGAGCGTCGTCGGACCGACGCCAGGCTGCTGGTATGCGCCGGCGCTCGTGACGCGGGCGCTGCGGGCGGCGTGGGCGGCCGGCGGACCGGCGCGGCAGGGCGTCTATGCGTATCTTCTCGGGCCCAGTTATGAGACGCGGGCTGAATACCGGATGCTGCGCGTGATGGGGGCCGACGCGGTCGGCATGTCGACCGTGCCAGAGGTCGTGGCGGGCCGGCTCATGGGGCTCGACGTGGCGGCCGTGTCGGTGGTCACGAACGTCGCCCGGCCCGATGCGCCCGAACTCACCGATGCCGAGGAGGTGATCCGGCTTGCGGCCGACGCGGCCGAGGGCGTGTGGGCGATCGTGCAGGCGGTGCTCGATGAATTGGGCCCGGTGGAGCGAGCATGAACCGCGTCTTGCTGACGAACGACGATGGCATCGACGCTCCTGGCCTGGCCGCGCTCGTCGAGGCCTGCCGGAGCTGGGCCGGCCAGACGATCGTGGTGGCTCCGAAGGATCCACACTCGGGCTGCGGGCATCGCGTCACGACCGATCGGCCGCTTGTGCTCGAACAGGTCGGGCCCGACCGCTACTTCGTCGACGGTACGCCGGCCGACTGCGTGCGGCTCGCGCTTACGGTGCTCTTTGCCGACGCCCCGGGGCCCGACTGGGTGCTGTCGGGCATCAACGCCGGCGGCAACCTCGGCGTCGATATCCACCACTCGGGCACGGTCGCAGCGGCCCGCGAAGCGGCGCTGCACGGGGCGCCGGCGCTTGCCGTGTCGCACTACCACCGCCGCGAGGCGCCGATCGACTGGGAGCGGGCGGCCCGGTGGATGCAGGCCGTGCTCGAGAGCGTGGTACCGCGGCCGCTGGAGCCGGGTGAGTTTTGGAACGTGAACTTTCCGCATCCTGTGGGGGAGACGGGCCACGCCGTGCCGGATCTCGTGGACTGTGCGATCGATCCCTCGCCGCTGCCGCTGGGGTATGAGAGCGCGGCCGACGGCTGGCGGTATCGCTCGCGATATCACGAGCGGGCGCGGGTGCCGGGGGGCGACGTCGAGACGTGCTTCGGCGGGCGGATTGCCGTGTCACGCGGGCGGGTGGTGTAGAGGGCGTATCATCGCGTCGTCGGGCATGACAGGCTGAAGCCTGTCCTACATACGGGCGGCGAGGTCGACGTCGAACACGCGCACCTTCGCCCAGTTCGGCGCCTGCTCGGCGACGAACTGGTTGTGGCGCTCGGCGGTCTGATAGCTGTCGTGCGCGGCATGCGACTCGAACACGATCTCGAGGGCCACGTCGAAATCGCGATCGTTCACCTGCCGGTCGTACGATGCGACCGTGCCGACGGAAAGCGACACCATGCCCGGATGGCCGCTGAGGTATGTTTCGCACGCGTCCACGAGCACCTTCACGGCGGCGGGTGAGCGATCCTTGAGCGAGAAGTAGACGGCGTGGGAGAGCATGGTGTCAGCCGGTCTGGGGCCCGCGGGCCGCTTGGGAAGGCGACGTCGCTTCGGCGGTCGCCGCGTCGCCAGGCCGGCGCGGCACGGCGGGCCCGATGACGCCAACCACCTCGACGTCGTCGAGCATCTCCTGCTGCTCGAGCGCACCGGCGAGGGCGTCGAGCTTGCCGCGGTTGTCGGAGAGGAGCTTCGTGGCGCGGTCGGCGGCTTCGTTGAGCATCCGGGTGACTTCGTCGTCGATGATCTGCGCGGTGTGTTCGCTGAACTCGCGCTGCTCGTAGACGTCGCGGCCGAGAAAGGGATGCTCGTTGGTCACATGGCAGGCCACGGGCCCCACCTTCTCGCTCATGCCCCAGTGAGCCACCATCCGGCGGGCCAGCCGCGTGGCCTGCACGAGGTCGTTTTCGGCGCCCGCGGAGTATTCGCCAAACACGAGCTTCTCCGCGGCCCGGCCGGCGAGGATGAACACGAGCCGGTTGTTCAAGTCCGACTCGCCGATGTTCATCCGATCTTCCTCGGGCACGAGCTGCGTCACGCCGAGTGCCCGGCCGCGCGGAATGATCGTCACCTTGTGGAGCTTGTCGACGCCGGGCAGGAGCCAGGCACCGAGGGCGTGGCCCGCTTCGTGGTAGGCCGTCATCTTCTTTTCCCGGCCCACGAGCACCTCCTCCCGCTTCGGGCCCATCAGCACCTTGTCGCGGGCGTAGTCGAAGTCGGAGGAGTCGACGGCGTCTTTGTTTTGGCGGGTGGCCCACAGAGCGGCCTCGTTGACGAGGTTTCTGATGTCGGCGCCCGTGAGGCCGACGGTGCCGCTGGCCTGGCGATCGAGATCGACGTCGGCGGCGAGAGGCACGTTGCGGGTGTGCACCTTAAAGAGCGCGAGCCGGGCCTTCTGGTTGGGGCGGTCGACGGTCACATGCCGGTCGAAGCGGCCCGGCCGCAGGAGTGCCGGATCGAGCACGTCGGGCCGGTTCGTGGCTGCGAGCACGATCACCGATTCCGACGGGCTGAAGCCGTCCATCTCCGAGAGGATCTGGTTGAGCGTCTGCTCACGCTCATCGTGGCCACCGCCGAGCCCCGCGCCGCGGTGCCGGCCGACGGCGTCGATCTCGTCGATAAAGAGGATCGAGGGCGACGCATCCTTGGCTGTCTTGAAGAGATCGCGCACCCGCGAGGCGCCCACGCCCACGAACATCTGGATGAACTCGCTGCCCGAGATCGAGAAGAAGGGCACGCCCGCCTCGCCGGCCACCGCGCGGGCCAGGAGCGTCTTGCCCGTGCCGGGCGGGCCCATCAGGAGCACGCCCTTCGGCACCCGGCCGCCGAGCCGCTGAAACTTCTTCGGGTCCTTGAGGAACTCCACGATCTCTTTGAGGTCTTCCTTCACTCCCTCGAGGCCGGCCACGTCGGCGAACGTCACCTGCTTGTCGTTGGCCCCGTAGCGCTTGGCCGGCGACTTCGAGAACGAGCCCAGGAAGCCACCGCCCCCGAGCGGGTCTCGCGCACGGCGGAGCGTCATCCAAAAGCCGGCCATCAGCAGGAGCGGCACGAGCATGTAGAGGCCGAGCAGGAAGCCGGTGCCGTCGCTCGGCTGGCGGACGGTCGTTTTCACGGAGTGGTCGAGGAGCAGCTTGTCGAGGCCCTCGCCGAGGTAGCTCGAGAGCTCGAGCCGGAAGGCCTTGGCGCCGGCCGTGCCCCCCATCCGCTCGGCCGCCGGGGCCGCGCGAAACTCACCCTGCAGCGAGTTGCCCACGATCTCCACGGCCGACACGTTGCCCGCCTGCACCTGCCGCACGAACTCGTCGTAGCTGATCGCGGCCGGCAGGGTGGCCTGTTCGCGGGCGAACATCGTGACGAGCGCGAGGCCGGCCAGGATCAGCATCACGATCACCGGCATGCCGAGCGGGCGGCCAAGCATCGGGTTGAATTTGGAGGGGCCCTTGGGAGGCGGGACGGTGTCCATCGATGTGCGGGCTCGCAGGGAGTGGGCGGATCAGCCGTGGGATGTCACAGTGTAGTGTATGAGCCTGGACCAGAAACGTCCGCCGGCGGGTCCGCCGCCAGAGCAAATCGTGAAGCGCGGCGTGGTGGCGATCGCGCGGCGGGAGGGACGGTTTCTGGCAATCCGTCGGGGCCGGGCGGTGGCCGCCGGGGGCCGCGTGTGCTTTCCCGGCGGGCACGTCGAGCCGGGCGAGGAGGAGCACGCGGCGGTGGTGCGGGAGTGCCGCGAGGAGCTCTCCGCGGCCGTCACCGCCGACGCCTGCGTGTGGCGGAGCGTGACGGCCTGGGGCACGGCACTCGCCTGGTGGACCGTCACACTGCCGGAGGCGGCCGTGCTCGTGCCACATCCGGTGGAGGTCGACGAAATCTTTTGGCTCACCGAGGCCGACCTGCTCGCCGAGGCCGCGCTCCTCGAGGGCAATCGCGAGTTTTTGCTGGCCGTGCAGCGAGGCGTTGTGCAGTTGTAAATTTGCACTGGCCTTCGGCCGCGACCGACGGCTAAGTACACTCGGTTCGTCGATCACCCCGCACTTTCCCCCCCACCTCCCGAGAGCCACCTCCCATGGAGCAGACGTTCGTGATGTTCAAGCCCGACTGCCTCGAGCGTTGCCTGCTCGGCAGGATCCTCGCCCGCTTCGAGGAGAAGGGGCTCCGGCTCGTGGCGATGAAGATGCTGCGCGTGACGCCCGCCCTGGCGAAGCAGCACTACGCCGAGCACGTCGCGAAGCCGTTCTATCCCGGGCTCGAGGAGTTCATCACCGCATCGCCGGTGGTGGCGACGATCTTCGAGGGGCCGGAGGTGATTCGCGTGGTTCGCGACATGCTCGGGGCCACGAGCGGCTTGAAGGCGGCCGCCGGCACGATCCGGGGCGACTACTCGGCGAGCCGGCAGATGAATCTCGTGCACGCGTCCGACTCGCCCGAGTCGGCGGCCCGCGAGATCGGCATCTACTTCAAGTCGGATGAAATCCAGGCGTGGGAGCCCTCGCTCGCCTGCTGGCTCCAAGCCCCCGGCGAAACGTGATTCACCGATGAGCCTGCTCGTCTTCGGGCATCGCAATCCCGACACCGACGCGATCTGTTCGGCGCTCGCCTACGCCGACCTGCTCCAGCGCACGACCCGGCCCGATGCCGTCGCGGCCTGCTGCGGCCCGCCGAACGAGCGCACCGAGTTCGTCCTGCGGCGCGCGGGCCTCGCGGCGCCGAAGCTCGTGATGGACGTGCGGCCGCAGGTCGAAGATGTCTGCCGGCGCGAGCTCGTGACAGCATCGTTTGGCGAAGCCTTTTACGAGGCCTACGAACGGATGCGCAAGGGCGACCTGCGGGCGATCCCCGTGGTGGAGGGCCGGCGGGTCGTGGGCGTGCTCTCGATTCTGACGATGATGGAGCTCTTCTTTGTCGACGCGGCCGACTCGACGAAGGCCCGCGCCGTGACCACGAGCTTGCAGAAGATCTGCGAGGTGCTCGGTGGGGAGTTTCGCAATCGCGTAGAGCCGGATCGCTCCGACGAGCTGCTCGTGATGGTGGGTGCGATGAGCGCCGAGGGGTTCACGGAGCGCATGCAGCGGTATCCGCGGGAGCGGCTCGTCGTCGTGTGCGGTGACCGGCCGTCGATCCAGCTGCCGGCGATCGACGCGGGTGTGCGGGCGGTGGTGATCACGGGCGGCTTCCCGCTCGCCTCCGAGGTGGTGGAGATCGCGAAGGCGAAGAAGGTGTCGGTGATTTCGAGCCCGTTCGACACGGTGAACACGACGCTCCGGATCAAGTCGGCCCAGTTCATCGATCCGGTCGTCGAGCGCGATATCGTCACGGTGCCGGGCAAGTGGACCGTGGCCGAGGCGCGGGGCGTGGTCGAGCGGTCGTCGCAGCCGGTGTTTCCGGTGGTGGGCGACGACGGAGGCCTGGTGGGCCTGGCGTTCAAGTCGGACATCATCAATCCGCCGCGGCCGCAGCTCGTGCTCGTCGATCACAACGAGCTCGCCCAGGCGGTGCCGGGAGCCGACGAGGCGGAGATCGTGGAGGTGCTCGACCACCACCGGCTCGGCGGTGGCCTCAAGAGCACGCAGCCGATCCGGTTCGTGAACGAGCCCGTGGGGTCGACCTGCACGCTCGTGGCCCGGCAGTTTCGTGCGGCGGGGATCGTGCCCACGCCGGCGATCGCGCTCTGCATGGCGTCGGGCATCATCTCCGACACGCTTCATCTGCGGTCGCCCACCACGACCGACGTCGATCGTGAAGTGCTGGCGTGGCTGGCGGGCCAGTGCGGCGTGGATCTCGAGCGCTACACACGCGAGTTTTTCGAGATCGGCTCGGCGCTGCGGTCGAAGACGCCGGCCGACGTGATCCGCGAAGACTGCAAGGAGTTTTCCGAGAACGGCGTGCGGTTTTCGATCTCGCAGATCGAGGAGACGGGGTTCGATCTCTTTTGGGAGCGGAAGGACGATCTGCGGGCGGCGCTCGAGGCGTTTGCCGAGAAGCAGCGGCTCGACTTCGCTGCCCTGCTCGTGACCGACGTGGTCAGCAACGGCTCGCTGCTCTTGCTCTCGAAGGAGTCGGAGGCCTTCGAAGACATCAACTACCCGCGGCTCGACCGCAGCCTCTACGCGCTCGAGAACATCGTCAGCCGCAAGAAGCAGCTCCTGCCGCTGATTTCACAGCTGCTGTCGTAACGCGAAACATGAGCCTCCAGCTCATTTTCGCTTGGCCGACCTTCGTCGGCTGGTGCTCACCCGGCCGGCTGGTTTCACGGCAAGTCTCGGCATCGTGCCGAACTTGCCTTGGCGGGCCTCCGCCCGCTAGTGCTCACCCGGCCCTCCGGGCCTGGCGCTTTGATGTAGGACAGGCTTCAGCCTGTCTCTTCTTCCGACAGGCTAAAGCCTGTCCTACGACGTGAGTCGCCCTGCCGGTGTATCCGACGCGAGCCGCTCGATCATGTCGCGGCAGGCCCGCTCCACGGCGGTCTGCCACTGCGCGTCGGTGAGCCCGGCGTTCATCTCGGGCCGCGTGTGGGCGAAGATGACGTCTCGCGCGCTCACGACGAGCGCCCCGAGTCCGTCCGAATGGAACGCCCCGCGCACGTCGGCGGCCCGGCCGCCCTGCTTGCCGAACCCGGGCACGAGGATCCACGCGTGCGGCATCGCGGCGCGCATCGCGTCGAGCTGCCGGGGCCAGGTGGCGCCCACCACGGCGCCGATCGCGCCATAGGTGCCCCCGTCGGCGGTGCGGGCGGCGAGTGCTTCGACACCCGCGGCCACGTGCTCGAAGAGCGTGCGGCCGTCGATGGTGAGATCCTGAAAGTCCTTGCTGCCGGGGTTCGACGTCTTCACGAGGATGAAGATCCCGGCGCCGCGCTCGTGGGCGGTCTTCACGAACGGCTCGACGGAGTCGAGGCCGAGGTAGGG
>CAMAVC010000015.1 GCA_945861585.1 Planctomicrobium piriforme
AACCGCTGCAACATCACGACGAACGAAGGCGGAGTGATCGCCGAGGAATACGCCGTGCTCTACACCCGCGACCGCACGGAGACGACATCGGCCGTGTGGCTCGGCCTCACCACCGGCTGCGCCGTGTGCCACAACCACAAGTTCGATCCACTCTCGCAGAAGGAGTTCTACGAGCTTTCGGCCTTCTTCAATAACACCACGCAAAACGTGATGGACGGCAACGTCCACGACACGCCGCCGATCCTCCCGGTGCCCAAGCCGGCCGACCGGCCCCGCTTTCGCGTGCTCGAGCAGGAGATTCCCGTCGCCAAGGCCGCGGTCGAGTCGCGTAAGAAAGATGCCAAGCCCGAGTTCGAGGCCTGGGTGCAGAAGGCCGACATGTCGGTCGTGGCCAAATCGCTCCCGCAAGATACTCCGCTCGTCGATCTGCCGCTCACCGAAGGACAGGGGGCGAGTGCCCTCGTGAGGCTCGTCGGCAAAGAGAGCGACCTGCCGCTCACGGCGACGACGACCTGGCAGCCGGGGCCGAACGGCACTCCGGCGGCGCTGCTCGACGGCAGGGCTGCGGAGATCGCCGGCGCCGGCGACTTCGAGCACGATCAGGCGTTTAGCGTGTCGTTTTGGCTGCGGCCGCCAGCCAACGATGGCTCCTATGCCGTCGTCGCACGCATGGACGACGCCAAGGCCTATCAAGGCTGGGATATCTGGGTGCAAGGCCGCAGGGTCGGCATGCATTTCGTGCATGCCTGGCCAGACGACGCCTTTAAGGTGGTGGCCAAGGATCAGCTCAAGGCTGATGCGTGGACGCTCGTGTCGGTGACCTATGACGGCTCCGGCAAAGCCGAGGGTGTGAAGATCTACTACGACGGCAAGCTCCAAGAGAAGCCGAACGTCGAAAACAACAAGTTCAAGAAGCACTCGGTCCGGGTCGAGTCGCCGCTCACGATCGGAAGCCGCTCGCCGGGCTCTGCTGCGCACGGCGTCGGCCTCGCCAGTCTCGCGATCTGGGGTCGTGCCCTGTCTACCGGCGAGGTCGAGGGAATCTCGCGGGCGCAGACGATCGCCGACATCGTGAAGCTTCCCGCCGCTGAACGGTCGAAGGCGGCCGGCACCATCTACGACTGGTGGCTCACCACGTTCGACGAGCCGTTCAAGCAGGCTTCAGCGACGGCGGCGAAGCTCGACGCCGAGAGCACGGAGATCCGCAAGCGGGGCACGATCGCCCACGTGATGCAGGAGAAGCCCGAGATGCCGAAGGCGTTCATCCTCGACCGTGGCGAATACGACAAACGCAAGGACGAGGTGCAGCCCGACACGCCCGATATCCTGCCGCCGTTCCCCGAGAGCCTCCCCAAGAATCGTCTCGGCCTCGCGCAGTGGCTTGTGCTGCAAGACCATCCGCTCACGAGCCGCGTGACGGTAAACCGCTTCTGGCAGGAGGTGTTCGGCACCGGGCTCGTGCGCACCACCGGCGACTTCGGGATCACGGGCGAGCTGCCCAGCCATCCCGAACTGCTCGACTGGCTCGCCGTCGAGTTCCGCGAATCGGGCTGGGACGTGAAGAAGCTCTTCAAGCTCATGGTCACGAGCGCCGCCTATCGACAGAGCGCTGCCACCACGCCCGACAAGCTCACGAAAGACAACGCGAATCGGCTGCTCTCCCGAGGCCCGCGGTTTCGCATGGATGCCGAGATGGTGCGCGACTACGCCCTTGCCGCCAGCGGCCTGCTCGTGAAGCAGATCGGCGGACCGAGCGTGAAGCCCTATCAGCCTGAAGGCGTCTGGGAGGCGGTGGCCATGGGCGGCAACACCAGCCGCTACGAACGCGAAAAGGGTGAAGGCCTGTATCGCCGCAGCATGTATTGGTTTTGGAAGCGGTCGGCGCCACCCGCCTCGATGGAGATCTTCAATGCTCCGTCCCGTGAGGGCTGCTGCGTGAAGCGGGAACGCACGAACACGCCGCTCCAGGCGCTCGTGACGCTCAACGACCCGCAGTTCGTCGAGGCCGCCCGTTCGCTGGCCGATCGGGCGCTCGAGATCGGCGGCCCCGCAGATGACACGCGGCTCGAATTCATCGCCGAGCGGGTGCTCGCCCGGCCGCTCGCCGCCGACGAGCTGGCGATCGTGAAGAAGTCGCTGGCCGATCTCACCGAGTGGTACAAGGCGCATCCCGACGACGCGAAGACGCTGATCACGATCGGCGAAACGAAGCCCCGGGCCGCCGACCCGGTGCAACTGGCCAGCTGGACGATGCTCACCAACGAGCTCATGAACCTCGACGAGGTGCTCTGCAAATGAACCTTCCTCCCATCCGCTCCCCACTCGACGAACTGGGCCTGAACCTCACGCGCAGGCGATTTTTCGAGCAGGGCAGCCACCTCCTCGGCGGCGCGGCGCTCACCTCGCTTCTGGGCCACGACCGTGCCTTCGCCAACGCCTCGGCCGGGCCGGCAGCCGCTGCCATCGATCGTGTGCCCGGTGCCGTGGGCCCACACTTCGCCCCCAAGGCGAAGCACGTGATCTACCTGCACATGGTGGGCGGCCCGCCGCAGCAGGATCTCTACGACTACAAGCCGAAGATGGACGAGTGGTACGACAAGGATCTGCCGGAGAGCATCCGCAACGGCCAGCGGCTGACGACGATGACGAGCGGCCAGAAGCGGTTTCCGATCGCGCCCTCGGTGTTCAAGTTCGCCCAGCACGGCAGGAACGGCATGTGGGTGAGCGAGCTGTTGCCGCACACGGCGAAGATGGTCGACGAGATGTGCTTCATCCGCAGCATGCACACCGAGGCGATCAACCATGAGCCCGCCATCTGCTACATGCAGACCGGCAACCAGATCGTGGGCCGCCCCTGCCTCGGCTCCTGGGCGAGCTACGGCCTGGGCTCGCTCAACAAGGATCTGCCCACGTTCGTGGTGCTCGTGGCCCGCTCCACGAAGCCCGAGCAGGCGCAGGCGATCGGGGCCCGGCTCTGGTCGAGCGGCTACCTGCCCGGCGAATATGCCGGCGTGAGCTTTCGCAGTGCGGGCGACCCGATCCTCTACATCAACAACCCGCCCGGCGTGGCGGCCGACGTGCGCCGCAAGACGCTCGACGGCCTCCAGGCGCTCAACCAGCGCACGCTCGAGCAGATCGGCGATCCTGAGACGCGCACGAGGATCGCGCAATACGAGATGGCCTTCCGGATGCAGTCGAGCGTGCCCGATCTCACGAACATCGCGAGTGAGTCGGAAAGCACGCTTGCGCTCTACGGCGACGACGTGAAAAACCCCGGCTCATTCGCGAACTCCGTCCTCATGGCCCGGCGGATGGTGGAGCGCGGCGTGCGATTCGTGCAGCTCTACCTCAACCACTGGGACACCCACGCCAATGTCGTCGGCCGCCTCAAGAGCGGCTGCAAGGACATCGACCAGCCCTGCGCCGGGCTCATCCAGGATCTCAAGGCCCGTGGCCTCTTGGATGAGACGCTCATCATCTGGGGCGGCGAGTTTGGCCGCACGGTCTACTCGCAGGGTGGCCTCTCGAAGGAGAACTATGGCCGCGACCATCATCCGCGGTGCTTCACGATGTGGATGGCCGGCGGCGGGTCCCGGCCCGGCCAGATCTACGGCGAGACCGACGACTTTTCCTACAACATCGTCAAAGACCCGGTGCACATCCGCGACTTCCACGCATCGGTGCTCCAGCTCCTCGGATTCGACCACGAGCGGTTCACCTACCGCCACCTGGGCCTCGACCAGAAGCTCACGGGCGTCGAGCACGCCCACGTGATCCCCGATCTGCTCGCGTAACGCCCCTTGAGTGGATGACGCCACGCGAATTCCCTTCAGCTTACGCTTCGGGCTTCCCACGAAAATCACGCCCGTCCGAAGATGGCCCGTCTGAGGAAGCCCGAGGCGTGAGCCGAGAGGACGCCCCGGCCGCTCTCAGCCGCGGGCGACGCGATTCTTTTCGTCGAGCACGATCACAGCCGGAGCATGCGTCGCGGCCTCTGCCACGTCGAACCACGCAAACGACATGATCGTCAGCCGATCGCCCGGCTTGCCGAGGTGGGCCGTGGCGCCGTTGAGCTCGATCACGCCTGAGCCGGCCTTGCCGTAGATCACGTACGTTTCGAACCGCTCGCCGTTGGCCATGTTGCCCACGAGAATTCGCTCGTAGGGCCGCAGCCCCACGCGTTCAGCGAGATCGGCGGCGATCGTCAGGCTGCCCTCGTAGTCGACCGAGGCGCCGGTGACCGCAGCACGATGGATTTTCGACTTGAGCAGGCAGATCGTCATGGCTGAATGGCGGGGTCTCCTACTGTACACCGCATCCGACCGGCGATGTCAGTCCACAGCGAGTTTCCGCCGGAAGATGGCGTCGCCGTTGGTGACGTAGAGCTGGTCATGGTTCGGGCCGGCAAGAACGCAGCTCGTGAGCGGCTTGTCGGGCCGGGGTTTTGGCATCACGCCGCACAGCCGGCCCGTCGGATCGAACACCTGCACGCCGAGGGCCGACGTCACATACCAACGCCCCGCCCGGTCCACCGCCATCCCGTCGCCCCCCGACGCGGCGAGGAGCGGCGGCGGCTCGTGGAACTTGAACTCCCCCTTCGGGTCGATCGGCCGCCGCATCTCCATCGTCGGCATCTTTGCGTCGAGCGTGCCGTCGGCCCCCACGCGAAACACCCACGTGTGGCCACCCTTGTAGTCCGACACCGCGAGCGTGCCCGCGTCGTTCGCAAGCGCGATGCCGTTTGGCCCGGTGATCCCGGTATCTGCCGCCGACTTCTCGCCGGTCTTGGGATCGATCCGCGTCACCTGCTGCTTGCCAGTTTCCGTGACGTAGATCGTGCCCTCGGGCAGGATGGCGAGATCGTTGGGGGCAAGATCGCCGGCGACTTCATCAACGCGACCACTCGCCGGATCGATCGCGATCAGCCGCTTCTTCGGCCCGTTGCAGCCGTAGAGACGGCCGTCGGGGCCAAACTCCAGTCCGCTCACGGCTTCCTCCGCGACCGTCGTGCGGCCGCCGTCGGCTGCGGCGATCCGATACACCGCCGGCGCCTTCATGTCGCAGAAGTAAAAATTTCCCTCGGCGTCGGTGCAGGGGGCGTCGGCAAAGCCGAGGCTGTCGGCCACGACTTCCCACCCCGCCTCCGGCACGAGCAACCGGCGGAGCGCCATGTCGCCGGGGAGATCGTTCCCGGCCATGGACTGGGGCACATGCCGTTCCTCACGCCACAGCCAGGTGAGGGCGTCGGGAAAAATCCGGCTCGCATGGTGGGCGTCGTGGGCGTAGCCCTCGGCCCAGTCGAACCGCACGTCGTAGCCCATGAACTCGAGCGCCGCCGCCATCTGCTTGTTGGCCAGCGGCCAACTGCCGAACGGATTGTCGAGGTCGCCGCTCGTATCGGCGAGGTACACGCGGATCGGCTTGGGCTCCGTCTTCCGCACGAGCGATGGATACGCGTTCGCGCCGCGGAGGCCCGTGAAGCTGCCGATCGAGGAGAGCACGCGGCCGAACTGATCCGGCCGCTCCCAGGCGACGGTGAATGCGCAGTTGCCGCCCGAACTGGCCCCGCAGATCGCCCGCCGCGCCGGATCACTCGTGAGCGGCTGCTTCTTCGCCACCTCGGGCAGGATCTCCTCGAGGAGAAACCGGGCGTAGCGGTCGCCCAGTGAGTCGTATTCAAACGACCGATTTGAGTTCTTCCACGGGCTCGGCGGTTTCTCCTGTGCCTTGTCGTGGCCCGGATCGAGAAACACGGCCACCGTCGGCGGCATTTTTCCCGCGGCGATGAGGTTGTCGAACACGACGGGCACGCGCCACTGGCCGTCGGCCTTGAGATAGCCGTGGCCGTCTTGAAACACCATCACCGCCGCGGGCATGTCGGGCCTCGCCTGCGCCGGCACGTAGATCGCCCAGTCGCGCACCGTGCCCGGAAAAACTTTTGACTCGAAAGCGGGCATCCGCTCCACGCGGCCCTTCGGCACGTCGTCTTTCGGAACGGCGAGCGGATGCGGCTCCCACTTGCCCGGCTTCTCGGCCTCGACCCGGCCGACCGGCTGCGGCGGTGCATCAGACCACAGCCACCGTAGTCCATCGGCGAAGATCGCCCCTGCCGCCTTGCCATTGTGGCCGCCATCGGTCAGTTCGAAGCGGTGGTCGTAGCCGGCAAAGGCAAGCGAGGCAGCCATGTCGGCATTGCCGAGCGGCCAGCTGCCAAACAGGTTGTCGAGATCGTCGCGGCCGTCCTGGAGATACACCTTGATCGGTTTGGGCGCCGGCTTCGTCTTTCGCACGAGCACGGGATAGGCGTAGCCGCCGCGGATGTCGGTGAAACTCCCGATGTGGCTCATCACACGGCCAAACTGGTCGGGCCGCTCCCAGGCGGCCGTGAACGCGCAGATCCCGCCCGACGACTGGCCACAGATCGCCCGGTGCCGGGGATCGGCCGATACGTTCAAGCCCTCGAGCGCCGCCGGCAGCAACTCCTCGACAAGAAAGCGTGCGTAGCGGTCACCGAGCAAGTCGTATTCGAACGACCTGTTGCTGCGGTCCTTCGCCCCCGGCCGATCGGCTGGAATCGTGCCGGGGGTCACGAACAGGGCGATCGTGGCGGGCATCTCGCCCTTCGCGATCAACTCGTCAAACACGAAGGGCACGCGATACGGCCCGTCGGCCTTGGCGTAGGCAGGGCCATCCTGAAACACCATCAGCCGGGCAGGCTCGGCCCCGGAATATTCCGCCTGCACATACACCGACCACTCGCGCCGCGTGCCGGGAAAAATCGTGCTCGACTCGAACACGCCCCGCACGAACCTGCCACGGGGTTCGCCGGGCTCAGCCGCCGCAGCCGACCGGCCACCTCCGCATGCGAAAATCACAGCAAGAATGACCACGACGGGTCGTGCAAGCGAACTCACCGAAGCAATCCTCCGCGAGGCGTAAACGGAGCAAACACTCCTCTTCCGGGCGCCCTTTTCAATCAACGAATCGGCCGTCGGCCCACACGCGCACCCTTTGCTCACGGGCGTAGGCGAGCGTCTCGGGCTGCACCGTTTCACAGGCGACGAGCCCCACGGCCGGGAGATCGGCCTTCCGCACCAGGGCGGCCCGCCGCGCCGCCCGCTCTACGTCGCTGGCGTGGGCCGTATACGACACCTCGCCGACGACGTACGTGGGCTGGCCGTCCACGGCACCGCGAGCCAGCACGTCGGCCCGGAGAAAATCTTCCACCTCGGCCCTGTCGAGCCGGGGCTCGAGTTCGTCGAGCAGGTCGGCCGGCTGCAGCACCTTCGCCCGCCGGAGAAAGAGCCCGAGATAAGACGGCAGCCGCTCCCGAAACGAAAGCTCTAACAGCTTCCCTTCATGACGGTCGCTCCGAACGATCAACTTCTCGATCACCGCTTCGAGCCGCACCAGACGTTCCTCCGTGCGGGCCTGCGCCTCGGCAAGCTTCTGCATCGCCGCCTCAAGACCGCCCACCCGTTCCTCCGTGCGAACTTGCGCCTCGGCAAGCTTTTGCACCACCTCCTCGAGGCGGCCCATCCGCACCTCGAGACCGCCCACCCGCTCCTCTGTGCGGGCCTGCGCCTCGGCAAGCTTCTGCATCACCTCCTCGAGGCAGCCCATCCGCAACTCGAGACCGCCCACCCGCTCCTCTGTGCGAGCCTGCGCCTCGGCGAGCTTCTGCATCGCCTCCTCGAGACCGCCCACCCGCACCTCTGTGCGGGCTTGGGCCTCGGCGAGCTTCGCCAAGGCGGCATCGAGCTTGGAGATGCCGGCGTCAAGTGACTCGCGCAGGAGGCGGATGTCTTCCTTCGTGGCGGCATTCTTCGCCTCCTCGATCATCGTGCCGAGGGTCTGCGCAAAACCCTTGGCACGCTCCTCACCGAGAACGGCCCGAAACTGCTCGTAGATTGCCAGTGTGTCCATCATTGCGACCACTTCGAACCTCCTAGTCTACTGCTGCGGCTGCCCACACTCTCATGGCATGTACTTTTGTACATTATTTGGAACGGGTTGTCAAGCCGCGCGGACTCCGAGATACACCTCGTCCTCCGACCCAGCCGCAGCATGGGCGTCGGTTCCTTCTGCCGGCGCTTGGCCATGCGGCCCACGTGAAGCGAAGCGACATCCTCTCGGCTCACGCCTCGGGCTTCCTGGGTTCGGGCATCCTCTCGGCTCACGCCTCGGGCTTCCGATGGAGCCCATTTTGTCGCGCGGCGATATGCTGTGCAGCGATGTCCGCAGAGCCCGCCCCCGCGACCGTCCGCCCGCTCGATGCCGCCGAACGGCGCGTGCTCGGCACGCTCGTCGAGAAAGCGAAGACGACGCCCGACCAGTATCCCCTCTCGCTCAACGCGCTCGTCAACGGCTGCAATCAGAAGAGCAACCGCGATCCGGCGATGACGCTCGACGAGGAGCAGGTGATGAAGGCGATCGCGAGCCTGCGGGCGCTCGGCGCCGCGGCCGAGGTGTTCGGCAACGGCAGCCTTGCCCGCTATCGGCATCTCGCCTACGAATGGCTCGGCGTCGGCAAGGAGGAGCTCGCGATCCTGGCCGAGTTGCTCCTGCGCGGCGAGCAGACCGAGGGCAGCCTGCGCGGCCGCGCCAGCCGGATGGACGAGATCGCCGACCTGCCCACGCTCCGCCGCCATCTCGACGCGCTCGCCGCCCGAGGCCTCGTCGTCTGGCTCTCGCCGCCCGGCCGCGGCCGCATGCTCACCCACGGCCTCCTGCCGCCCGAGAAGCTCGAGAAGGTCCGGGCAGAGGTCGGCCAGGCCTGATCCCGACTTCCGCCACGCCGCCCGCGAACGTCACGGCTGGCCGGCCCAACCCTTCGATACCGATGGCCATCGATCCTATCTGCGGCATGACCGTCGATGAGACAACCGCCGAGAGTGCGGTCCGCGACGGCGTCACCTTCTTTTTTTGCTGCGCAGGCTGCCGGCGGAAGTTTCTGGGCGAGGTGCCGCCGGCCGCCCCGGCAGCCCCTGCCGACGCCATCTACACCTGCCCGATGCATCCGGAGATCGAGCAGATCGGCCCCGGCGCCTGCCCGAAGTGCGGCATGGATTTGGAGCCCAAAACGGTGCAGGCTGGCGGGGGCGATGATGATCCGGAGCTCCGCCGCATGAGCCGGCGATTCTGGATCGCCGCGGCGCTCACGCTGCCGGTCTTTGCGCTGGCGATGCTGCCGATGGTGGGCGTGCCCCTGGATCGCTGGATCGGGATCCCCGCCAGCCACTGGCTACAGTTCGCGCTCGCCACTCCCGTGGTGCTCTGGGCCGGCTGGCCGATTTTCGAGCGCGGCGTGCGTTCGCTCGCGACGGGCCACCTCAACATGTTCACGCTGATCGCCATCGGCACGGCCGCGGCCTATCTCTTCAGCCTGGCGGCACTCGTGTTTCCCGGGGCCATCCCCCATCAGTTCCAGCACGACGGCGGGGCGCCGCTCTACTTCGAGGCGGCCGCGGTGATCATCACGCTCGTGCTGCTCGGGCAATTGCTCGAACTGCGAGCCCGGCACCGCACCGGCGCCGCGATCCGCGAGCTCATGTCGCTGGCCCCACCGCTGGCCCGCGTGGTCCGCGACGGCATGGAGCGTGAGGTGCCGCTTGATGACGTGCGCGTGGGCGACACCCTGCGGGTGCGACCGGGCGAGAAGATTCCCGTGGACGGCTGGCTCACGGACGGGGAAAGCTCGGTCGAGGAATCGATGATCACCGGCGAGCCGATGCCCGTCGAAAAACGGATCGGCGACGCCGTGATCGGCGGCACGCTCAACCAGACGGGCGGCTTTCTGATGGTGGCCGACAAGGTCGGCCACGACACCCTGCTCGCACGGATCATCGGCCTGGTGGCCGACGCGCAGCGCAGCCGGGCGCCAATCCAAAAGGTGGCCGACACGGTGGCGGGCTATTTCGTGCCGGCGGTGCTCGCGATCGCGATCGTGACGTTTCTCGTGTGGGCCATCGCCGCGCCCGAGCAGCCGCCGCTGGCCTGGGCGCTCGTCAATTCGATCGCCGTGCTGATCATCGCCTGCCCGTGTGCGCTCGGCCTAGCCACGCCGATGTCGATCATGGTCGGGATCGGCCGCGGGGCCCAGGAAGGGGTGCTCGTCAAGAATGCCGAGGTGCTCGAACGGCTGGAGAAGGTCGACACGCTCGTCGTCGACAAGACGGGCACGCTCACGGTCGGCCGGCCGGCGCTCACCGCATGCATGGCGATCGAGCCGATGACTGAGGCTGACGTCTTGCGCGCTGCGGCCGGCATCGAACAAAACAGCGATCATCCGCTGGCCAGGGCGGTCGTGACCGCGGCGCGGGAGCGGGGCCTCCCTCTGCCGCTCGCGACGCGCTTCGCCTCGGTGACGGGGGGCGGCGCCCGCGGCAGTGTGGAGGGCCGGGAGGTGCTCGTCGGAAGCCGCGAGTGGCTTTCCAGCCAGGGCGTTGCCGATCTCGGCGCGCTTGACGGCCGCGCCGTTGGGCTCCAGCAGCAGGGCCGCACGGTGATGCACGTCGCGGTGGATCACCGGCTGGCCGGCATCATCGCTGTCTCCGACCCGCTCAAGCCTTCGGCGGCCGAGGCGGTCCGCCGGCTGCACGGCATGGGCTTGCGGATCATCATGCTCACAGGTGATGCCGAGCAGACGGCCCGCACCGTGGCGGCGCAGCTCGAGATCGACGAATTCCGTGCCCGCGTGCAGCCGGACGAGAAGTACGCCCTCGTCAAGTCGCTGCGGGCAGAGGGCCGCACCGTGGCGATGGCCGGCGATGGCATCAACGACGCACCCGCCCTGGCGGAGGCCGACGTCGGCATCGCCATGGGCACGGGCACCGATGCCGCGATCGAATCGGCCGGCGTCACGCTCGTCAAAGGCGATCTCGGGGGGATCGTCAAGGCGATCAACCTGAGCCGCCACACGATGCGCAACATCCGGCAAAACCTGTTCTTCGCGCTGGCCTACAATGCAGTGTGCGTGCCGCTCGCGGCCGGAGTGCTCTATCCGCTCTCGAGCCACCTGCTCTTGAACCCGATGATCGCTGCGACGGCGATGAGCCTCAGTTCCCTGTCGGTGGTTGCCAACGCGCTGCGGCTGCGGTCGATGACGATGGAGCCCTCACTCCGGATGCCGGATCATGCCTGAAACCACCGACCCCATCGTCAATGTCGGAGACATGGTCGCCGTGACCGGGGCGACGGGCTATGTCGGCGGCCGGCTCGTGCCCGCGCTGCTCGAAGCCGGCTATCGGGTGCGCTGCCTGGTGCGGGAGCCGCGCAAGCTCGATTCGCGCCCCTGGCGGCATCATCCGCAGATCGAGGTGATCGCGGTCGATATCGTCGATGCGGCGGCCGTCACCGGGGCGCTCCGCGACTGCCGGGCCGCCTATTACCTCGTGCACTCGATGGTGGCCACCGGGGGCGCGTACGCGGACCGCGACCGGGAGCTTGCCGCCGGCTTCGCCGCTGCCGCGCGGGATGCCGGCGTGGCACGCATCATCTATCTCGGGGGCCTCGGCGAGATGGGGCCCGACCTCAGCGAACACTTGCGCTCGCGCCGACAGGTCGAGCAGGAGCTCGCCTCGTGCGGCGTGCCGGTGACGACGTTCCGGGCGGCGATGATCATCGGCTCCGGCTCGGCATCGTTCGAAATTCTGCGCTACCTCGTCGAGCGGCTCCCGATCATGATCACGCCCAAGTGGGTGACCACCGAGTGCCAGCCGGTGGCGATCGCCGACGTGCTGCACTGGCTCGTCCGCTGCCTCGCGGTGCCAGAGACCACTGGCAAGACGCTCGAGATCGGTGGGCCCGACGTGATGCCCTACCAGGAGCTGATGCGGGTGATGGCCGAAGAGCTCGGCCTGCGCCGGCGGATCATCGTGCCGGTGCCCGTGCTCACGCCGCGGCTCAGCTCGCTGTGGATCAACCTCGTCACGCCCGTCTCCTACCGGATCGCCCGGCCCTTGGCGGAAGGCTTGAAAAACCGCGTGGTCGTCACCGACGACACCACCCAGCGGCTCATGCCGCACGAGGCCCTTGGCGTTCGCGAGTCGATCCATCGGGCGAAGATGAAGATCGATCGCCACGCCGTCGAAACTCATTGGAGCGTGGCGGGGCCCGTGCCAGGAGACCCGGCCTGGGCGGGAGGCACCGTATTCACCGACAGACGGGTCGTGGACATCGAGGCCGACCCGACGAGCGTATACGCCGCGGTGTGCCGAATCGGGGGCGGCAACGGCTGGTATGCCGGAGACGTGCTCTGGCAGCTGCGCGGCTGGCTCGACAAGCTCGTGGGCGGCCCCGGGCTGCGACGGGGGCGACGCCATCCGGAGATGGTGGAGTTTGGCGAGGCGCTCGACTTCTGGCGGGTGGTGGGCATCGACCGCGACCGATCGCTCTCCTTGCGCGCCGAGATGAAGCTGCCGGGCGAAGCGCAGCTCGATTTTTCGATCGAAGAGCTCGACGCCGGCGCGACGCCGCCATTGACGAGGCTCGTGATGACGGCCCGCTTTCTGCCCCGCGGGCTGCTCGGCATCCTCTATTGGTATGCCGTCGTGCCGCTCCACGAATTCGTGTTCGGCGGCATGCTCAGCGGCATCCAGAAAACGGCCGAGGCGATGCAGCGTTCGAAAACCATGGCCGGCAGCGAGCCCCCGGCGGCCGAGTCTGCTCCCGGGTATGGCCGTGCGCGGCTGTGGTTGGGCATGAGCGGCGTGGGCACGATGGTCGTGCTCGCGGCGGCGGGCCTGGCCTACGGTCTGCCTGCCCGGCTGCTGCCCGCTGCGGACAAACCGCTCGGAAGCCAGGTCGCGGCGCTCGCCGGCTTCGTCCTGGCATACGCCGCCATCCACCTGCCGTTCGATCTGTTCGGCGGCTACCTGCTGCCGCGGCAGTATGGACGGCGGCATCTGCCGCTCGGGGTGTTTTGCGGAAGGCTCGCGCGGGGCGTGGGCGTCCACTCCGCGCTCATGATCCTGACGGCGGTGGTTCTCCTGTTGGCCGGCAGAACGGGAGGCGCAGCCGGCGTGATCGCCGCGACCGTGGTGCTCGCAGTCACTCTGCTCCAAGGGCGGATCGCCCTGGCCGCGGCGCTCGCCCCGCTCGACGTTACGCCGAGCCTGCCCCTTGCGGACGACGAGCCGCATCCCGGTGACTCGCCTGTCGCCGACGCGCTGCCGACGTTCATGGGCGAATCTGACGACGAGGCCTTCACCGGCGCGGTGCTGGGCGTGCTGCGGCCGCAACTGCATCTGCTGCCGATGCGCTGGCGCGAATCGCTCGATCCCGAGGCGTTTGCCGTGGCGGTGCGGCGGCGGCAGATGGCCGTGCAGACCGGGGGCTGGTGGCGCGGGCGCATGCTGGCCATCGGCTTCACGCTCGCCGGCGTCGCCCTGGCGGCGATCGTCGTCGGTGATCGGCGGCTCGCCACGGCGGAAGGAATCGTGAGCTTCAGCCTCGTGTTCACGCTGTGGTCGTTTCTCGGGCTGCTCACGCTTCCCACACCGAGCCGTCGTGGCGTGGCCGACGTCGATCAGGCCCTCTTGGCGGCGGGCTGCCGGCGCGACACGATGGCGCGCACGATCGAGATGCTCGACGACTTCCAAGACCGCGAGCGGCAGCGGAGCTCGCTCGTGGAGGTGATCTTCCATCCGGTGCCGAGCGTGCAGTCGCGGCTCCGCGGGCCGCGGGCGGCCGGCACCGCCGGCTGCTGGGATGCCGCGCGGTCTGCGGTCTACTTGAGTGCCGCCGGCCTCGGGCTCTTGGGCCGCGCGGTGCACTGCAACTGCGGCCGCCCGTCCCTGTGGGCCTTCCTGCCGGTCGACTGACCGCAGCCGGCGGCTGCGGGAGTGCCTGCTCACGCAAATCTCACCGTTTCCGGCGCTGCCCGGGACCGATGTCTCAGATAGCATCGGATGCGTGACAGCGAGGTGATGCCTTGCGAGTGCGTGCCCTCTTCATCTCCGACGTTCATCTTGGCTGCGGGTTTTCCCGCACGCAGGATCTGTTCGACTTTCTCGGCCGCCTCGAGCCCGACCGCCTCTACCTCGTGGGCGACATCGTGGACGGCTGGAAGCTGAAGCGGAACTTCGTCTGGACCGACACCGCGAGCTACGTGGTCCGCCGCATCCTCGGCATGCTCAAGCGCGGCACGCGTGTGTTCTACGTGACGGGGAACCACGACGAGTTCCTGCGCGGCTTCTCGCCGCACACCTTCGGCCACATGGAGCTCGCCGACCAGTTCGTGCATGTCACGGTCGACGGCCGGCGGCTGCTTGTGATCCACGGCGACTGCTTCGACCACCTCACCCGGCACGCCCCCTGGGTGTACCACCTCGGCGACCACGCCTACACGCTCGCCCTCCATGCCAATGCCTGGCTGAATGCCGCCCGCCGCCTGTTCGGCTATCCCTACTGGTCCCTGAGCGCCACGCTCAAGAGCAAGGTCAAGCGGGCGGTGAACTTCGTCAACGACTTCGAGCACTTCGTGGCCCGACACACGCGGATGGCCGGCTGCAGCGGCGTGGTCTGCGGCCACATCCACGTGCCCGCAATCCGGAAGATCGACGGCATCGACTACTACAACTGCGGCGACTGGATCGAACACTGCTCGGCCCTCGTGGAGCATCTCGACGGCCGGATCGAACTCGTGGGCATGAACAGTTTTCCACCGGCGACCGGGTATGACGAGGCCGAGACGCCGCTCCTGCCAGAATTCGCCACCTCGGCGTTCGACCTGGGCTGACGACGCGCTCCAGGCGTACTATGTTCACAGGTCGCCCTGTGTGAACGCCTCGAGGAACCGCCCGTGCCCCCCTGGCGCCGCCGTGACTTCATCCGTCTGGGAAACCTCGCCGTCACCGGCACGTGGCTGGCCGGCGGCCCGGCCCGGGGCGATGCACCGGCGATCGCCACCGACGTCTGCGTCTACGGCGGCACGGCCGCGGGCGTCGTGGCTGCGGTGGCCGCGAGCCGCGAGGGCTGCCGGGTCGTGATCATCGAACCGAGCCGCTGGCTCGGCGGCATGACGGGCGGCGGCCTCAGTCACATCGACTGGGGACGCAAGGAGGCCGTCGGCGGCATGGCCCGGAAGATCCTCAAGGACGGCGGCGACGACGCCCACTACCGATCCAGGTTTCTCGATCTCGTCCGCGAGCACGGGATCGAGGTCGTCTTCGAGCATCGCCTGGCGGACGTGCAACTGGCCGATGCGAAGATCGAGTCGATCCTGCTCGACCATGCCCCGCCCGATCCGATGGGCTGTCCGGTCGCGACGCCGACCAAACCCCGCGACCGAGCCGTCCGGGCCCGCGTCTTCATCGACTGCTCCTACGAGGGCGACCTGATGGCGAAGGCAGGCGTGTCATACACGTTTGGCCGTGAGTCGCGGGAGCAGTACGGCGAATCGCTCGCCGGCGTCCGGCCCACCATGGCGGCCTACGAGGTCGATCCCTACCTCAGGCCGGGCGATCCCACGAGCGGCCTGCTGCCGTTGCTTCAGGACATCGAGATGGGGCCGCTCGGCAGCGCCGACAAGCTCACGATGGGCTACGGCTTCCGCTGGAAATTCGCCTTCGAGGGAGACCGGCTGCCGCTCGATCCGCCCGCCGACTACGACCCCCGCACCTTCGAGGTCTATCGCCGGGCGTTCGCGGCCGGGATCGATCTCAACGGCCGGCGGATGCGAAAGCTCGACGTCTACGAGGTGGCCGGTGGCCGGGTGCATGCGCTCGGCGGCGGAAACCTCGCCCGCAGCCTGCTCGCCCCCACCGTCTACGGCTGCAACGCCGGCTATCCCGACGGCGACTGGGCCGAGCGGTCGCGGATCTGGAAGTTTCACCAAAACTTCATGCGCGGGATGACCCAGTTTCTCCGCACCGACCCCTCCGTTCCCGAGAAACTCCGGCAGCTCGCCCTCACGGTCGGCTTCCAGCCCGGCGCCTTCGACGACACCGCGGGCTGGCCGCATCAGCTCTATGTCCGCGAGGCTCGCCGGATGGTGTCGGGCTACGTCGTCACCCAGAAGGACCTCGAGGGCACGACCGATCCCGAGGATTCGGTCGGCCTCGCCTCCTACGGCGTCGACGACTGGCCGTATGCGATGTTTCCGCTCGACGGCAAGGTGGCGCTCCAAGGGGGCGAGTTCTCGATGCTCTATCTCGACGAGGTCCACCGCGGCATCTACAAGATTCCCTACCGGTCGATCGTGCCGCCCGAGGCAGAATGCCGGAACCTGCTCGTGCCGGTCTGCTGCTCGGCGAGCCACATCGCGATGACGTCGATCCGGATGGAGCCGGTGTGGATGATCCTCGCCGAATCAGCCGGCGTGGCGGCCGCCATGGCGATCGCCGACGATCTGCCCGTCCAGGCCGTGGCCTACCCCCGGCTGCGGCAGCGGCTCGGCGAACTGGGCCAAAAGCTCGACCGGCCGGCGTGAGCGTGAGACGGTTCTGCGCAGCGCCAGCGAGCACCATCATGGCAGGGCGAGATCTGCTTTCAGGGCGCCGCGCCGGCGGCCTCCCGCCGTTCGGGCAGTGGGCCGCTCCACAGCCGAAAGCGATTGTCCCCGGGCTTCAGGGCCGCAAATGGTCCGGCGGTGGGCCGTTCGCCACCGGACACCAGCGGCTTGTCATAGAAATCTTTCGCCACGCGATCATCGGCCTTGCAGAGCGGAAAATCAGTTTTTTGCGGAAGCCGCAGCACGAGGTCCGTCGTCGCCGGATCAAAAGAGTGCTCGATCGCGCCCGTGGTCGTACTGCCGCCGTCGGCATCGCGGCCGCCGTTGGCAGCCTCGAGAACTTTTTTCCAGCCGGCGAACGGTTCCGGAGCCGGCTTCGGCGACGAGAAGGCCCACTTCAGCTCAGCCGGGGCGGACACGTAAAGGTTGCCGTCAAACCGACGGCCCGCGCTTCGCGTGTAGTCGGGCCGCGTCACACTAACGAGCAGGCCTGGCGCCGCGATTACGTTGTTGAAGCAGCCAATGTCCTCTGCCGACCAGTTGCCGGGGCGGCTTTTCTCGACCGAGCACTCGATCGCCGCCTTTTTCGAGCCGAGCACGAGATTGTGCAGCAGGCTCACGCTGCCGGCCTCGCGGAGCGAGATGCCCACATCGTTGTCGATGAGCACGTTGGCGGCGACGACGGCGTTGTCCTTGCCGCCGATCTCGAAGTCGATGCCCTGCTTGTTGCCGATGCTCACGTTGCGCACGACCTGCGTCTGCACGCCGGGGCCCTGATCGCACCAGATCCCCGCCGCGCCATTGTTCCAGGCGACGAAGTTGCCCTCGATCAGCGATCGCTTCGGACCGTGCAGTTTTATGCCGCCGCTTTCCCAGCGTTTCTTGCCGGAGAACTGCAGCGCGTTGTTGCCGATGACCACGTTCCGCCGCAGCACGACGTCTGCCGGAAAGTAGCCGGCCGTGCCGGCCCCGCCGTTGTCGAGAATCCAGTTGTCCTCGACGACGTGGTGGCCGGGAGTGCCCCGGCGCTTGCGGTCGCCGGTTTCGATGTCCTTGTCGTCCGACCCTTCCCTGCCGATGTCGAGGCCGATGCCGGCAGCCAGTCGGATGACGTTGCGGCGGATCGTCCAGTGGTGGCCGCTTCTCGTGCCGACGGCGCCCGCCTGCTGATTCTGGGGCTTCTCCTTCATCCAGAAGTCGGTCGGATACTGATTGCCGCAGTGCTCGAAGACGAAGCCGTCGATCTCGATGTGGCCGAGCCCGCGCTCGTGCGGCGCGAAGATGCGCCGCCGGGTCGTGATCTCGACCTCGTGATCCTGCGGGCCGCCGGCCGCGAAATGGACGAATAACCGGCGGCCGTCGCGGTCATACCACCACGTGCCCGGCTGCTGCCCCAATTCCTCGCGGTAGGGCGCCTGGCGCAGGATGGCGCCATCGACAAAGACCTGCCCGAGCGAATAGACGAGCGTGGGATCGGCCTTCGGGTTGCCGGCCCGTTCCTTGGCGAGATGCCGCTCATATTCAGGCTTGCCCTCCCGGCCCCAGGGCGTGCTCGCAAAACCGATATCGAAGGGGTTGGCACCATCCACGTGCGCGGTGTCGGTGAAGAGCGCCGGATCCACGGCCCCCGACCAGATGCCGGCCCGTTGCTGCCTCCACTCGGGCTTCCAGACCTCGGAGCCCTTGATGACGGCTTTGCGCAGCTCCGCGGAGCGAAAGATGATCGGCTTGCCGTCGGTGCCACCGCGTGGCGGCGCGACCCGCTCCCGATAGATGCCGGGGGCCACGAGCACGGTGTCGCCCGGCTGGGCCGCCTCGGCCCCGCGTTGCACCGTGCGAAACGGCGCGGCAGCCGTGCCGGCGGCCCGGTCATCGCCTGCGGGCGACACATGGATTGTCTCCGCGCGACTGGTGCTCGCGATCAGCAACCCGACGGCAAGACTCCACTCCCACCTGCGTCCGCGCATCAGTAGTCCCCGGCCGGTAAAGCCGTTGCCTCATTGAATGCCGAAGGAGGGACTTGAACCCACACGCCCTTGCGGGCGGCGGATTTTGAGTGCGAATAGAACCCGCAGTCAAGTCGCTAACCCCTGAGTAGGCACGTTCGCGGTCGGCATGAAACGCTCGGGCTGCCGTAGTTCGTGGTCCGGGGCGAGGGTCTTTCGGACGCCCAGCCACGTGAAGGAGATTCCTTGAAGGTTGGATGGAAGGCCCGGCCGCCAAGACTGCTGAGAGACCGGTGGCGGCATGGCTCGGAAAACCCCTTGGCTGGTGACGGTGTTCGGGCGCTGGGAAGCCCGATCAGCCACTGGGGCGACCATGGGGCCGCGAGGCGTACCCCACATCCCGTGGCTTGCGTTTTGTGGCCCGTCGAGCGCGCGTTGTGGCGTTGCCTGTGATTGGGGCGACATGTCCACGATTCATTTCCGTCTGAAACACTGCTGTTGTGATCTCCCGAAATTGTGTGCGGAGATGCCGCGCGTAGCATCGACTCAGAACGGAACGGAGCTCCCCTCACCCTAAGGACAGGACATTCATGACAACGAGCAATACGTGTCGCAATGAGTGTTCTCGCCCGAATCTGCCTCCGATTCTTCGCGTTCCGTTCGGTGTCGCCCACGCGGCGATGCCCGCCGCCCGAATCCTGTTTCGTGAATCCGTGGATCGGGTCAGTGGCGATCATCGCCATGGTGGGCCTGTGCAGCGGGTCGCAGGCGCTGGGCCAGGCGTACACTTGGAACACCGTCAGCGGTGGAAGCTGGAATCAAAACAGCAACTGGACCCCGGGGACGTCCTTCCCGAACGGGCTCAACGACACCGCCACCATCCAGCAGGATGTTTTGGGTGCCACGGCGATCGATCTCAACGCCGCGACAATGCTCAATAGGCTGACGTTTGGCGACTCGAGTGGCACGTCCCCCTACACCATTTCCCCGAACGGCGGATCGCTGACTTTCCGCGCCGCCCAGAGTTCCGGGGACGCGCCATTCATCACGTCATCGAATGGGGCGAATGCGATCACCGCCGCAATCACGTCGGACAACGCGACGGTCAGGATCTCGAATACGGGCGGTGGAACGCTCTCGCTATCCAGCATCTCGAGCGCGCGAGGAGGCGGCTATGTCTTCTATGACACGAGCACGAAGGTCTTGGCCGGGGGTGGCATGACTTCCGTCAACGGCATCGGCAACGTGTTCGCCACTTACGCTGCGTCAGGTGCTTCGCCGCAGCACTGGGTGACGTACGACACGGTCACTGGGGCCGTCGGTCAGTTTACGTCGTACGTCGGCTTGGTGGGGGCCACCGGTACATCGAATGTCACCCAGTTGACTAATAATAATACGAGTCTGACCGTCAGCACGACGATGAACTCCTTCCGTTGGACGACGAACAGTAGTGGCGCTACGCTCGCTCTGGGCACCAACGACATGACGATTATTTCAGGCGGCTTTCTCCGCAGTGCCCCTCCCAACCACAACACGACCATTGCGTCAACCGGCGGCAAGATCAAGACGCCCGTCGGTGTGCCTCTGACCGTGTGGCAAAACTCCAGTAATAACATGACGTTTAACGCAGCCGTCGATGTGGATGGGCTGAACGTGTACGGACGACTCACGTTGGCCGCTACGGGATCGGCCAGCACCTTTGGCACCGGCGATATCAACGTTTTTGGAGGGGGGTCGGCCTTGACTTTTCAGTATCCTGCGCCGTCGCTGTCCAATAACGTGAACATATCGAGAGAGAGCGGCAGTCAGCTTTCGTTCAGCCCGGCGTCGGCCGGCACCATGACTCTCAGCGGCACGGTGATGGTCAATGGCATTCTCACAGGGAACGCCAACGGGGCATACGCCATCGGCACCCTGAAAGGCTTCGGCAGCGGTACGAACACCCCGATAACCGTCCAGGCCATTTTGGCACCGGGCGATGAGGGCACGGGTACGCTTGATTTCGGCAACAACCTCACGCTTTCGCCCAGTTCGACCTACCAAGTCGAACTTGGCGGAAACACCCCGGGCGACGGGAAGGGGTTCTATGACCAGGTCAACATGACGCTCAGCACCGGCGCCATCACGCTGAACCCCGGTGCCGGCCTCGACATCAGCCTGGTCGACGGCTTCACTCCGATTCATAACGATGTGTTTTTCATCCTCAACCGCGCTGACTCCGCGGTCTGGACGACGACGTTCGCCGGGCTGGACGAAGGTGCCTCCGTCACGTTCGGCGGCGGCGCCTACAGCGGCTCCATCACCTACCTGGCGGACTGGACCGGATTGCAGTCGACAAGCACCTTGACTGGCGGAAACGATGTGGCCATTTTCAACGTGATTGCCGTTCCCGAGCCCTCGACGATCGGCATGGCCCTCGCCGGTCTGGCCTGCGGCGGCTACACGATGTTCCGCCGTCGCAAGCGAGCCTGACGCAGCGAAGGTAATCTGATTTCAACGCGAGGGGAGCAGGTCGCCATCACGGGCCTGCTCCCCTCGGTGTTTTCACCGCCGCTCAATTCACACCCGGCTCCCGCACACTCTCTGCACCCGGCCGCCACTCATCACTTCCTACCGCGAATACACGCCCGCCCGATCCGCCGACAAACATCTCCCCGAAGCCCACCTGCATGGATCTTCGATCTTGTCGTCTGCCGTCACAGCCACGGGTACGACGGTCTGCGCAGCCTGGACGAGCGGCACGGCCAAGTAGTGCAAGGTCACTCCGCCCAACAATACGCCTAACAGTCGACCCCTTCAGGGGGTGTGGATGAGGGGCCGCCCGATCGCGAACCCCATTCTTTCCCGTCGTTTTCGCAATGCCGGAGGAGGGACTTGAACCCACACGCCCTTGCGGGCAACGGATTTTGAGTCCGCCGCGTCTGCCATTCCGCCACTCCGGCTCGTGAGAGGCGTTGCCACCCGCGAGATTACGGTCTGGCGGGCTGTTTTGCCAGCACCGGGCTCCGCACCGGACAGTGGTGCATGGTAGGGTTGATGCCACCATGCACGTGCTCGTATTTGAAGATGAACGGGTGGAGCGGCTCGGGGTGCTCACCACGGCCCGCCCGGCCTGTGATCTCACCCTCGGAGCCACCACGCTCCACGACGCGCTCACCTCGTTCGGGACCGTCGAACGCGTGCTCAGGCCCCACCTGGCCCGCTATCTCTCGAGCCTCGCCGGCCGCCGCGCGGCGCTCTGGGGCGGAGCGTGCGACTCCCCGCCCGAACTCCCTGAGTCGACGCACGGCGCAGTCGCTCTCGTCGTCAACGCCCGCGTCATCCCCAGCCGTGAAAATCTCGCTCGGCTCCGCAGCCTCGCCGATGCCGGACGCAGGACCGTCGTCAGCCACACAGGCGGTGTCAGTGCCGCGGTGCTCCATCACACGCCGGCAGGAGATGGAGTCGACGACGCGATCCTCCGGGAGATTCGCGCCGCGGGCAGCAACTCGGCCCAGGCACTCGAAGCGCACGGCCTCCCGCAGGCCGACCTCTCCCTCGACCTGCTCACCGAGCCCCACCACGCAATCGAGGCACATGAGCAGGCTCTCGCCGGCTCGCTCGCCATCAAGCTCGACTCAGGGCGGTTTCGTGAGGTGCGGCGCGGCTTGTTCGTGGCCGACGGCACGAGTGTGGCCGACGAAGTGGTCGTGCGGCACGGGCCGGTGGTCGTCGGAGCCGGCGCCGAGATCGGCCCATTCGTGTGCCTCGACGGCCCCCTCTGGATCGGGCCGCGGTCGCGCGTGAATCCACATGCCTGGCTCCGGGCCGGCACGGCCATCGGCGCCGATTGCCGCGTGGGCGGTGAGATCGAGGCCACGGTGATGGAGGCCTTCTCGAACAAGGCGCACGACGGGTTCCTCGGCCACAGCCATGTGGGCTCGTGGGTAAACCTCGCCGCCGGCACCGTCACGAGCAATCTCAAGGCGACGTACGGCACGGTGCGCCTCCACGAACATCGCTCGGACGGCAGCCGGGCCACGACCGACACCGGCCGCCAGTTTTTCGGGGCGCTTGTCGGGGATCTCGTGAAGACGGCGATCAACGCGTCGATTCCGTGCGGGGCGCGCATCGGCCTCGCCGCGACGGTTCAGGGCATGGTGGCCGATGTCGTGCCCGCCTTCACCAATGAAATCCTCGGTGGCCGGTCCACGGCCGAGCAGACAGCCACCGTGCTCGAACGCACCATGGCCCGCCGGGGCCTTGAACTGCTCGCCGCAGACCGCGAACTCCTCGCCACCCTCGCCGGGTGAGCGGCCGGGATGACAGACCGAAAGCCTCGCCTACAATTCCCCGTATGGCACTCTCCGACGCCTACACCGCCGGCCGCTTCGGCCTGTCGTTCGAACTGTTTCCGCCTAAGACGCCCGAATCCGAGGCGGCGATGTGGCGCACCGTCGACGACCTCATGGCGTTCGAGCCGTCGCTCATCACCTGTACCTACGGCGCTGGTGGCTCGACCCGCGGCACCACGCTCGATGTGCTCAAGGGCGTGCTCGCGCGGCATGACCTGCCGGTGGCGAGCCATCTGACGTGCGTCGGCAGCACCGTCGATGATCTGCGGGCCTACCTGCGCGAAGCTGCGGACGCTGGCGTGACGGCGATCGTGGCCCTGCGCGGCGATCCGCCCAAGGGCGAGACGGCGTTTCGGCAGGCGGAGGGCGGCCTGCGATACGCGGCGGAACTCGTGGCGCTCATCAAGGAGGAGTTCCCGGAGTTCGGAGTCCTCGTCGCCGGCTATCCCGAAACGCACCAGGAGGCGCTGAGCCCCACGACGGATCTCGAAAACCTGCAACGCAAGTGTGCGGCGGGCGGTGACGTCATCGTGACGCAGCTCTTCTACGACAACGCCGACTTCTTCCGGTTTCGCGATCGCTGCGATGCGCTCGGGATCACCGCCCCGATCGTGCCCGGCGTGATGCCCGTCACCAACTACGCACAGATCCGCCGCATCGCCACACTCTGCAAGGCCCGCCTGCCAGACTCATTCACGCGGGCCTTCGAGGCGGCGGGCGACGACGAGGCCGCCCAGTTCGAGGCGGGCGTGGAGTTCGCCACGCGGCAGGTGCGCGAACTCCTCGATGCCGGCGTGCCGGGCATCCATTTCTACGTGCTCAACAAGTCACCGGCCACCGTCCGCGTGCTCACGAACGTCGACCTCCAGCGCGCGTGACGCTACGACCGTGGCGGCAGGTCGTCGTCCATGGTGCTGATGTAGTTGCGCAGCCGTTCGAGCTCGTCGCTCACGTGCCGCAGCTTGAGCATGTTTTCCACCCGCTTCACGAGCTCGACCTTATTGACTGGCTTCGAGAGGAAGTCGTCGGTGCCGGCCTCCACGGCCCGCTCGATGTCGCCGAGCTCGCCGAGTGCGGTAACCATCAGGATCATGATCGGGCTCGTGGCAGGGTCGCCCTTGAGCCGCTGGCAGACCTCGAAGCCCGACAGCTTCGGCATCATCACGTCGAGCAGGATCACGTCGGGATGAAACGACGCGACCTTGTCGAGTGTGTCGCGGCCATCGACCGCGGTCGTGATCTCGCAGTCGATGTCGGCGAGGTAGACCTCGAGCAGCTCACGATTGGGTTCGTTGTCGTCGGCGATCAGCACGCGGCTGCGGCGGGGCTCGGTGGCGGATTGGCGCGCGGCGGGACGGGGTTTCGGCATGCGTCAGGGGACCTCGAAGAGCGACTGGCTCTTCACGATCGCCAGGTTGTCGGGAAACGTGTGGAAGGCCTGCACGAGCAGGCTTCTGGCCCGCGTCTCGATGTTGAGCCAGCTGATCGCCCCGAGCGCGAGCCGCCCGCCCGACTCGAAGCGGTGAAAGAGCCCGTGCTTGATCCCCTCGCTGCAGAGTTCCTGCTGGAACGTCCAAAACACCTCGGGGGCGACGGCCTCGAGCTGAAAGCACGTCTGGTAGGTGGTGCCGCCGCGGCACTCCATGCGGTCGCTCCGCTCGCCACTCAGGCGGTAGGAGAGCAGCCGGCGCTTCTGCGGCAGGGGCTGGGCGGCGCTCGTCGCCACTTCGCAGAGCGTCAGCCCATCGCGACGCCAGGTGATCAGGTGCCCGGCACTCGTGATCGTCACGTCGGCCCGGTAACCACCCCGCTCGATCGACCGTGTGGCGCAGAGCTCAAACAGTTCGGGGTGCAGCGCCCGACCATAGAGCTGGAAGACGAGTTCGTTGACGTTTGGCCGGACGGACAGCACGCGACACCCTCGCTCGGAAGAAGACCTGATTATAAAAGTGAAGTCTGCGTTGCACAAAGACGACTTGCCGCGGCCGCGGAAAGCGGGTGCGGCGTCACCGGAAACCCACGATCATGTCGTACACGGCATGCGTGCCGGCCGCGATGCCGAAACCCCGCACGAAAAACAGGATCGCAAAAAAGAGCCCGGCGAGCGTGCGAAAGGCGAAGCTGTGGAGGTCGAAGGTGTCGCCGAGCGGCCCCACGTAATGGGCGGCCGCAAAGAGCACGCTCGTGGTGAGCACGGCCCAGGCCGCTGCGGCCGGCGGCGTGGCCCCCAGGCGGGCGATCACCCAGCCCACGGCTGGCAGCAGAAGCAGCCGAAACAGCACCTCTTCGTAGAGCCCCGCCCCGCAAAACCCGATGAATCGAGCCCCGAACGCGGCGACCCCCGCGCCGACGTCGAGGGGCCACAGGCGGCTCTGCAAGCGGGCGAGGCCCACCAGCACCGCCGCCAGAATCAGGCACTCCAGGCACATGCCTGCGAGCACCACCGGGCTGAATCGCCAGCGATCGTGCTCCACGTGATGCCACGCCAACAGCCCCACGATCGTGAGCAGAGGCAGCAGGAAATACCCGCCGAACCCAAGGGCATCGAGTAGCTGCCTGAGCCACACATCGGCGCCATTTCGTGGTGCCCCCCGGCCAAGCAGCAACACGCCGCCTTCGTAGGCCATGACGAGCGGCAAGGTAAATGCGAGGCTCGTGAGCGGCGTGCGGGAGAGCGCCCAATATGTGTCGGGCGGTGGCTGCGGCGCGCCGCCGGCGGCGTGCCCCGCAGGCCCTTCGAGGTCGCGTGAAAGCAGGCCGTCGGGTTCGTCAATCCCCTGCGATGATTCACCGGAGAAACCGTCGTCTTCATCGAACGAGCGATCTTGTGCTGGCATGGATGCGTGGCTTCCCGAAAATCGTTGCCGGCGTGCCGAAGCGTCGCTCGATGACAGACGCCCCTGAAAAACAGATGGTTTTTCTCTCAAACAGGCTCCGCCTGGCAAGGTGCGTTTTCTCGATGTGCTCACGCCCGCGCCGGCCGCAGCGCAGGATAAAATTTTTTTGGGAACAGACAGCGGCTTTTGTTCGCTGATTTACCGGTCCACGCGCGGTCGCCGGGCGCTCCTGTCGGCATCATGCTTGACAAGCGACTCTCGTTCTTCAGAATGCCGCCAACGAGGGACGCATGGCACGACACCGACACGCCCGCGACCCTCGTCGCACTGAATAACCGCGATTTGAAAGTTGGGGGGCGACGACTTGAGGGATCGACAGTCGACGATTTTGGTCGTGGCCTGGATGTCCCCCCCGCTTTCGAGTCGCCCGGCGGTGATTTGCCTGCCGGATGTGTCCGCGCCGTAGAATGCGATGGAACGGTGGTCGGTCACCAAGGCGACGGTCCATGGCACGATGCCTCATCGCGTGCGGTTCGAATGAAGGACAGTCCCGGCAGCATCTCGCCGATGCGGGCGACCTGCTCCGCTCGATGCCGGGCCTGACACTCCTCGCGACCAGCCGAATCCGTGAGACCCGCCCCGTCGGTGGCCCGGCAGGCCAGGCTCCCTTCATGAATGGGGCCTTCCTCGTCGAGACGGAATTCGCCGCCGACGAGATGCTCGGCGTGCTCACAGCGATTGAAAACACCCTGCATCGCCAGCGGTTCGAGCGGTGGGGGCCCCGCACGATCGATCTCGATCTTTTGCTTTACGACGATCTCGTCGTCGAGCAGCCCGGGCTCACCATCCCCCATCCCCGGATGACCACCCGGCGGTTCGTGCTCGAGCCGTGCGCCGAGATCGCCCCCGACTTCGTGCATCCTCTGGCTGGCTGCTCGGTGCAGGATCTGCTCGACAACATCTCCGTGGCCCATCCGCACGTGGCCGTGGTCGGTGTGCCGGGCAGTGGTGCTGCGGAGGTCGCGGCGGCCGTCGCCGACGTCTGGCTCGACACGGTGCTGCTCGACATGGATGACATCCTGCGGGGCGTGGCGGCCGAGGTGGCGATCCTGCTCGTCGCCGAGCAGGCCGTGCTCGCGCAGCGGCTCGCCTACGGCGGCAGGTGTGCTCCCGGCACGGCGGTGCATCCGCCGGCTGCCGCAACGGCCGTCGTCGACGCGGAAGCCACCGGCGTCATCCACACGGTGGCCCAGTTGAGCGCGCTCCAGGCCGAGCTCCGACACCGCCTGCTCGCACCCGCATCCGGAGCCGACCGCCGGCCGAAGGCCGTGGTGATCGTGGAGGCCAACGATCTCGAGCGAGCGATCGGCGAGGCCGTGGCGGCCGTCGAGGCGATGGCGTGATGGTGCCGTTGGAGACCGATCCGGCGCGGATCACGTCGGCCGTGCGGGCCGCCCGGCAACGGGGCCGCCGCGTCGGATTCGTGCCGACGATGGGAGCGCTGCACGCCGGGCATGCGAGCCTCGTCGAGGCTGCGGCGGCGGCCTGCGACGAGGTCGTGGTGTCGATCTTCGTGAACCCCACGCAGTTTGGCCCGCACGAAGACTTCGCCCGCTATCCGCGGCCGGTCGACGCCGATCTCGCGCTCCTCGAGCAGCTCGGGGTGCAGTGGGCCTTCATGCCGTCGGTCGAAGCCGTCTATCCCGACGGCTCTTCCCACGGTCAGGCCGAGCAGATGCATGTCGCGGGCCCTGCCCTGCCCTTCGAGGGCGCGATCCGGCCGGGGCATTTCGCCGGCGTGGCCACGGTCGTCAAGCGACTGTTCGAGATCGTGCCGGCCGACGCCGCGTTCTTCGGGGCCAAAGACTGGCAGCAGACGCTCGTCGTGAGGCAGATGGTCGAACGCTATCGCATGCCGATCGAGATCGTCGTCTGCCCGACCGTGCGCGAAGCCGACGGCCTCGCACGCTCCTCGCGCAACGCCTATCTCACACCCGCCGAACGGGCGCGGGCCGTCGCCCTGCACGATGGCCTGGCCGCCGCGGCGGCCCGCTGGGATGCGGGAGACTGCGTGGCCGTGGCCGAGGCAGCCCTTCGCGAGACGCTCGAGGCGCGAGGCATCGCCTGCGACTATGCGGCCATCGTCGACCCAGACTCGCTCGCACCGCTCGTCGATCCCTTGGGGCCGGCGATCGCGCTCGTCGCCGGCCGACTCGGCTCCACACGACTGATCGACAACCGCCTGCTGCCGGCACGCCGGGACGTCGCTCGACAGTCCTAGGAAAGCCACTCCACTCGCATGCTCTCGACGTTGTTCCACATTCCCACGCGGCTCACCCTCGGCGAGTGGTCGGTGCCGCTCTTCGGCTGGGGTCTGGCCCTCGCCGTGTGGGCGGTGTGGGCCGCGGTGACCGTCGGCCGCTCGCTCGTGCAGCGCGGCTGGCGCGACACGGCGACGGCACTCGCCATGCCGGTGGCGATCATGGCAGGCCTCATCGCCTTCGTGCTTCCGGCGCTCGACGATGGCCAGGGAATTCCGGTGCGCGGGTATGGCGTGATGCTGCTGGTTGCGGCCACTGCCGGCACGTGGCTTTCGATCCGGCGTGGGCGATCGATGGGCTTCGATGCCGACACGATCGTGGCCCTCGCGCTCCAGGTGTTTCTGTGGGGGCTCGTGGGGGCCCGGCTGTTTTATGTGATCGAATATCGCGACCAGTTTTTCCCTCCGGGCCGCACCTTCGTGCAGGCGCTGCCCGACGTGCTCAACCTCGCGGCAGGGGGGCTCGTGGTGTTCGGCTCGCTGCCCACCGCGGCGCTCGCAGCCTGGCGGTTTGCAGCGCGGCGTGGGCTGCCGCTGCTCGAGCTCGCCGACTGTGTGGCCCCTGGGCTGCTCGTGGGGCTCGCGCTCGGGCGAATTGGCTGCTTTTTGAACGGCTGCTGCTACGGCGGCCCGTGCGACCTGCCCTGGGCCATGCAATTCCCACCGCAGAGCCCGCCCTGGCTCGACCAGGCGGCGCGGGGGCTGATTCCGGCCACGAGCGCAGGCAGCCTGCCTGTGCATCCGGCGCAGCTCTACGCAGCCCTCGACGCCGGCCTGTTGGCTGCGCTCGCAGTCGCATTCACGCCCCTGGCCCGCCGGCCCGGCGAGGTCTTCGCGCTCGTGCTCACGCTGCATCCGATCTCTCGGCTCCTTCTGGAGGCGATCCGCATCGATGAACCGCCCATGTTCGGAACGCCCTTGTCGATCTCCCAGCTCGTGTCGGTCGTCCTGCTCGGGCTCGCGGCGGCCCTCTGGTGGTGGCTCTCACGACAGCCGGTGCTTTCGGTACACTCGCCTCCTCAGTAAGCCTCCCTGATTTCAGGGGGCCGCGACCCGCGGAGTACCTGCATGACTACGCCCGAGAAACAGCCCCAGCCTGCCGGAAGCCAGCCCGACCCCCGGGTGCTCCCTGAGGGGGGCGTGACGATCCGCTGCCGCCTCGATGGTCCGCTCGTGGTCGAACTGCCACCCGATGCCGAGGCCAAGGGGGTGTATCTGCGGGTCACCGATCACCTCGGCGGCGAGTATGCCGTGCCCCCGGGAAAACGGGCCGTGGCGCTGTGCCGCTGCGGCGAGACGAAAACCCGGCCGTTCTGCGACGGCACGCACAAGACCTGCGGATTTCAGGCTGCCGAAACGGCACCGGAACCACCCCAGGCCCCGGCCGTGAAATAGCCGGGAAAAACCGTTCCGTTTGGAAGGCCTGGGAAGACCTGTCTTCCGACGGAAACTGTTCCCTGAAAAACACTTAGGGCACGCGCGGAAGGCAAAAAACGCGTCTGGAGCCCGGGGAACGATATGGACTGGCCCCTCAATCCCCTGTACGGTTCAAGGGTTCGGAGACAGGAACTCCAGCGGTCCGAGCAATTACGGCATGGCTTCGCCTCAAAAATCCAACTTTTACCAGCGGTATAGCGTGGGGATCATGGCGATCCTCGTGTTCTTGCTGCCGATGGTGGTGGTGGGGGCGATCAAGGCCAAGGCCAACAACCGCAATGACGTGAAGGGGTGGCTGCCCCTCGACTACCCGGAAACGCAGGTCTATCGGTTCTTCCGCCGCAGTTTCCAGGGAGAGGAGTTCATCCTCATTTCCTGGGACGGCTGCACGATGGCCGACCCCCGGCTGGAACTGCTGGCCCAGAAACTCCTTCCGCCCCCGGAAGAGGCCGCCCGGATCGACCGGCCCCTCTATTTCAAGACCGCCCAGACTGGCCCCCGGGCCGTCGAGCGGATGACCTCCGAACCCCTGAACCTCGACCGCGAAGAGGCGATCTCCCGGCTCACCGGGGCCCTCATCGGCCCCCCGCCGGCCGGCGCCCTTGCCGGCGGCCCCGGCGATGATCTCGACCAGCGGCAGACCTGCCTCGTGCTCACGCTCGCCGACACCGCCCGGGCGAATCTCCACGGCACGATCGACCTCATCAAGACGATCGCCCGCGACGAATGCGGCATCCCCGAGGAGTCGCTCCACATGGGCGGCCCGCCGGTCGACAACGTCTCGATCGACAAGGCCGGCCAGACGAGCGTCACGATTCTGTTCGGGCTGTCGCTCGTCGTCGGATTTTTCGTGAGCTGGTGGAGCCTCAAGAGCAAGGCGCTCGTGGGCATGGTGATCGCCTCCGGCGTCTACAGCATGTTCGCGAGCCTCGCGGTCGTCTGGTATTCGGGCTACCCCGTCGACGCGATCCTGCTCACCATGCCCTCGCTCGTCTACGTGGCAACGACGAGCGGTGCGATCCACCTCGCCAACTACTACCGCGATCAACTCGCCGAAACCGGCATTCAGGAAGGCGCCGCGGGCCATGCGGTGCGGCACGCACTCCTGCCGCTCTCGCTCGCCACCGGCACCACGGCCATCGGCCTGGCCACCCTCGCCGTCAGCGACCTCGTGCCGATCCGGATGTTCGGCATCTTCTCGGCGATCGGCGTGGTGGTCAGCTTCCTGATTCTCGTGTCGTTCATGCCGGCGGCGCTCGAGCTCTTTCCACCCAAGCTCAAGCTCGGCGGCGAAGGGCAGCCCGACTGGAAGCCGATCGAGGACAGCCGCTGGTGGCGGGTCGGCGAATGGATCACACGGCACAATGGCCTGGTGGCGACGGCATGCCTGCTCGTGATGGTGGCCGTCGGCTACGGCATGACGCGCGTCGAAAGCAGCGTGCAGCTGATGCGGCTCTTCTCGCCGAAGGCCCGCATCCGTGAAGACTATCGCTGGCTCGAAGCGAAGCTCGGGCCCCTCGTGCCCATGGAAATCCTCGTGCGTTGCGACCAGCGATCGTGCGATTTGAACTTCCTCGAGCGGATGGAACTCGTGGGCCGCATCCAGCGGGAGATCGGCGTGCTCGACGAGGTGGGCAGTTCGCTCTCGACCGTGACGTTCGGCCGCAGCCTCGACTCGGGAGACGGCGGCGACGGCCTCGGCGGGGCCGCAGCCAGGGCCTTCGGCCTCGGTGCCCGCACGAAGCGCAGCGTGCTCAACCGCCGCCTCGTGGCCCATCGCCAGGACTTTCTCGAAGGCGACTACCTGCGCGACGCCAAGCATCCCGACGGCCACGAGGAGGAACTGTGGCGGATCAGCGCCCGGGTGAGTGCCACGAAAGAGGTCGACTATGCTCTCTTCCGTCGCGACCTCCAGGCCAAGATCGACCCGATCATCGCCGGCCTCGAGCAGGACGGCGTCACCGGGATCAAGGTGGAATACACGGGTCTCGTGCCGCTGGTCTACAAGGCCCAGCATTCCCTCCTCGACGGCCTGATCGCCGGCTTCATCACCGACTTTGCGATCATCGTGGCGGTGATGATCGTGCTGTGCCGGGCCGCTTCGGCCGGTCTCGTGCTGCTCCTGCCCGCTGCGTTCCCTGCGGTGATGGTGTTTGGCGGCATGGGCTGGGGCAACGCGCTGCTCAAATCGCTCGGCACTGGCAACATGCTCATCGACATCGGCACGGTGATGGCCCCGAGCGTGGCTCTCGGCGTGACGGTCGACGATGTCGTTCATTTCATGCTCTGGTTTCGCCGGGGTATCGCCGAGGGGCTCGACCGCAAGCAGGCCGTGATGCTCGCCTACAAGGGCTGTGCCCGGGCGATGTATCAGAGCTGGGGCGTGATCGGCATCGGGCTCTCCGTGTTCGCCCTGTCGCCGTTCGGGCCGACGCAGCGGTTCGGCCACATGATGCTCTCGATGCTCACGATCGCCCTCGTCGGCAATCTCGTGCTCATGCCGGCGCTGCTCTCCGGCCCGCTCGGCGCGGTGTTCGGCTGGAGCGTGCAGCGAATCGAGCGCAAGAAGGCACTCCGCGAAGGCCGGCGCAAGGTGAAGGCCGACCCGGGAAGCGACGCCCTGCCGGCGCCGCACGTTCTGCCAGGGCCTGCGAAGCAGGTCGTGCATGCCTGACGCGGTGCCGCACGTCGACACCGGCGAGGGACTGCCGACCGCGACGATCGTCCTCAAGCCCAAGCGGGCGCGGCCCTTCTTCGGCCGCCATCCGTGGGTGCTCGATTCGGCCGTGCTGCGGGTCGACGGCGCCCCTGCCGACGGCGCCGTCGTGGATCTCGCCACGCACGACGGGCAGTTCGTGGGCCGCGGCCTCTGGAACTCCACGAGCCGGCTCCGTGTGCGGCTCTACGCCTTCGACGCGGCCACGAAGCTCGACGACGCGCTCTGGCAGGCCCGGATCGAGGCGGCCGTCCGCCTGCGACGCACGCTCGGCCTCGATGATCCGGCAGGCGCAGCAAGGCTCGTGAACAGCGAGGGTGACGACCTCTCGGGGCTGATCGTCGACCGCTACGGCGACTATCTCGCCGTGCAGGTGACGGCCCTCGCGATGGCCAGCCGGCTCGACACGATCTGCGACACGCTCCAGACGCTCGTGGCCCCGAGGGGCATCCTGCTTCGCGGCGCCGAGCGGGGCCTCGCGAAGCTCGAAGGCCTGCATCTGGCCGACCGCCTCGTGCGCGGCTCGGCACCTGCCGGCCCGATCTTCGTCCACGAGCACGGCCTGCGATTCGGCATCGACCTCGCCGAGGGACAGAAGACGGGCTATTACCTCGACCAGCGGGACAACCGCCACGCAGCCGCCCGCTATGCCCAGGGCCGGCGCGTGCTCGACATGTTTTGCTACTCCGGCGGGTTTTCCGTGGCCTGCGCGGTCGCCGGCCGGGCCGCGAGCGTGCTCGCCGTCGACTCGAGCGCGAAGGCGGCGACGCTCGCCAAAGCCAATGCCGACTTGAACGGCGCGGCGAACGTAGCCGTGGAAACAGCCGACGCCTTCGAGAAGCTCGATGCGCTGCTCGCCGCCGGCGAGCGCTTTGGCATGGTCGTGCTCGACCCGCCGAAGTTCGCCCGGAGCCGCGCCTCGCTCGACGATGCCCTGCGGGCCTACCACCGGATCAACCGCGCCGCCCTGGGGCTCCTGGAGCCGGGCGGGATCCTCGTCACCTGCTCCTGCTCGGGATCCGTCTCTCGCGAGGACTTTCTCCAGATGCTCGCCGGCGTCGCCCAGCGCGGCCGCCGGCCGATCCAACTCCTCGAATGCCGCGGCGCCGCGCCCGACCATCCGGTGAGCGCGAGCTGCCTCGAGGGGGAGTACCTCAAGTGCGTGATCGCCCGCGTGCCGTGATGCGGTCTCGCCGGCATCGACAGCCGAACTGCGTTGGATGCGCGCCGGCTCGGGGTTACCCCGTACCTCATCAAACACAGGAAGCCCGAGGCGTGAGCCGAGAGGATGCCCCGGTGGCCCGACGCCACGCGTATTCCCTTCGGCTCACGCCTCGGGCTTCCTGAAACCCCGCGCACACGGGGCATCCGGGATTACACCCGGCGCAGCCGCGTGTACTCGTCGACCGTGACCGTGGTGAGTTCGCCGTCGTCGCGGGCGAGGATCACGACGTCGCTGTAGACCTTGTCGTCGGGGTTGCGGCGAAAGTGTAGGCCGTGCCGGCGGCGCTCCGTGCGCAGCACCTTGCCGATCGTCGTCGTGGTCCACTTCGCACTCGAGCCGACGGTGACACCGTGGATCACCTCCACCCGGTCGCCCGGCTGAAGCTGCTCATAGAGCTGTCGCGATTCGTATTCTTCAGGAGTCATCAAACCTCCTTACTGTCGATCCATTTCATCATCTTGCGCAGCCGACGGCCGGTCTCCGTGAGCTTGTGCTCGCGTTCACGGCGCCGCGTGCTCTTGAACATCGCCGCGCCGCCCCGGTTCTCGAGAATCCAGTCACGGGCGAATTCGCCCGAGCGGATCTCCTCGAGGATCTTCTTCATCTCCTTGCGGGTCTCGTCGGTGATGATCCGCTTGCCGCGGGTGTAGTCGCCGTATTCGGCGGTGTTCGACACGCTGTAGCGCATGTATTCGAGGCCGCCCTGATAGAAGAGATCGACGATCAGCTTCATCTCGTGGAGGCACTCGAAGTAGGCCATCTCCGGCTGATAGCCCGCCTCGACGAGCGTGTCGAAGCCGGCCTTGATCAGCTCCGAGACTCCGCCGCAGAGCACCGCCTGCTCACCGAAGAGATCGGTCTCGGTCTCCTCCGCGATCGTCGTCTCGATCACGCCGCCGCGGGTGCCGCCGATGCCCTTCGCATAGGCGAGGCCGATCTTCTTCGTTTCGGGCGCGGCGTTCGGCCCCAGCGCGATCAGGCAGGGCACGCCGCCCCCCTTCACGTATTCGCTGCGGACGAGGTGCCCGGGGCCCTTGGGTGCCACGAGCAGGATGTCGTGGCCCGCCGGGGGCTCCACCTGCCCGAAGTGGAAGTTGAAGCCGTGGCTCGCCATCAGGATGGCGCCCTTCTTGAGGTTCGGCTTGATCGACGTCTTGTAGACGTCGCCCTGAAGTTCGTCGGGCAAGAGGATGTTGATCACGTCGGCCTGCTTGACGGCGTCTTCGACGCTCATCGGCTCGAAGCCATGCTTCTTGGCGAGGTCGTAGTTCGGACCGCCCGGACGCTGGGCCACGACGACCTTGAGTCCGCTGTCGCGAAGGTTCTGGGCCTGGGCGTGGCCCTGGCTGCCGTAGCCGATGATGGCGATGGTCTTGCCTTCGAGGGCCTTCAGGTCTGCATCCGAGTCGTAGTAGATCGTCGCTGCCAAGGGATCACTCCAGGGGGTTCGAGGGGTCGGGGTTCGATGAGCGAGAGAGACGGGCGTCAGGCCAGCGATTCACGGGCCGAGGCCGAATCGGCCGGGCGAGCACCGTCGGCGGCCTCGGTGAGCTCGCGGGTGGGGGCGCTGCCGCGGACCATCGCGATCCGGCCGGTGCGCACGAGTTCGAGGATGCCGAACGACCGCATCAGTTCGACGAAGCCCTCGATCTTCTTTTCGGTGCCGGAGATCTCGACGATCACGCTGTCGGCGGCCACGTCGACCACGCGGCCGCGGAAAATCTCCGCGAGTTCCTTCACTTCGGTGCGCGCCGGGCCGGCCGGCGCCGCCACCTTAATGAGGGCCAGATCGCGCTCCACGTAGTTCCGCGAGCTGATGTCGTCGACTCGCACGACGGTGACGATCTTCTCGAGCTGCCTCCGCACCTGATCGAGCACGCGGTCATCGCCGCGGAGCACGAACGTCATCCGTGAGAAGCCGCGGTCTTCGGTCTCGCCCACGGCCAGACTGTCGATGTTGTAGCCACGCGAGGCGAGCATGCCGGACACGTGGGCCAGCACGCCGGGAACGTTCTGGACGGTGGCGGAGAGGACGTGTCGCATGGGCGGCGGGCTCGGGGGGGACAGCGGGGTGGAAGGGGCTGCAATGGCGAATCGGCGAGTCTAGTTGGGGCCGAGAGGCCGATTCAAGCGGCGGAAGGCCCGGCCGTGGCGTCTCAGAGCCCCGCGCGGGCCGGGTTTGACGCCTGCGCCGGGGATGCCGGTCGTGCGTTGACAGGGGGTGGAAAAAGCCGATAGTTTGCGGTGCTCCGTCGTCCCCGTTCCCTTTCCTCCTGCGAGCGTACTACGCGTGTCGAACGTCTTGGCCCAAGAGTTGATTGAAGCTGGCGTGCACTTCGGCCACCGTGCCAGTCGGTGGAACCCGAAGATGAAGCCGTATATCCACGGCCGCAAGAACCTCATCCACATCATCGACGTCCGGGAGACGATCCGCGGTCTGCTCCGGGCCCGCAAGTACCTCAAGCAGGTGGCCGCCTCGGGCAGCCTCGTGCTGTTCGTGGGCACCAAGCGGCAGGGGGCCGAGGCCGTGGCCCGCGAGGCCGCCCGCTGCGGCATGCCGTATGTCAGTGATCGCTGGCTCGGAGGCACGCTCACCAACTTCCGCACGATCCGCAATCGGCTCGCCCGGCTCGAGGAACTCGAGAAGCTCATGCCGTCGGACGAGTTCGGCGCCTATTCCAAGAAGATGCAGTCGTCGCTCCGCCGTGAGTTCCGCAAGATGGAGCGGAATCTCGGCGGCATCCGCACACTGGCCCGCCTGCCGGAATGCCTCGTGGTGTTCGATCCCAAGAAGGAAAAGAACGCCGTCAACGAGGCCCGCAAGATGGGCATCACGACGGTGGCCCTCATCGACACCGACTGCGATCCCGACCTCGTCGACCTGCCGATCCCCGGCAACGACGATTCGATCCGCTCGATCGAGCTCGTTTCAGCTCGACTGGCCGACGCGATCCTCGAAGGCAAGTCGCAGGTGGCGGCCGAGGCTCAGGTGGCCGCCGAAGGCGCCGATGCAGGTGACGGATCGGGCAAGCCCGGCCCCAAGCCGCGGGCGACAGCCAAGCGCGCCGTTCCCAAGCCCCCCAAAGTCTGACGCCGTTTCGGAAGCGACGCGGGGCTCGGGAAGCCCGAGGCGTAAGCCGAAGGGATGCCAGCCACAGCACACCAGCCACAGGAGTAACCCATGGCAGAGATTACAGCAGCTGCAGTGATGGCCCTCCGCGACAAGACGGGCCTCCCGATGATGGAGTGCAAGAAGGCGCTCCAGGAATGCGGCGGCAACACGGAGCAGGCCGTCGAGTGGCTGCGCAAGCAGGGGATCAAGACCCAGGCGATGCGGGCCGACCGCGAGATGTCGACCGGCCGGCTCGCCGTCTACACCGATCCTGCGAAGGGTGTCGGCGCGATGATCGAGCTCAAGTGCGAGAGCGCCCCGGTCGCGAACAGCGACGATTTCAAGAATCTCGCCAACGACATCGCCAAGACGCTGGCCATCGGGCCCGGGGCGAAGTCCCCGGCCGACCTGCTGGTCCAGAAGAGCCAGGCCCATCCCGACAAGACGCTCGGCGAACTCAAAGACGACCTCTTCAACCGGATGCGCGAGGTGTTCGACCTTTCGCGGATCTGCAGAATCGACGCACCCTGCGGCGGCTACGCCCATCATGACGGCTCGAAGGCCGCGCTCGTCGAAGTGGCCGGGAAGGCGGCCACGCCCGAAGCGGCCACCACCGCGAAGGAAATCGCCATGCACGTCGTAGCGCTCGCGCCGCAGGCAGTGACGAAAGAGGAACTCGATCCCGCAGCCGTGGCGAAAGAGCGTGAGATTCTCACCGAGGCGGCCCGCGGCGAGGGAAAGCCCGAGAACATCATCGCCAAGATGATCGAGGGCCGACTGCGCAACTTCTTCAGCCAGTGCGTGCTGCTCGAGCAGCCGTTCGTGAAGGACGACAAGCAGACGGTCGGCCAAGTCGCGAAGGCGGCCGGGCTCGAGGTCAAGTCGATGCACAACTGGCAGTTAGGTCGCTAGCTGCCCGCGGCGTCCATGCGGCTCGTTGCAGCGGACCTGTGGCCGCTGAACGTTCCGAACCCGGGAGTATGTCCGTGGAAACCACGCCGTATAAGCGCGTGCTCCTGAAACTCTCCGGCGAGAGCTTCGTGCGCCCCGGTGAGCGTGGCATCTCGATGGAGGAGGTGCTCCACGTCGCCCGGCAGACCTGCCAAGCTGCGGCCCGGGGCGTGCAGTTGGCCGTCGTGATCGGCGGCGGCAACATTCTCCGCGGTGCGTCGTTCACGTCGGGCAACGCGGGCGTGCAGCAGGCGACGGCCCACTCGATGGGCATGCTCGCGACCGTGATCAACGGTCTCGCGCTCCAGGACGCGCTCGAGAGTCTCGGCGCCCAGACGCGGCTCATGACGGCGATTCGCATGGACGGCGTGGCCGAGCCCTACATCCGCCGCCGTGCGCGGCGGCACCTCGAGAAGGGCCGGATCGTGATCCTCGCAGCCGGTACGGGCAGCCCCTTCGTGACGACCGACACCGCCGCCGCCCAGCGGGCGCTCGAACTGGAAGCCGACATCCTCATGAAGGCCACGCGCGTCGACGGCGTCTACTCCGACGACCCCGAGAAAAATCCGCACGCAATCCTCTACCGCGACCTGACCTACCAGCAGATGCGCGAGCAAAACCTGCGCGTGATGGATGCAACCGCCATCTCGCAGTGCATGGAGCACGCGATGCCGATCCTGGTGTTCAACTACCGCAAGGAGGGGAACATCGAACGGGCGGTGGCGGGCGAGCGGGTGGGCACGCTCGTGAGCGGCCGCCGCGAATAAGGCCAAAAATAGCCCGAAAACGGTGTCCGCCAATCGCTTGACGCGGCGGCGATGGCGTCGGAAAATCTGATGATCTCGCGCTTGCCCGGATCCTTCCTCCCCCCGAGGGCACCCTCCCATGCGAGCCATGCGTCGCTCTGCTTCCGCCCCGCCGACGGGCTTCACGCTCGTCGAACTGCTCGTCGTGATCGCGATCATCGGCGTGCTCATCGGGCTCTTGCTCCCGGCCGTACAGGCTGCCCGCGAGGCGGCCCGCCGCAGTTCGTGCACGAACCATCTCAAGCAGGTGGGCCTGGCCGTCGCCAACCACGAGGGAGTCAAGAAGGTATTTCCCAAGGGTCGCGACACCCGCAGCCCGGGCGGCGTTCCCGAGGGCGATCCCCCGCGGCTCCGCGAAGCCTATTCGTGGGCCTTCCGGCTGCTGCCCTTCATGGAGCAGCAGTCAATCTTCGACGCCTACGTGCCAAACGCGACGGTGTACGACGCCGCCAACTCCCGGGCGATGCGCACGCCGGTGGCCGGCTACTACTGCCCCAGCCGTCGAGCTCCGGCAAGCGACCGCAACTTCGACGACAACAACGGCGTTCCACCGAGTGGCGGCACCGGCGTCGCCGCCGGGGGCGACTACGCTGCGAATGCGGGCGCCTACTACACCTATTCGTCCACCGACACCTACGATGGCGACGAATCGGCCGACCCGCGGAACGTCGCGCTCTATGCCGGGCCGATCCATACCTTTTCGCGGATCAAGGCCGCGCAGGTCACCGACGGCCTGAGCAAGACGTTCGCCATCGGCGAACGACATATCCCGCCGCCGCAGGCCTCGTGGGCTGCGGACATGGTCCATTACAACCAAGGCGACACGGCCTTCTTCGCCGCCGACACGCCGACCACGCAGTTTCGCGACACGCTCCGGGGGCTGGCATCGTTTCCCGACGACACGAGTAGCCGTAAATTCGGCAGCCGCCATCCGGGGATTACCAACTTCGTGTTTCTCGACGGCCACGTCGAAGCGATCTCCAACGAGACCGACTCCGACGTCCTACGTTGGTACTGCACGATCGCCGACGGCAACGATCCCACCGCACCCGCCGACGACAGCGCTGGTGGCACATGACACGCACAGCCCGCCCCCATGCACGCCCGGCCGCACCTGCCAAGCAACCCGGCGGCAATCGCACTGCCATCGTGGCAACCGTGCTCGGGCTCGCCACCGCCTGTCTGCTCGGCTGGCTCTGGCTGTCGCGCGGCGACGATCTGGTCGACAAGACGCTCGCGATGGAGCGCGCGCTGCTGGCCGGCGACGCTTCCGGACGGGCCGGCAAGCGGGCCGTCGACGAGATCATTCGCAACGTCGATCGGATGGACCCCGCCGAATTGAAGCAGGTGCAGCAGACACTCGAAGCGGAGTGGCAGCGCGCCCGGGCAGCCGACATCGAGGCCTACTTCGCCGCCAAGCCAGACGAACGACGGTCGATCCTCGACCGCAGCATCGACCGCACGCTCACCTACAAGGAACTGCGGTTTGCGGTGAACCCCAAGGCGTCGAGCAAGGACGGCCGCCGGCCACGCAAGCCCAAAACAACGCCTCCCGCGTCCCAGGCGGGCGGCGGCGCGACGGCGGCGGAGAAGGCCGCCCAGCGGCAACTGCTCGAACGCTATTATGACGCCCTCCGGCAGCGGGCCCGCGAACGCCGGATCGAACTGCCGGCCTGGCAGTAGTCGCACCGTGCGACCGCCGGCAGTCGTCATCAGGAGCCATACGTGAGCCATTCGTCCCATGATCACCGCCACTATGCGTGGCCGCTGATCATGTGCCTGTGCGGCGTCGACTACTTCAGCACCCTCGGCTACCAGCCGTCGATCGCCTTCGAGGGGGCGGGCACGCTCGCTCCGCTGGCCACGCTCGTGCTCGTGCTCGTGACGCTCTTCGGGGCGCTGCCGATCTACCGGCACGTGGCCGGCGAGACACCCGACGGCGTGGGCTCGATCGGGATGATCGAGCGGATGTTTCGCGGCTGGGGGGCGAAGCTCGTGGTGCTCGTGCTGATCGGCTTCGCGGCCACCGACTTCGTGATCACGAAGACCCTCTCGGCTGCCGACGCGGCAGCCCATCTCATCAGCAACCCTCTCTACGCCGGTCACGTGCCTGCGTGGATGCAGGGCCAGATGGCGGTCACGATGTTTCTGCTGGTGATGCTCGGCGCGATGTTCCTGAAGGGCTACGGCGAGGTCGTCGGCCTGGCGACCGTGCTCGTGATCGCCTTCCTCGGGCTCTCGTTCGTGGTCGTCGTCGCCGGGCTCGTGTATCTCGTCGGCCACCCGACGCTCCTGCCGCATTGGGTCGGCGAGATCACATCGGGCCGCTACCACCTCGAGCACGCCCCGCTCTCGGGCAGCGGGCCGCTGGTGGCGATAGGGATCGCGCTGCTCGTGTTCCCGAAGCTCGCTCTCGGGCTCTCGGGCTTCGAGACAGGCGTGCTGCACATTCACCTGGTGAAGGGCACCGACGCCGACCCGAGCGACGCGGCGGCCCGGATCGCCAACACGCGAAAGCTCCTGCTCGTGGCGGCGCTGATCATGTCGTTCTTCCTCATCGGCTCGTCGCTCGTGACCGGCACCAACACGCTCATCCCGGCGGAGGAGCTGCGGCTCGAGCCGGTGAAGGGCAAGGCGATGGACCGGGCGCTCGCCTACCTCGCCCACGGCGAGAGCCCGCATCCGATCTGCCCACTCTTCGGCCGCGTGTTCGGCACCGTCTACGACGTGAGCACGATCCTGATCCTGTGGTTTGCCGGGGCCTCGGCGATGGGTGGGCTGCTCAACATGGTGCCCCGGTATCTGCCCCGCTACGGCATGGCGCCGGAATGGGCGGGGGCGTATCGGCCGCTCGTGATCGCCTTCACGGTGATCAACCTGCTCGTCACGCTCGCCTTTCGGGCCGACGTTTCGGCCCAGGGCGGCGCCTATGCCACCGGCGTGCTCGTGCTCATGACGAGCGCCTGCATCGCGTCGTTCGTGCACGAGCTGCGCCGCACGCCCCAACCGCACCACGGGCTCGCCCTTCAGGCCCAGCGTGTCGGATTCGGCCTGATCACGCTCGTCTTCGTGTACACCACGATCGCCAACATCATGGAGCGGCCCGACGGCATCATCATCGCCTCGATCTTCATCGGCTGCGTGATGGCGATCTCGTTCACGTCGCGGTTCTGGCGAAGTGATGAACTACGGCTCAAGGAGTTTCGCTTCGCCAACGATGCCGACCGCATGCTCTGGACCGACATCCTGCTCGAGGGGGCTTTCCGCGTGCTCGTGCCCCATCGGCCCGGCAGCCGGTCGCTCGCCGACAAGGAGGCGGAGATTCGGCGCAAACACCGGATTCCGGAGACGGTGCCGCTGGTCTTCCTCGAGGTCCATTACGGAGACGTGAGCGAATTCCAGAACGCCCCGATCGTCTCGGCCCGCCAGGAGGGCACACGGTTCGTGATCGTGACCAAAGACGTCGTGTCGGTCTCCCACACGATCGCCCAGGTGGCGATGGAGATGACGAAGGGCGGCGCGCCGCTCGACATCATCTTCGGGTGGAGCAAGGGGGGCAGCCTCAAGCTCGCGCTCGACTATGTCCTGTTCGGGCAGGGCGATATTCCCAACCGGGTGGTCGATCTGCTCGACAAGGCGATTCCTGATCCCGACAATCGGCCGACGGTGATCGTGGGCTGAACACGCCCCGCTTGCCGGTGGCGCACCGCTCCTGCCAGAATTGATTGCCTCACCCAGCAGCCATCCGGAGATTCACGATGCCCGCCGACGATATCCTGCTCGATGCCGAGGAACGGATGGAAAAGGCGGCCGACGTGTTCCGCCACGCGCTGACGGGCATCCGCACCGGCCGCGCGAATCCCGGTCTCGTCGACTCGCTCAAAGTCGAGGTCTATGGCTCGCCCACCCCCATCAAGGCGCTGGCGAGCGTCGGCGCTCCGGAGCCGAACCAGATCGTGGTCCGCCCGTTTGATCCGGGCACGATCAAGGACATCGAAAAGGCGATCCAGGCCGCCGACCTGGGCTTGAACCCGCAGAGCGACGGCCGGCTGATCCGGATCACGATCCCCGCGCTCTCCACCGACGTCCGCAAGAAGATGACGGCCCGGATCAAGGAGCTGGCCGAGGAAGCCCGCGTGGCGATCCGCAACGTGCGCCGCGACGGCAACAAAGCAGCCGACACCGAACAGGAAGCGGGCACGCTCACCGAAGACGAGCGCGACCTGACGCACGAGAAGGTGCAGGATCTCACCAAGAAGTACGAGGCCAAGGTGGGCGACCTCGCCAAGGCGAAGGAAGCCGAGGTCATGGAGCAGTAGCGTGCCGCCAGAGCCTGTGATCGACGTGGCCGGGCTGGTGAAGCACTACCACGCCAGCGACGGCACCGTGGTCCGGGCGGTGAACGGCGTGTCGTTCACGGTCGAGGCGGGCGAGATGGTCGGGCTGCTCGGAGCCAACGGGGCCGGCAAGACCACGACGCTCCGGATGCTCGCCACGCTGCTCAAGCCGACCTCCGGCACGGCCCGGGTCGCAGGCTGCGACATTCGCGACGACCCGGTCGGCGTGCGCCGCCGACTGGGCTACGTGTCGGCGACCACCGGCGTGGCCGACCGGCTCTCGGCCCGCGAGATCTTCGCGTCGTTCGGCCGCCTGCACGGCCTGCCCGACGAGACGCTGCCGGATCGCGTCGCCACGCTGCTCGAACAGCTCGATCTCACCGGCTGCGCTGATCGTCCTGCCGGCCGGCTCTCATCCGGACAGCGGCAGCGCGTTTCGCTCGGCAGGGCCCTGGTCCACGACCCGCCGGCGCTCGTGCTCGACGAGCCGACGAACGCGCTCGACGTGATCGGGGCCCGCGACCTGCTCGATCTGCTCGCGCGGCTCCGGGCGGAAGGGCATGCGATTCTGCTGTCCACCCACCGCCTGCACGAGATTGAAAATCGCTGTGACCGGTTCGTGATCATCCACGATGGCAGCGTCGTGGCGACAGGCACCCGAGAGAGCCTCGTCGCCGACTGGATCCCCGGCCGCGACGGAGAACTCGAAGAGGTGTTTTTTGCCGCCATCCGCACCGGTGCGGCCCATTCGGAACTCCAGCCATGACCCCCCGCGGCCAGCCGTCGTCCCTGGTGGCAGCGCTCGCGATCGCGCGCCGCGATCTGCTCGAATTCGTCCGCGACCGGCGGACGCTCGTGATCACGCTGCTGCTCCCGATGGCGACCTACCCGATCCTCGCCCTGGCGACGGCGCTCGGCCTCCGCACGGCCACGCAGGAGATCGACGCCCGCACGGCGCCCGCCCCCATCCGCGTGGGCCTGTCGGGGCCGGATGCCGCCCTGTTCGCGGCCCTGGTGCAGCGCACGCTCGAGACGACGCCCCGGAATGAACGAACCGGCTGGCCCGCCGACGTGGCCCTCGCCGACGTCTCGAAAGCCGACGCCGAGTCGCTCCTCGATCGTGGTGCCATCGACCTGTGGATCGTCACGCAGCCGGGCCTGCTGGCGGCGCTCCAGGCGCAACAGACCGTGCCTATCCGGGCGCGGGTCTCCGCCAGACAGCCCGCGAACGTCACCCTCCGCGAACAGTTCTTGGCATTCATGCGCACGCTCGGCCGCGACGTGACCCGCGGCCGGGTGACGGCAGCGGGCCTGCCAACCACGCTGCTCGAACCGCTCGATGTGGCCTTCGAAGGAGACCCGGCCGGCGGGCCGCCCCCCATGGAGCACAACGTCGTTTCCACGCTTGCCGGCGGCATGCTCGTGCTCCTCACCGTGCTCACCCTGACGGGCGCGTTTTATCCGGCCATCGACGCCATCGCCGGCGAGAAGGAACGGGGGACGATCGAGACGCTCCTCATCGCCCCCTGCCGGATCAGTGACATCGTGCTTGGGAAGTTTCTGGGTGTGCTTGCGATCACCCTCGCGACCCTCGTGGCCAACGTCATGTCGATCGCCGCGACGGCGGCCGTGGCGGTCCGCTACCTGCCGCAGGGAGTGGTGGCAGCCCTCCCCGAGGGAGCCCTCGCTCAGGCGTCGATCGCCACGATCGTCGCCTTCTGCGGCATGGCAGCCGTCGCGGCCGCCACCTGCCTGGCCGTCACGACCGCCTCGAAGAGCGGCAAGGAAGCCCAAAACACGCTCACTCCGGTGATCCTGCTCGTGAGCGCCGTCGCCGGCAGCGCGCTCCTGCCCGGCGTGCGCACCGGCCCGCTCTTCGCGGCCATTCCCTTCGCCGGACAGGTGGTCGTGGCCCGCTCCGCGCTGGGCACCGGCGCGGAGGAGCCGAGCGGTGGCCTGGTGCTCGCGCTGGCGGTCGCCGTGTCGCTCCTCTCCTCGCTCGCGGTCACGTGGCTGCTTCTGCAGCTCACGGCCCTGACGCTCGCCGATGAAGACGTTTTGTTTCGTGGCCCCGACGTCGCCGGCACGCCGCTGCATCGCCCCGCACGTCGGCGCCGGCCGAACGCGGTGCAGGCCCTTCTGCCGCTCGTCGCCGGCTTCGCCGGCCTGTGGTATTCACAGGGGCTCGTCCCGAACGACCTGCGCTGGGCGATCCCGGTGCAGCAGGTGCTCGCCGTGCTCGTGCCGCTGGCACTCGTCGGCTGGTGGCAGCGGGTCGACCTGCGGGAAACGTTTTCCTGGCGCTGGCCGGCGGTCGGCGGCGCTGACCGTGCGGCGCGATCCGCCAGCGTGATGCTGGGGGCGGTCCTGCTCGGCGGCGGGCTGTTTCTCCTCGGGGCGGCGGCGCTCCTCGCCTGGCAGGGCGGGACGACCTCCGCCGAGGCCCGGCAGTTGTCATCTCGGCTTGTGGCGCTCATCCAGGACCAGCCCCGCTGGCTCGCCTGGGCGCTCATCGCCCTCGTGCCGGCGGTGTGCGAAGAGCTTCTCTTTCGCGGCTGGGTCTTGGCGGGATTTGTCGGCCACGCCCGCACCCGGCAGCGGCTCTGGACGGCCATCGTCGTACAGGCGGCGGCGTTCGCGCTCTTTCACCTTCTCCCCGAACGCATGCCGCAGACGTTCTTGCTCGGGCTCGTGCTCGGGGTGCTCGTGGCCCTCACGGGCAGCCTCTGGCCGGCCATCGCCTGCCATCTCGCGCACAACAGCATGCCCATCGTGATCCTGGCGTTCGCCGGCGACATGCCCGACCTGGCAGAGGCCATCGAGACGGGCGCATCATCGGCCGCCATGCTGCCGCAGTCGATCATCGTCGCCGCAGCAGCGGCCGTCGCGATCGGGAGCGGGCTCGTCGCGATCGGCGTTCGACCCTGGAACCGCCTGATGGAGCACCCACGATGACACGACACACGCCCGGACCCACGATCGCCCTGATACTCGTGGCCGTTGCCTGCCATCTCCCCGCGGCCGAGCTGGCCGCCACTCCGGAGGCTCCGAAGCGGCTGAGGGTGGCGGTCACGCCGCTGGCCGCGGCGGTCGAGTGGACCGGCGCCCAGCCCACCGGCATGATGATCGACGTCTGGGAGGATCTTGCCCGCCGGCTCGGCGTGGCGACCGATTTCGTGCGCGAAGGCACGTTCACCCAGCTGATGGAGTGCCTGCCTGCAGGCCGTGCCGACGTGGCCCTCGGGCCGATGGCGATCACCGAAGAGCGCGAGAAAGTGCTCGATCTCACGCACTCGATCTTCCATTCCGGGATGCGGATCGCAGTGCGACAGCGCGAGAGCACGGGCTTCCTGTCGGCGCTTGAGTCGCTGCTGTCGTGGAAATTGCTCGAACTCCTGGGGGTCGGACTCGGGCTGGCCCTGCTGTCGGGGCATCTGCTCTGGTGGTTCGAGCGCCGCCACAACGAGCAGTCGTTTCCGCCCAGCTATCCGCGGGGTGTCTGGGAGGCCACGTGGTGGGTCGCCTCGACGATCGTCACCGGTGGCTGCGACGACAAGCACGTCGACACCGCGCTCGGTCGCGCGATCGCCTTCGGGTGGATGATCGGCGGCATCGTGCTCGTCGCCGCCTTCACGAGCGCGCTCACCGCCACGATGACGGCAGAGCGGGTCACCGGTGCGATCCACGGCCCGCGCGACCTCGCCGGCCGCACGGTCGGCTGTCAGGCTGGAGGCGTGACCGTGCCCCTGGTCCGGCAACGGGGCGGGATCGCCCAGGAGTTCCAGACCATCCACGAGGCGCTCGACGCCCTCCAGTTCGGCATGGTGGAGGCCGTCGTGGCCGATAACCAACAACTCATGTTCCTGACCTCGCAGGCCAACCGGCACGACATCCGCCTGGTCGGGCCGATTTTCGAGTCGTTCGACTACGGCATCGCCCTGACGGCCGGCAGCCCGTTGCGAGAAGACCTCAACACCGCGATTCTGCGGATGCGCGAAGACGACACGCTCGACCGGATCAAGGATGCATGGCTCGGCAAGCACGATTAGCCGCTCGTTGACGGCGCCCGGCCCCGAACGTAGATTCTGGCGAGTTTTCCGATGAAAAGCCGCCCGTTGTCCGCCCCCCCTTCTGGAAAGGTTTCTCCACAGCCTATGGCCACCTCGCTCAAGAAGAAGTCTGCCGCGAAGAAGTCCTCCAAGCCCGAGGGCAAGGCCGGGAAGTCCGGGCGAATGATCTACTACTTCGGGGACAAGCGGTGCGACGGCGACGGCACGATGAAGGCCCTTCTGGGCGGCAAGGGAGCGAACCTCGCCCAGATGACGAAGATTGGCCTGCCGGTGCCCCCGGGCTTCACGATCACGACCCAGGTCTGCATCGACTACTACCACAACAAGAAAAAGTTTCCCAAGGGCCTCGAGGATGAGGTCGCCTCCGCCATGAAGCTCATGGAGAAGGAGACGGGGCGGAAGTTTGGCGATTCTGGCAAGGCCCTGCTCGTGAGCGTGCGGAGCGGCGCCCGCGACAGCATGCCGGGCATGATGGACACGATCCTCAATCTCGGCCTCAACGACGAGACGGTGAAGGGCCTGGCCGAGGCCACCGGCAACCCGCGGTTCGCCTACGACTCCTACCGCCGCTTCATCCAGATGTATGGCGACGTGGTGATGGGCGTGCAGAAGCGGCACGAGAACGAGCACGACCCCTTCGAAGAGACGATGGAGGGTCTCAAGCACCAACTCGGCATCCACGAAGACACCGACCTCACCGACTCCCACCTCCGCGAGCTCATCAAGCGGTATCTCCAACTCATCAAGGAGCGCACCGGCAAGAGCTTCCCGCAGGATCCGTTCGAGCAGCTCCTGGGCGCCGTGGGCGCCGTGTTCGGCAGCTGGATGAACGAGCGGGCCATCCTCTACCGCCGCAAGTACAAGATCCCCGACGAGTGGGGCACCGCGGTGAACGTGCAGAGCATGGTGTTCGGCAACATGGGCGATGACTGTGCGACGGGCGTGGCCTTCACGCGCGACCCCGCCACAGGCGAAGACGTCTTCTACGGCGAATACCTCGTCAACGCCCAGGGCGAAGACGTCGTGGCCGGCGTGCGCACGCCGAAGCCGGTCGCCGAGATGAAGCACGACCCGATGTTTGCCGGCACCTACAAGCAGCTGGAAAAAGTCCGCCAGACGCTCGAAAAGAAGTTTGGCGACGTGCAGGACTTCGAGTTCACGGTCGAGAAGAAAAAGCTCTACATGCTGCAGACGCGGCACGGCAAGCGGACGGCGCTGGCGTACGTGAAGATCGCCCACGACATGGTGAAGCAGAAGCTGATGTCGCCGGAGCACGCGATCCAGTCGGCCGACCCCGACGCGCTGTCGCAACTGCTGGCTCCGATCTTCGACCGCCACGACTACGAAGCGGCCCGCACGAGCAGCCGGCTGATGACCTCCGGCCTGCCTGCCGGCCCGGGCGCGGCCACCGGCCAGCTCGTGTTCACTGCGGCCAAGGCCGAAGAGCTGGCCCATGCCGGCAAGAAGGTCGTGCTCGCGCGTGTCGAAACGAGCCCGGAGGATCTCCGCGGCATGATCGCCGCCGAGGGCATCCTCACCAGCCGCGGCGGTGTCTCGAGCCACGCGGCGCTCGTGGCCCGGCAAATGGGCAAGGTGTGCGTGGCCGGTGCGGGCGCGATCCAGATCGACTACGCCAAGGGCACGCTCACCTGCGGCGGGCAGACGCTCCGCGAAGGCGACGCGATCTCGATCAACGGCTCGACGGGCGAGGTCTTCTCAGGGGCCATCAAGACGGCCGACAGCGAGCTCAAGCAGGTGCTGATCGCTCAGACGATGAAGCCGGCCGACTCGGAGGTGTTTCAGTATTACGACTTCATCATGAAGCTCGCCGACAAGCACCGCACGCTCGGCATCCGCACCAACGCCGACACGCCGGAACAGGTCCGCCATGCGATCGCGTTTGGGGCTGAAGGGATCGGCCTGACCCGCACGGAGCACATGTTCTTCGAAGGCGACCGGATCGACGCGATGCGCGAGATGATCCTTGCCGACTCGATCGAGGCCCGGCGCGAGGCCCTCGCCAAGCTCCTGCCCTACCAGCGGGAGGATTTCGAGGGCATCTTCCGGGCGCTCGATGGCCGCCCGGCCACGATCCGCTTCCTCGACCCGCCGCTGCACGAGTTCGTGCCCCACGACGACAAGGCCCAGGCCGACCTCGCCGCCAAGCTCCGGCTGCCGGTCGAGACGGTGAAGGCCCGCGTTCATGCCCTGCACGAGTTCAACCCGATGCTCGGCCACCGCGGCTGCCGCCTCGGCGTGAGCTATCCCGAAATCTCGGAAATGCAGGCCCGGGCCGTGTTCGAGGCCGCGGCGAAGGTGCAGAAAGAGGGCATCAAGGTGAAGCCCGAGATCATGATCCCGCTCGTCGGCTTCAAGAAGGAGCTCGACAATCAGGTGGAGATCGTGCACGCCGTCGCCGAGCAGGTGCAGAAGGAGACCGGGCAGAAGATCAAGTATCTCGTCGGTACGATGATCGAGATCCCGCGCGGCGCCCTCACGGCCGACGAGATCGCCGAGACGGCCGAGTTCTTCTCGTTCGGCACCAACGACCTCACGCAGACCTGCCTCGGCATGAGCCGCGACGACATGGGGTCGTTCCTCCAGAAGTACACCGACGCCGGCATCTTCAAGGCCAACCCGTTCGCCTCGATCGACGTCTCGGGCGTGGGCCAGCTGATGAAGGTGGCCGTCGAGAAGGGCCGCAAGACCCGCAAGGACATCAAGCTCGGCATCTGCGGCGAACACGGCGGCGATCCCCACTCCGTCTTGTTCTGCCACCACGTGGGCCTCGACTACGTGAGCTGCTCGCCGTTCCGCCTGCCGGTGGCCCGCCTCGCCGCCGCCCAGGCCTCGCTCGGCAAGACCTACTGAAGCACGCGGCACGTTCCCCAGCAACCCAACACGCCCAAGCCGGCTCGGGGTAACCCCTCGCCTCCCCGTCTGGAAGCCCGAGGCGTGAGCCGAAGGGAATCCGCGTCGTGTTTTGCCACCGGGGCATCCTCTCGGCTTACGCCTCGGGCTTTCGTTGAGGAGGCTTCGGGCTCCCCCGTGTCCCGCTCGCCGGCGTAGCTGACCAGCGCAGGCATGGATGCCGGAGCGCAGGCAGGTCCGAGTGAGCCGAAGCCTGGAGGGCGG
>CAMAVC010000016.1 GCA_945861585.1 Planctomicrobium piriforme
GCCCAAAGTCTGTTCAACCTGCTCGTCCTGGGCCTCGGCGATTTGGCCGCCAAGTGGCTCTTCATCCCGCTCCAGACGCGGCTCACCGCCGCCGACGGTGCGGTGGACTACCGGCAGCTGTTTCTCGTGCCGGCGTGCATGGCGCTGGCTGCGGCTGCGATCTTGCTCGTGGCCTTCTGGCCGCCCCGGTGGCTGGCGAGCGGCGCGGAGGTCGAGGATGATCCCGAGACCGAGCCGCAGGTCGCGCCGTAGCGCGTCAAGCCTGCTCGCCCCTCGTGGAGCATCCGATGACCGCACTCTGGCGCGACGATGAGGCACTCGTCGCCAATCTCGTGACGACGGCGTTCATGGTGGGGCTGATCTGGTTCGTGCAGATCGTGCACTACCCCCTCATGGCCGGCTGGCCGCACGACGAGTTCGGAGCCTGGGAGGCTCGGCATCGCGAACGCACGGGCCTCGTGGTGGTGCCGGCGATGCTCGCCGAGGGCGCGGCGGCCGCATGGCTCGTTCTCCGGCGGCCGCCAGGCGTGCCGGCGTGGCTGCCGTGGGCCGCAGGCTTGCTGTTGCTCGGCGTGTGGGCGAGCACGTTCCTCCTGCAGGTGCCCTGCCACGATCGCCTCGGCCAGGGCTGGGACGAGGCGACGCACGTCCGCCTCGTGGCCACCAACTGGCTGCGGACGTTGCTCTGGTCGCTGCGGCTCGGCCTGCTGGTCGGGGCTTTCGCAACGAGCCGTTCGGCCGCTCGAGCGGCCTGAATCCGCCTTGCGGCTGGAAGCCTGCGCGGCCTATTCTCCCGCCCCCGTTGGAGACTGCCAAAGGAGGTATGGTCATGGCCGTGACGCTCGAAGCTCTTGCGACCCATGTCGGCGGCGTCCTCGTGGGGGCCGCCGAGGCCCGCGGGCGGAAATGCTCCGGCGCCACGACCCTCGAACTGGCCACGCCCGATCACGTCACGCTTGTCGACCATGCCGAGAAGCTGCACCTGCTCGCCAAGAGCCGGGCCGGCGCCGCGATCGTGCCGAAAGGGTCGGGGCCGCTCGACCGGCCGTCGATCGAAGTGGACGACGTGCACGCCGCGTTCGCCGCGGTGATCACGCTCTTGCGGCCGCCACGGCAGAGTCGCCGGATCGGCACGAGCCCCCAGGCCGCCATCGACCCCTCGGCGCGGCTCGGCGCCGACGTCGACGTGCACCCCTTCGCGATGATCGGCCCCGACGTCGAGATCGGTGCCGGCTCCACGATCCATTCCGGCGTGCGGGTGTTGGCCGGCTGCCGAATCGGCGCCGGCACGGAGATCTTTCCCAATGCGGTCCTCTACGAAAACACGCAGGTCGGCGACCGCTGCATCATCCATGCGGGCGCTGTGCTCGGCGCGTACGGCTTCGGCTACAAGGTGGCCGATGGCGCGTATCGGCTCTCGGCGCAGCTTGGCCATGTGGAGGTGGGCGACGACTGCGAGATCGGCGCCAATACCACGATCGATCGCGGCACCTACGGCCCGACGGTGATCGGCGCGGGTTCGAAGCTCGACAATCTCGTGATGATCGCCCACAACGTGCGGATCGGCCGCCACGCCATGATCTGCTCCCAGGTGGGCGTCGCCGGCAGCACGACCACCGGTGACTGGGTGGTGATGGCCGGCCAGGTCGGTGTACGCGACCACGTGCACATCGGTGACCGGGCGATCCTTGGGGCACGGTCCGGCGTGTCGAACGACGTGGAAGCGGGCAAGACGGTCCTCGGTGAGCCGGCGATCGATCTCCGCGACCGCAAGCTGCAACTGGCCACCATGAGCAAGCTGCCCGAGATGCGGAAGGATCTCAAGCAACTCCACGCCCGGCTCGAGGCTCTCGAGCGGGGCAGCGGCAGCGGCGGTGCCACTGCCGAGGCGGCATAGAGGGCGCGGACGATGTCGGGATTTCTGCGCGACGGAACGCTCGCCGGTGAAACGATCGGCATCCTGGCCGGCTGGGGACGGTATCCCGTGGCTGTCGCCGAGGCGATTCGGCGTCGTGGCGGACGCACCGCGATTCTTGCGATCCGAGACCATGCCGACGCCGATCTCGAACCCTTGGCCGACGTGTTCGGCACGGTGGGCGTCGCGGAGATCGGCGGGGCGATCGAGTTCTTCAAACGGCACGGCGCAGTGCGGACGACGATGGCCGGCAAGATCCACAAGACGAAGTTGTTTGGCCGCGGCGCATGGATCCGAAATCTGCCCGACTGGACCGGCCTCGCGACCTTTTGGCCGCACTTCGTGACCCGTCATCGGGACAACCGCGACGACTCGCTCCTCGGGGCGATTGCGGCGGCCTTCGACGCCCGCGGGGTGCGCATCTGCCCGGCCACCGACTTCGCCCCCGAGCTGCTCGCCGCCGGAGGCGTGGTTGCCGGACGGAGCCTGTCGGCCCGCGAGCGCCAGGACGTGGACTTCGGCTGGCGGCTCGCGAAGGAGCTCGGGCGGCTCGACATCGGGCAGACGGTGGTCGTCAAGGATCGGGCGCCGCTGGCGCTCGAGGCGATCGAGGGCACCGACGAGTGCATCCGCCGGGCGGGTCGGCTGTGTCCGGCGGGCGGAATGGTCGTGGTGAAGGTGGCGAAACCGCAGCAGGATCTGCGGTTCGACATGCCCACCGTCGGCGTGGGCACGCTTGAGTCGCTCGCCGCCGCACGGGCCCGCGTGCTTGTGATCGAGGCGGGCCGGACGATCCTGGTCGACGGGGCCGCGCTCACGACGGCCGCTGAACGAGCAGGTATCACCATCGTGAGCTTCTTCGACGCGGCGGGCCTGCCAGCCGAGATTGAGATCGAGCAGGCGGCCTGACGACCCTGGGCCGTATACTCGCGGCATCATGGGACTTCGCGTGGTGCTGCTCTCGATCGCGCTCTTCTTCACTGCGGCCGCTGGTGCGGCGCCGCCGGCAGTCGATCTGGCGATCGATCGCAGTGTGCCGATTCCTCCCGCTGCGACACATTTCATGGGCCGCGAGATCGCCCAGACGATGCACTACACGGGTGCACCGTGGCTCGTGCGCGAGAGCCGGCAGCGTGAAGAAGACTGCCGGATGCTGATCGAGGCGCTCAACATCCGCCCCGGGCAGGTGATCTGCGACATGGGCTGCGGGAATGGGTTTTACACACTCGAACTGGCGCGTCGCGTCGGGCCGCGTGGCCTCGTGTATGCGGTCGATGTCCAGCCCGAGATGCTCCACATGCTCGCCGAACGGCTGGTCCGCGAGGGCGTGCGCAACGTGCGGCCGGTGCTCGGCACGCCGATCGATCCGCGGCTGCCCAGGGCGACGGTCGACCTCGTGCTGTGCGTCGACGTGTACCACGAGTTTTCACACCCGGAGGCGATGCTCGAGCGAATCCGCGAGAGCCTCGCGGCGGATGGCCAGCTCGTGCTCGCGGAGTTTCGTGGCGAGGATCCAGCCGTGCCGATCAAGCCGCTTCACAAGATGACGAAGGCCCAGGTGCGGGCTGAACTCGAACCCGCCGGGTACGTGCTCGACCGGCAGTTCGACCGTCTGCCGTGGCAGCACCTCCTGTTTTTCAAGGCGGCAAACCCGGGGGAGCAGGCAGCCGGCGGGGAATCAGCCCGAGCCCCCTGACCGCCCCTGCCCGGGCTTTGTGTGTCCCAAGTGCTTGTCTGGCAGGGGTTTCCAGCGGTGCTGGCGAGCCGTGGCGTTGGGGCTTGGGCAGCACGGAATTCTCAAAACGAAAAGTTGCTTTCCGTCCAGTCCTCAACGATACTCGGAGGCGTGTTCGGCGAGGGAGGTGGTGCGAACCACTGCCCTTGCAACGACGTCAGGATGCCCCGCAATGGCCATGGTGCCCAGCAACTTCCGCAGTGCCACGACGGCTGCGCGCGATCCGCGCGGCGGTTCGCTCGATCCGGTCGTTGCCGACAGCGGCGCGGGAGCGGTGGCATGTGCGACGGCGGCGCGCGGCGAAGCGAACTGGGTGCTCGGTGAGAACGCGGCGATGCGGCGGATCGCCCGCGCGGTCGAACGTGCCGCGGAAGTCGAGTGCACCGTGCTCGTGTCGGGCGAGACGGGCACAGGCAAGGAACTCTGGGCGCGGCTCTTGCATCGCAGCGGCCCGCGGCGCGACAAAATCTTTGTGCCCGTCAACTGTGCGGCCCTCACGCCGTCTCTCGCTGAGAGCCAACTCTTCGGCCACGAGAAGGGCGCGTTTACGGGTGCAGCCGGTCGTTCGCTCGGCATCTTCCGCGCGGCCCAAGGCGGCGTGGTGTTCCTCGATGAAATCGGGGAGATGCCCCAGGAACTCCAGCCGAAACTCTTGCGCGTGCTTCAGCAGCGCGAAGTGCTGCCTGTCGGCGCCACGGAGCCCGTGCCGATCGACGTGCAGGTTGTCGCCGCGACGAACCGCGACCTCGAAGCCGAGGTCGAGAAGGGCACGTTCCGCGAAGATCTCTACTACCGGCTCAACATGATCGAGCTCAAGGTGCCGGCGCTCCGCGAGCGGAGCGAAGACATTCCCGAGTTCATCGAGTTCTTCTCGCAGCAGTTCGCGGCCCGCTATCGCCTGCCGGTCTGGGCGCCTTCGCCCGAGCAGCTCGCCGAATTCTGTGCCTTCGAGTGGCCGGGCAACGTCCGGCAGTTGTCGCACGTGATCGAGCAGGCGTATGTGTTGCAGATCGAGCCGCAGCTGCCTGTGCGGGGCGGTTCCAAGGAGTCGCAGGGCTCCGGCCGGCTGCCGTGCCTCGACCTGGGTAAGTTGCGGCAGGAAGCGATCAGGCAGGCGCTCGCCATCACGCGTGGCCACAAGGCCCGGGCCGCCAAGCTGCTCGGCGTGCACGCCAACACGATGACTCGGCTGCTGCGCGAGTCTGAGTAGGGCCCGGTGGGGCAGGCGTTTCGCGTGCCGTGAGGCTCCCCGATCGTGGCAGGCAGGACCACCCGGGCCACCCGCTCATCGTCGGCAGGTGCCCTCTTCGCAGCGGCCGCCGAGCCGCATTCGATTGCGGGCGACGAGGCGATAGAGCCAGTTCCACGCAGGCAGGCTGCCGGGGAGATGCAGGAAGGGGGCGAGCGGCCAGAGCAGTGGGAGTTTTCTGGAGAGATACCGAAGGGCCGTCGCCCCGCCGTGCACGCGGCCGTGCGCGTCGACGACGACCATTTCTTCGAGGAGCCGCTCGCGAGACACTTCGGGAAAGTCGCGGGCCACCCGCTCATCGTGGAGCGAGGTGAAGGTGAGTCGATGCCGGCGATCCGCCCATCGGAGGTTCGCCACGCGCTGCCTGCAAAATCGGCACTCGCCGTCGTAAAGGACGGTGTCGCGAGCAGGCTTGGTGCGGGTGATGGTCATTGCGAAGCTGTCCGCCCTGAACCATCGGCATTGTAGACCCACCGCGCTGGCTGGGTCAGTGCGGCCGTGGCAGGGTGCTTGCCGACTTGAGCGGGAGTGACCCGAAATTCAGGAGCGTGATCGCTCCAGCCGAGATCAGCGTCCACGGCGCCCAGTCCGGCGCCGTGAAGACCCGCGTGCTGCCGGGGCCGTTGACAGGCAGCACGACGGCGGAGTCGATGACAAGCAACTCCAGGCCGACGATGCAGGCAAAAATTCCTGCAGCGATGAAAAAGCTCTTCCACATGATGAGTCGTAGAGACCGCGGATCGATCCGCCAACGTGTGAGGGGACACCTGATCGAGACCACCACGGGATCTATCGGCCAGGCACATCCCGTCGCTCAAACGACATGGAGCATGAGGCAGGCAATGCCGGCTGTGCCGATCGTGCCGCCGCGCCACCTCGACGAGGGCGGCTATTCGACGCCGTCGCCGACGGCTCGGGCCTCGGCCCCGTCGGCTGCGGGCCGGGCCGGGCGGCGGTCGGTGTCGGTGCCCGGCACGAGCTGGGGGCTGTCGGTCGCGGCTTCCACGAGGTCGCGGAGTTCGCTGCCGTCGATCACCTCGCTCTCGATGAGCCGCTTCGCCACGGCCTCGAGCGCATCCCGTCGGGTTTCGAGAATCCGCCGCACCTGTTCGATCGAGCGATCAATGATCCGGCGCACCTCCTCGTCGATCTCCCGGGCGGTCTCCTCGCTGTGGCTGCGGGCAGAGGGCATGTCGGCTCCGGCGGCCGCCAAGAAGGGCGACCGTGGGCTTTCGCGATACGTGACCCGGCCGAGGCGGCTCATGCCGTAGTCCATCACCATCGCCCGCGCGATTTCGCTGGCCCGCTCGAGGTCGTTTTGAGCTCCGGTCGAGACATCGGAATAGACCATCTCCTCGGCGATCGTCCCGGCCAGGAGCACCTCGATACGGCTTTCGAGCTCGCTCTGCGTCATCAGGTAGCGGTCGTCCTCCGGCCGCTGCATCGTGTAGCCGAGGGCGGCGAGGCCGCGCGGGATGATCGACACTTTGTGGACCGGATCGGTGTTGGGCAGCGAGAAGGCGACCAGGGCGTGGGCAGCCTCGTGGTAGGCCACGCGGCGTTTTTCGTCCTCGTGGATCACCCGCTTCTTCTTTTCGAGTCCGGCGGTGACCCGCTCGACACCCTCGTTGAATTCCTCCATGCCCACCGACGTCTTATTGTTGCGGGCGGCGAGCAGGGCCGCCTCGTTGACGAGATTTGCGAGATCCGCCCCACAGAAGCCGGAGGTGATTCTCGCCACCTGCTCGAGGTTGACCGACGGGTTGAGCTTCACGTCGGCCACGTGAACCCGCAGAATTGCCTCGCGGCCGCGGACGTCGGGCCGATCGACGAGCACGTGGCGGTCGAAGCGGCCGGGCCGAAGGAGTGCCGGATCGAGCGTTTCGGGACGATTCGTGGCTGCCATCACGATCACGCCAGAGTTGCTGCCGAAACCGTCCATCTCCACGAGGAGGGCATTGAGCGTCTGCTCGCGTTCGTCGTGGCCGCCCACCACGCTCGTGCCGCGGGTCTTGCCGAGGGCGTCGAGCTCGTCGATGAAGATGATGCAGGGGGCCTTCGCCTCGGCCTGCTGGAACATGTCGCGGACGCGGGCCGCGCCGACACCCACGAACATCTCCACGAAGTCGCTTCCCGAGAGGCCGAAGAAAGGCACGCCGGCCTCGCCGGCGATCGCCTTGGCGAGCAGGGTCTTGCCCGTCCCGGGGGGGCCGACGAGCAACACGCCCTTCGGGATGTGGCCGCCGAGCACCTGGTATTTTTCCGGGCTGCGGAGAAATTCGACGACCTCCCGCAGCTCATCCACCGCCTCGTCGATTCCGGCCACGTCGTCGAACGTGATGCCGAGATCCTCCTGGGCGTACATCTTGCCGCGGCTCCGGCCGAAGGCCATCGGGCTGCCAGCCCCGCCGAGCCGCCGCATCATCATGAAGAACAGCATGCCGAAGAGCCCGGTCAAGAACAGCATCGGCAGCCAGTTGCGCCAGGGGCTCGGCGCTTGTTCGTAGCGGAAGGGCACACAGTGTTCGGCCAAGAGCCTCGACAGCTGCCCCTCGGAGTTCTCGCTCGGGAGCTTCGCGGTGTGAAACCGGCGGCGCACGCCGGCCGTGCCACCCGTGGCAGGCGTCGGCTTCGCCGACTCCGGGGCGATTTCGCGCAGCGTGCCCGACACCTGGAAGGCGCCGATCACGACGTCGGCGAGGTCGGCGTAGAGGACGGGCGACCGTGTCGGCCCGCCCGACACTTCCACGGGCTGCTTCTCGGCCCCCGTGTCGGCAGCCTGGCCCGACGCGCGGATCAGTCGTTCGAGATCGCTGTAGGAGAGCTCAATCTCAGGATTGGCGTTCAAGAGACTGAGCGCGAACAATCCGGCCACGCCCACGGCGATCAACGACCAGACGACGTTTGATCCGCCGAGCGGTGGCCGCCGTTCGGCAGATCGTTTCGGAAGGGAGTGCTTGGCAGGCATGAGGCTTCCATCCTATGCCGCCCGAAACACCGGGACAATCAACCCGGTGGTGAGCCGCCGCATCGAACGACATGGAAGTTTCCGGCGTACAAACCTACAATTTCACCGTCAGTGCCTGCCCGCCGACCGCCGGCTCCCGCATGGATTCATCCCCACCAGTGCCCACCCTGCCTTCCGGCGGCAGCCTGAACGTTGCCGTCCTCGGATCGACCGGGAGCGTGGGGACGAGCACCATCGAGGTCGTGGCTGCATCGCGAGGCCGGTTCACCCCCTTTCTGCTCGCGGCCCACAGCAATGTCAGGCGGCTGGTCGAGCAGGCCCATGCCTGCCGTCCTCGGCACGTGGTGGTGGTCGATCAGGCTGCGGCCGCCACGCTCGACGCCGCCGATCTGCCTGCGGGCACCCGGCTGGCCGTGGGGCCCGAGGCGCTCGACGACCTCGTGCAATCGCCCGAGGTCGACCGTGTCGTGGCGGCCATTGCGGGTGCGGCTGGTCTGCGGAGCACCTGGGCGGCCGTCGAGGCGGGCAAGACGGTGGCGCTCGCCAACAAAGAGACGCTCGTGATGGCTGGGCCACTCGTGATGCGACTGGCTGCCAGGACCGGCGCTCGTATCCTGCCGGTCGACAGTGAGCATTCGGCGATCCACCAGGCCCTGCGGGCGGGCACCGCCTCCGAGGTGGAGCGGATCGTGCTCACGGCCAGTGGCGGACCGTTTCGCACGTGGTCGGCAGAGCAGCTTGCGGCGGCGACGCCGGAGCAGGCGTTGCGGCACCCGACCTGGTCGATGGGCCCGAAGATTACGATCGACTCGGCGACGATGATGAACAAGGCCTTGGAGCTCATCGAGGCGCGGTGGCTGTTCGGCCTGCCAGCCGAGCGGCTCGCCGTGCTCGTCCATCCGCAGTCGGTCGTCCATTCGCTCGTCGAATTCGTCGACGGGTCGCTGATCGCCCAGCTCAGCCCGCCCGACATGAAGCTTCCGATCCAGTACGCACTCTTCTATCCCGACCGCGTGCCCGGCGTGGCCCGTCGATTCGATCATGCGCGGCCGCTCGCGCTCGAGTTCGAGCCGCCCGACCCGGTGCGGTTTCCGGCGGTTCGCCTGGGGCACGAGGCTGCGGCCCGCGGCGGTACGGCTGGTGCCGTGCTCAATGCGGCGAACGAGGAGGCGGTGCGCGGGTTCCTGGAGGGGGCCCTCGCGTTCACCGACATCGCAGCCGTCAGCGAACGCATCCTCGGTGAGCATTGTTTTCAAGCAGATCCCGCGCTCGACGACATCCGTCGCCTCGATGCCTGGGCCAGGCAGGAGGTGGTGAAGTGGGCATGTGTCTGATGGCGAACGTGATGCTCGTGGCGACGACGTGGCTCGTGGCGACGACGTGGCTGGAATGGATCATCCAGCCCGCGAGCTGGTGGGTGATTCTCCAGGTGGCCCTCGGCCTGGGCTTCGTGATCTTCGTCCACGAGCTCGGCCACTTTCTCGTCGCCAAGGCCTGTGGCGTGAAGTGCGAAAAGTTCTTCCTCGGCTTCGATGTCGGGGGGCTCAAGCTCGCGAGCGTGAAGTGGGGCGAGACGGAATACGGCATCGGCGCCCTGCCGCTCGGCGGCTACGTGAAGATGCTCGGGCAGGACGACAATCCGGCGGCGGCAGCCAAGGAGGCGGAGCGGGCCAAGGCCTTGCTCGAGTCGGGCGATCTGCCCCCGGAGCCAGTGTCGGGGCCGCATCCGGCGTGGGACCCGCGGAGCTATCCGGCCCAGAGCGTGCCCGAGCGCATGGCGATCATTTCGGCTGGTGTGATCATGAACGTGATCTTCGCGATCCTGATGGCGAGTTGGGCGTTTGGCCTGGGCGTGAAGGAGCTCACCTGCGAAGTGTCGGGCGTTCGGCCCGGGGGAGCGGCTTGGCGGGCGGGGCTGCGCACGGGTGACGAGATCACGGCGATCGGCCCGCTCGAAAACCCAATTTTTTCCGACCTTCAGAAGGGTGTGACGCTCGGCGACGTGGCCAAGGGGGTCGAGTTCACGATCCGCCGTCCTGCCGAAGGCGCCAGCCGCACGCTGCTCTTGCGACCTGACACCGATCTCGGCGTGCCCACCGTCGGCGTCACGAGCCCTTTTTCACTCACGCTGCCGGCCGACTTGAAAGAGGGCCTGCCCGGCGGGGCGGGGCGGGCCACGCCGCCGCTCGAGGCACGGGATACGATCCGGGCCATCGATGGCGTGCAGGTGCGGACGTACGCCGAGCTGATCGCGGAGCTGTCGAAGCGCGTCGACAAGCCAGTGCGGCTCTCCATCACACGGTCCAGGCAACCGGAGGCCGATGCCACCACCCTCGACGTCGACGTGCCACCGCAGGTGATGCGGACGACCGGCATGGTGATGACGGCGCTCCCGGTGAAGGCCGTGCAGGATGATTCTCCGGCGGCCCGCGCCGGCATCCAGGCAGGAGACCGGATCGTGGCGATCGACGGCACGGCCCTCGGCGATCCGCTCGGGCTCGACGAGCAACTGCGGCTACGGGCGGGCGACACCGTGAAGCTCACGCTCGCCCGTGTCGGCGGCGAGACCGAAGAGATCGACGTCGTGCCGCGGCCTGTCACCTGGATCGAGGAGTCGCGCTGGCCGACGAGCCCGGTCGCGGTATCGGCGCTCGGAGTCGCCGTCGGCGTCGATGCCCTCGTTGCCGCGGTCGTTCCCGACAGTCCGGCGGCACGGTCGGGCATCGTGGCCGGCGACCGTGTCGTGCGCGTGCGATTCGTGGTGCCGGACGACGACGAGGCCGGCGGCGACCGTGGTCTCGAACTGTCGGACAAGGCGCCGAGCTGGCCATATGTGATGGCGGCGCTCCAGCAGGTCGACGAGGGAACCACGCTCGCCCTCGAGGTCCAGGCGGCGGATGGCGTCCTCCGCGACGTGACGCTGGCCCCGGCCACGGATCCCGCCCGGTTCATCGTCGATCGTGGACTGCTCTTCGAACCTGTCTACCGCATGGTGCGGGCGGGATCGCTCCCCGCCGCCCTGCAGCTCGGCTTCGGCAAAGCCGTCGACGACCTGTCGCTCGTGTACAAGTTTCTGCACAAGCTCACGAGCAACCAGATCAGCCCCCGGCTGCTCGGGGGCCCGATCGAGATCGCCAAGCAGGCTGGCAAGTCGGCCGAGGAGGGCTTCAGCCGATTCCTCCTGTTTTTGACGATGTTGAGCGCGAATCTGGCGGTCGTGAACTTTCTCCCCATCCCCGTTCTCGACGGCGGGCATATGGTATTTCTGCTGTATGAGTGGATCCGCGGCAAGCCGCCGAGTGAAGGCGTTGTGGCAGCGCTCTCCTACCTCGGGCTGGCGCTCATTCTCACACTGATGATGTTCGTGTTCGGGCTCGATCTGGGACTGATTCCGCGGCGGTAGCGTTTCCATGACCATCACCGAGGGCACGGCCGAACGACTCACCGAGTTGCGGTCGGCCATCGTGCCCGCCGGGGTGCGGGCGGTGGTGTTCGACGTCGTGGGAACGCTCGTCGAGCCTTCGCCACCCGTCGCGGTGGCCTACCAGCGGGTGGCTGCGCAGCACGGCGTGGAACGCGCCGCTGCCGAGATCGACGGCCTGTTCCGCACAGCGTGGCGGAAACAGGAAGCGATCGATGCGGCCGCGACGACGCCTTTCGCCACCGATCGGGCACGGGAGCGGGATCGCTGGCGCGAAATCGTGCTCGACGTATTTCCGCATACGCCAGCCGCATCGGCCATCTTCGATGAGTTGTGGGAGCACTTCGGCAGGCCGATGGCGTGGCGGCCGACGCTTCACGGCCCGGCGCTCGTGCGGCAGGCGATCGACGCGGGGCTCACCGTGGCGCTTGCGAGCAACTTCGACGAACGGCTGCTCGCGATCGCCGGCCATGTCGAGCCGTTATCACTGGTGCCGCACGTGTTCGCGTCGTCGGAGCTCGGCTGGCGTAAGCCCGCGACCGAGTTTTTTCGTAGCGTCGAAGAGCGGCTCGGCTTCGGGCCGACGGAGCTGCTCCTCGTGGGCGACGACCCCGAGCTCGACCTCGCAGCCGGCCGCCGCGCCGGCTGGCACGTGCGCGGCGTGTAGGAGGTCCTTTGATAATCACCCGCAATCGGAGCCGGCGGTAGGCATGCTCGACTCCGGTCGTGTTGAGAGTACGTAACTCGTGGGTTTTGCTCAGGTGCCGATAGTCCTCAACGACTCCCTGCGCCTGCGCGTGCCCACCGACCGACTCCGCCGAAAGTCCATAACGCCTACGAGTTGAGGAGGCTTCGGGCTCCCCGTGTCCCGGTCGTCGGCGTTACTCACCAGCGAAGCCAGGATGGCGCAGCGCCAGTGAGTCCGAGTGAACGGAGCCCAAGGATGGGCGCAGTGAACGTCCGGCGACGGGATATGGGGAGCCCGAAGCCGGATTGGTCAACAGCCTATGCCGCTGCCAGGGCGCTTGTGGCGACTTCGTAGCACGCGCGAATGTCGGCGAGCGGGTCCTTCGGGTTTTCCTCGTATTCGAGCGACAACGCGCCGTCGGCCGGGAAGTTCACCTGCTCGAGTGCGGCGAATACGGCGGGCACGTCGAGGTGGCCCTTGCCGAGGATCACGCCCTGCGTCTTTTCCTGCTGATCCTTGAAGTCCTTGAGGTGGATGCCGTAGAGCCGGCCCTTCAAGAGCCGGATCACCTCGACCGGGTTTTCTCCCGAGCGGATGAAGTGGCCGAGGTCAGCGCAGGCGCCGATGCGCTCGTCGTGCTTTTCGATCGCCTTGAGCACGTCGAGCACTTTGTTGTAGCGGTGCTTGGGGCCGTGGTTGTGGATCGCGATCCGAATGTCGAACTCCTTCACGAGCTCGTCGAGGCTCGTAAACGCCTCGGGGGCGGGATCGGCACCGAGGATCCGGATGCCCGCCGCTTTGGCGAACTCGAACACCTTGCGATTGGCCGCGGCATCGGCGCCGAAGCCGTTGACGCCGTGAGCGCTGATCGTGAGCCCCAGATCGGCGAGCTTCTTGTTCATGGCGGCGATCTGCTCGGAGGTCGAGTTGAGCGGGTACATGCCGGGATAGAACTCGACGTGCCGAAACCCGATTTCGCTGGCATGTCGCAGCGCTTCGTCGACGGGATAGCCGCGGAGTGAATACAGCTGGATGCCGAGGTTGAGGCCGGCCTCGGCGGCCCGGGCGGCGCCGCGCAGTGTGCAGGCGGCTGCGAGGCCAACGACGGTCGATAAGACATCACGACGCGAAAGCAGCGTAGCCGGCATGGCGAAACCTTTCAGGAAGGACAAGCGGATTGAGTCGCTCGGGGAATATAACGCGGCGACAGATCATTGTGCATCCGCCCGTCACATCATCGTGCGTCGGCAGGGGTGACAATAGTCCTGGCAGCAGGGGTGGTATAAACATTGCGGGCAAAAGCGCCGTATCTACCGAGCACATGCCGATGGCTCATCTCACATGGACGGTTTTTCTCGTGTGTGTGGCAGCGATCGCGGCGCGTGCCGATGACGTGCCACGTTCCTTCGGCGGGCGCTTCCCACACCTTGCGGTCAGCAACTCGTCGGGTGAGTGCGGCATCGGGGCGGTCGTCCCGTGGGCGAAAAGGCTCTGGCTGGTGACCTACGCGCCCCATGCCCGCCACGGCAGCGACGACAAGCTCTACGAGATCGACGGCCGCCTACGGCTCCTTGCCCGGCCCGAGAGCGTGGGCGGCACACCGGCTGCGCGGTTCGTGCACGGCCCGACGGGGCAACTCCTGATCGGACCGCATCTGATCGACGAACGGGGGACGGTGCGCACCGTGTCGGCTAAAGAGATGGAGGGACGACTGTCGGCGGCGGCACAGCATCCGACCGATCCGGCAGGCAAGGTGCTCGTCTACGACATGGAAGGCCTGCTCTACGAACTCGTGTGCAGACGCTCGAGCCGAGGCTGCTCGTCGCCCGGCCTGCTCCTGGCTGGCATGGGAAGGGCATGTATGCCGGGCAGGGTGTCGTCGTGATCGCGAATAATGGCGAGCACGCGGCGGGTCTCAAGAACTTCGAGCCGTTCCGCTACGCGATCCCCAACACACGGGCGTCGCAGGCCGAGGCGGGCGTCTTGGCCGAGTGGTCGCCCACCGCGGGCCCGGACGCGTGGCGTCTTGTCATGCGGCGGCAGTTCACGGATGTCACCGGCCCTGGCGGCATCAACGGTCCGCCGACCCCCGATGCGCCGCTCTGGGCCATCGGCTGGGATGACAAGAGCGTCTTGCTGATGGTGCGGTCGGCGAGCGATGCGGCCGCCGGGAAGGATCCGTGGCAGGTCTTTCGGCTTCCGAAGGCGTGCCACAGCTTTGATGGCGACCATGGCTGGCACACGGAGTGGCCACGGATTCGCGAGGTGGTGCCTGCGGCGGATGGGCGTCCTGCTCGGTTCATCCTCACGATGCACGGCGGGTGGTACGACTTCCCCGCTACGTTCTCCGGCACGTCGAGCGGTGGGATCCGGCCGCTGTGCTCCCATTTGAAGATCACGGCGGACGCAGCCCCGTGGTCGCTCGACGGCAAGGCGGTGATCGTCTTCGGGTGCGACGATACGGCCAAAAGTGGGTTCAAGAGCGAATTCCAAAACCCGCGCAACGATCTCACCGCCCGGTCGAACTCCAATCTGTGGTTCACGACGTGGGACGACCTGGCGCGTCTGGGCCGTCCGTCCGGCTCCGGGTACGTGTGGAAGCGTGAGTCGATCCTGGCCGGGGTGCCGTCCGACCCGATGCTCCTCGCAGGAGAAGATGGCTATGGCCACTGTGTCGTACACGTGACCCACGACGGGGACACCGCGGCGACCTTCACGATCTCGACCGATCGTGGGGGCGAATGGCAGCCGCTTGCGAGCGTGGACGTTTCGGCACATGGCTCCGGGTTTTGCGTGCTACCCGAGCAAGGCCGTGGCGACTGGGCGCGGATCACAGCGGATCGGGATGTTCCGGGCGTTACCGCGGTGTTTCGCTCCGGGACGCGTGGTGGCAGCTTCGAGGATCAAGAGCTGTTTGCAGGCCTCGCGGATGCACGCTCGAGCGCGCCGTGGATCGGCGCCGTCATGCGCAGCGGCGAGGGCGAGGCGCTGCCGCTCGATGTGCTGGCGCGTGCGATGGATGCCGCGGGTCGAGCCACCGAGCCGACCGCATGGCAGGTGCAGGCCGGGCAGCCGCCACTGGAGCGGGCCCACGACGACCCCGTCGCGGCCTTCCTCCGCGACAAAGCCATCCCCACGTCTCCCGACGTGTCCTTCGATGCAGCCAGCGTGATCCTGCGAGAGGGCAACAAGGTGTTCCGTCTGCCGAAGCCGCTCGATCCCGTCGCCGCGGCCACCTACGAGAAGCCGTTTGCGACGGGCTGGCCGCGCGGCGTGCGGGAGGTGGTCACCGAGCGAGCGCTTTTGAACGCCGCCGGCACGTTTTACGTGCTTCCCCGGGTGAGCAGCGGCGGTGCGGCGAAGATTCTGTCCGTGTGCAGCCACGGGAAGAAGATCACCGACTTCTGTTCGTGGCGTGGTCTCCTCGTGCTCGCCGGTGTGACGCAGGGTTCCGCCGTGGGCGGAGACACGCCTGCGCATGCAGCGTCGCGAATCATCGGCAGGCTCGCTGCCGGCGGGCCGGCTGCCGCCCCGGCCGTGTGGGTTGGAGACGTCGATGAGCTTTGGAGATTGCCGCGGCCGACGGGCCGCGGCGGCCCCTGGCAGGCAACGCCGGTCGAAGCCGAGGTCGCGAGCGATCCGTATCTGATGGGCGGATATGACGAGAAGACGCTCGACGTGTCCCACGACGGTCAGGCGTCCGTTCGCTTCGATGTGGAAATCGATCCCACGGGTGACGGTGAGTGGTTTCGGTATGCGAGCCTCGACGTGCCGCCGGGCCACCCCCTCACCCATGCCTTTCCACGCGGGTTCCTGGCCCAGTGGATTCGCATCACAGCCGCCACGCAGTGCCGTGCGACGGCCACGCTCACCTACCGTTGACGAAGGGCCCGTACGGCCCCGGGCAGCGAGAGCCCTGACCGCCGGCAGCGGATCTACTGCCGCTCCGTGCCCGTGTCGAGCACGGCCATGAAGGCCTTCTGCGGAATGTCGACCGAGCCGATGCTCTTCATCCGCTTCTTGCCTTCCTTCTGCTTCGCCCACAGCTTCTTCTTGCGGGAGATGTCGCCGCCGTAGCACTTCGCCGTCACGTTCTTGCGCATCGCGGAGATCGTTTCGCGGGCGATCACTTTCGTGCCGATCGCCGCCTGGAGGGCGATCTCGAACATGTGGCGGTCGATCTCGCCGCGGAGCTTCTTGACGATCGACCGGCCGCGGCGATCGGCATCGCGGCGGTCGCAGATGATCGAGAGGGCATCGACCTTCTTGCCCCCCACGAGGATGTCGAGCCGGGCCAGATCGGCGGGAAAATACCCGACGAGTTCGTAGTCCATCGTGCCGTAACCGCGGGTCACGCTCTTGAGCTTGTCGTGGAGGTCGTAGATCACGTCGGCCAGCGGCAGATCGAAGGAGAGCATGGCCCGCGTCGGCGACAGATACTCCGTCTTCAAGTAGGTGCCGCGGCGGTCGGTGCACAACTGCATGACCGGCCCGATGTACTCGACGGGCACGAGGAAATTCGTGCGCACGATCGGCTGCCGAAACTCCTCGATCTGCCCGGAGTCGGGCACGTCTTGGGGATTCGTGATCTCGATCGTCTCGCCGTCGGTCTTGAGGATCTGGTAGGTGACGTTGGGCGCCGTCTGCACGAGATCGAGATCGGCCTCCTGCTCGAGCCGCTGCTGGATGATCTCCATGTGGAGTAGGCCGAGAAACCCGCAGCGAAACCCGAAGCCGAGCGCCTCGCTCGACTCGGGGGCGTATTCGAACGACGGATCGTTGATCGCGAGTTTTTCGAGGGCGTCGCGGAGCTCCTCGAAATTCTCCCCTTCGCTCGGATAGAGGCCGCAGTAGACCATTCGCTGCGGCGGCTTGTAGCCCGGCAGCGGGGCGGCTGCATCGTCACCGGGGATCGTCACCGTGTCGCCGATATGGACCTGCTTGACGTCCTTGATGTTGCACACGAGGTAGCCCACCTGCCCGGCCGCGAGCTGGTCGCAGCCGCGGCGCTGGGGCACGAACTGGCCGAGCTCGATCACCTCGTGCGTGGTGCCCGTCTCGAGAAACCGGATCTTCTGTCCCTTCTTGACGGTGCCGTCGATGAGCCGCACATACGTGATCGCCCCCCGATAGCTGTCGTAGTGGCTGTCGAAGATCATCGCCCGCAAGGTGGCCCCTGGATCTCCCGTCGGGGGCGGCACCCGCTCGACGATCGCAGCGAGCAGGTCTTCGATGCCGATCCCGGCCTTGGCGCTCGCCTTGATGACCTCCGTGGCATCGATCGCCAGGCTCTGCTCCATCTCCACGAGCACCTCGTCGACCCGGGCGTGCGTGAGGTCGATCTTGTTGATCACCGGCACGATCGCGAGATTCTGATTGATCGCGGCGTAGGCATTGGCCACCGTCTGGGCCTCGACCCCCTGGAAGGCGTCGACGAGCAGCACGGCCCCCTCGCAGCAGGCGAGGCTCCGCGACACCTCGTAGTGAAAATCGACGTGGCCAGGGGTGTCGATGAGGTTCAGCTCGTAGACCTCGCCCTGGTGGCGGTATTCCATGCGCACGGCACGGGCCTTGATCGTGATCCCCCGCTGCCGCTCGAGCTCCATGTCGTCGAGCATCTGCTCCTTGAGCTGCCGCTTCTCGACGGTGCCCGTGAATTCGAGGAGCCGGTCGGCCAGCGTGCTCTTGCCGTGGTCGATGTGGGCGATGATCGAGAAGTTGCGGATGTGCTTGCAGTCGATAGGCATGGCTTGATTGTAGCGAACCGGCACTGCGTTAGCGGCGCATTCCGTGGGCGAGGCGGGCGAGGCCGGCGGCTCCGATGGATCCGGCGTCGCCGCCCAGGCTCGCGTAGCGGATGGTCGTCTTCTCGGCGAGTACCGGGAAGGCACGGGCACGGACCTCGGCACGGACGGCGTCGAGAAAAAACTTCCCGACCGGCGCCGACTCGCCGCCGAACGTCATCGCGCCACCGATCAGCACCGTCTCGGGATCGATCGTGTGCATGAGTGTCACGATCCCGATCCCGAGCCAGCGGGCGGTGTCGGCGATCAGATCACGGGCCAGCGGATCGCCCGCGGCCGCGGCGTCCGACACGAGGATCGCGGTCAGCTTGTTGCCGCGGGCCACCGCTGCGGCAAGCTGGCCATCCACGCGTCCGGCGAGGGCCTCGCGGGCCCGCGCCACGAGGGAGGTCGCGCTGCAGTAGGCCTCGAGGTCGCCGCGGTGGCCGAAGGGGCAGGAGCGGGCCGACGGTGACGTATCGACGATGATGTGGCCGCATTCGGAGCCGTGGCTGTGGGCCCCTTCGACGTTCGTGTCGCCGATTATGATGCCGCCGCCGACGCCGGTGCCGAGCGTGAGCATCACGAGGCTCGAGGCGTCGCGGGCGGAGCCGACCCAGAACTCGCCGTACGCGGCGGCGTTGGCGTCGTTCGCGAACGTCACCGCGCGGCCCGCGTGGACCGCCACGCGGTCGCGGATCGGGAATCCATCCCAGCCCGGCAGGTTGCCGGCGCGGAGGATCACACCGCTGGCAAGATCCTGCGGGCCGGGCGTGCCGAGGCCCACCCGGGCAACGTCATCGATCGTGATGCCGGCGACGCCGGCCAGCATGTGGACGGCCCGCCCCATCCGCGCCGCGGCATCCTCGGGCCCGCGGTCGGCGTGGGTCGGCTCGGTATGGAAGGCGAGCATCCGACCGAGGTCGTCCACGAGGGCGGCCTTGATATTCGTGCCGCCGAGGTCCACGCCCGCATACAACGGCCGAACGGCATCAGCGAGCGGAAGCCAGCGTGCCCGGTCTGTGGCGACCGTGGTCACTGGTCGGCCGGCAGCCGCTCGGTCTGCACCGGGGAAGTCGGGCTCGTGCAGGCGAGCATGAAGGCCACGAGGTCGGCCTTGTCTTGGGCGGAGAGCTGGAGGGGCCGGATCTTGTCGCTCAGGGCGGGGTTGGGGTGGCCGCCCTTGGCATACCACTCGACCACTTCCTCGAGCGTGGCGATCGAGCCGTCGTGCATGTAGGGTGCCGTGAGGGAGACGTTCCGCACCGTCGGCGTCTTGAAGGCGCCCGTGTCTTTCGGGTCTTTCGAGATCGCGACCCGGCCGAGATCGGGCTTCTCCGCCTCCATGCCGACGCCGATGTTGTGAAATTTCTCGTCGGCGAGATTCGCACCGACGTGGCAGGCGGTGCAGTTGCCCTTTTCGGTGAAGAAGATGTCGCGGCCGCGCTTGGCATCCTCCGACATCGGGTGGGCCTCCACGGAGGCCTTGACCTCCGCATATCGCCTGGACAGGTCGGGGTCGTCGGCGATGTCTTCGGCATCGAGCCCGGCGAACGCCTTCATCTGCTCGTAGTAGTCGTAGGGCGAGGGAGCCGTGACGATCGCCCGCTCGAAGGCGGCGATGGCCTGGCCGACGCGGTCGATCGTGAGTTCACCGAAGATCTTCTCGAACTGCTTCTTGTACACAGGCAGATCACCGAGCCGCTTGACGACGCCCTCGTGCGTGAAGCCCATCTCGATCGGATTTTGAATCGGCCCGACGGCCTGGGCTTCGAGCGAATCGGCGCGGCCGTCCCAAAACTGGGCGCCGGTGAGGATCCGGTTGAACGAGACGGGCGAGTTGCGGCCGCCGAGCTGGTTGCGAATCCCCACGCCCGTCTTCGTCTGGGCCGAGTATCCCATCGACGGATCGTGGCAGCTCGCACAGCTCACGGTCGCGTCGGCCGAGAGCCGCTTGTCGAAGTAGAGCTGACGCCCGAGTTCGATCTTGGCCCGCGTGAGCGGGTTTTTGTCGAGACCGGTGATCTGCGCCGCTCCCTGGGAGAGACCGAGCGGCAAAACCGGATCGAGCTCGACGAAGTTCTTGGGGTCGGCGAGCCAGGCGTCGATCTCGGCGAGCGTGATCGGGCCCGATCCCGGCACGCCGGCAGTGAGACTCGGTTCGCCTAGCATCACCTTTTCCCGGGCTGCCGCCGAGGCCGGCTCGATCGACCGCCCGGCATCGGCGATTGCCCGATCGGCCTCCGACTTGGCGTCGTCGGCCTTGCGGGCGGCTGCGGCTGCATCGGCGACCACGGCTGCGGCCGGGGCCTCGGCACGTGCCGGCGCGAGATCGATGGCCTCCACCTCGACGACCTTCTCGCGGGCCGGCGGCGTGGAGGGGGCGCACCCGGCGAGCGGCAACAGGAGTCCGAGCACGACCGCGCCGGCGGCAGGGGGCGGAAGCAACGAGCTGCGAACGACCGCGACGAGTGCAGACATGACGGGTTCCTTCCGGAGCGACCGAACGATCATCGACGCCGTGTGCGCCGACCGTCGAACATTTTAGACGGTTTTACGGCGGTGGCGAGCGGCTGAAAACAGGCAAATCTACCGCAAAACCATCGCTTCTCGATCGTACGGCTCGTACCGATTCCGTGGAGTATGCTTGACGAAAGGAGGCTCGGGCGTGGTCGGAGCGAACGACAACGAGGAGTTCGTCCAGGAATTCCTGGTCGAATCGACGGAAAATCTCGACCAGCTCGACCGCGACCTGATCGCCCTGGAGCAGGCGCCGGGTGACGAGGAGCGGCTGGCGAGCATTTTCCGCACCGTCCACACGATCAAGGGCAACAGCGGGTTTTTCGGATTCGCGAAGCTCGGGGCCCTCACCCACTCCGGCGAACACCTGCTTGGCCGGCTCCGCGACGGCAAGCTCACGTTCGACGACCGCGTCACCGGCTCGCTGTACTCGATGGTGGACGCCGTGCGGGCGATCCTGCGCACGATCGAGACCACGGGCAATGAAGGGGACCACGATTTCCGGGATCTTGCGCAGCGGCTCACGGCCGTGGCCGCCGGCGAGGCGGTCGAGCCTGCTCCGCCTGTTCCGGTGCAGGCAGAGACGCCTCCCGCTGCAGCCGTTGCCACACCGAGTGTTCCCCATCCGTCCCCCGCGAAGCCCGCCCTCGAGAAGCCGCCCGCGGCTGATCGCTCGGTGAGCGAGAGTTCGATTCGCGTCGACGTGGGGCTCGTCGGCTCGATCCTCGACCTCGTCGGCGAGCTTGTGCTCGCCCGCAACGAGCTGCGGAGCATCGAGACCACCGACCCTGCGGTGCTCGCCGCGGCCCACCGCATCAACACCGTGACGAACGCCCTCCAAGAGACCGCGGTCAAGACACGACTACAGCCGATCGAACACGTCTTCAGCAAGTTTCCGCGCACCGTCCGGGACCTCGCCGTCTCCTGCGGCAAGGAGGTGCAGCTGTCGATCGACGGTGGCGACACCGAGCTCGACCGCACGCTGATCGAGAGTATCCGCGACCCGCTCACGCACCTCGTGCGCAACGCCATCGACCACGGCATCGAGCCGCCCGAGGTGCGGGCCGCCCGCGGCAAACCGCAGGTCGGCAGGCTCGCCCTCCGGGCGTTCAACGAAAGCGGCCAGGTGACGATCGAGGTGGAGGACGACGGCGGGGGAATCGCCGTGTCGGCCGTGCGCGCGAAGGCCGTCGCCCGCGGGCTCGTGGCCGCCGACGAGGCCGCCGCGCTCCCCGACGAGCGGGTGTTGCAGTTCATTTTCGAGCCCGGCTTCTCGACCGCCGCGGCGGTCACGAGCGTTTCGGGCCGCGGCGTCGGCATGGACGTGGTGAAGACCAATATCGAGGCGATCGGCGGTACGGTGGACATCCACAGTCGGCCGGGGCTCGGCACGACCGTACGGGTGCGGGTGCCACTCACGCTCGCGATCATGCCGGCGCTCATCGTGCGTTCGGCCAGTGAGCGGCTCGCGATCCCGCAGGCGGCCGTCCGGGAGCTCGTGCCGCTTCACGCCGATCGGGAGAGTGACCGGGGCGGGCCCCGCATCGAGGGCCTCGACGATGCTCCCGTGATCCGGCTGCGCGGGCGGCTGTTGCCGGTTGTGTTCCTCGACGAGTTCCTGGGCCTGCGCCCGCAAACCGCCTGCCGCGACGAGGGCACCGTGGTGCTCGTGCGTGTCGACGACCATGAGTTCGGGATCGTGATCGACGGCGTCCGGCACGGCCAGCCCGGCGCCGCAGGCGTCGGTGAGTCGGCGAGCCTCTCGACCGTCGTGGTGAAGCCGATCGGCACACTGCTCTCCCAGATCGGTCTCTATGCCGGCGCGACGGTGCTCGGTGACGGAGGAGTCGTGCTCATCCTCGACCTGCGTGGGATCCTCCGGGCGGCTGATCTTCCGGCGGGCCGAGAGGCCGACGAAACCTCGCCGCCGGCGGCCACGAGCGATGCCGACCGCTACCTCGTCTGCCGCACCCGGCAAGGCCGCCGCATTGCCTTGCCGCTCGAGCGGATCACGAGGCTCGAGCACGTGGCTGCGGCCGATGTCCAGCCGCTCGGTGATCGGCAGGTTGTCCGGCACGGCGCGGGGTTTACAGCAGTGGTCGATGCCGATCGACTGCTGGGCGATGAGGCGATGGTCGGCAACGCCATGAAACTCGTCGTCCTCGGCAGTGACGAGGGCGCCGTCGCCGTCGCCGTCGGCCAGATTCTCGACGTCCTCCCGGCCGAGTCGCAACTCCAGTCCACTGCGGTGTCTACCGGCGTGTCGGGGCTGCTCGCCCTCGGTGGCATGGCGACGGAAGTGCTTGATGTCTCTCGAGGCTTGCCATGGTGAGCCTCGTGCCATGCCTCGACGCCTGCTCGTTTCGCGTGGCGACCCACTGCTTTGCCGTCGACTCGGGTTGTGTCGCCGAAGTGCTGCATTCCGCCAAGCTCACGCCCGTGCCCCTGGCCCCGGAGGCCATCGCAGGCCTCTTGCACCTGCGCGGCACGATCGTGCCGGTCATCGACCTCGGCCACCGGCTCGGCCTGCCATCCATGGAAGCGGGCAGCAGCCGCACCAATCTCGTACTCCGGCTCGGCGACGACTGCTACAGCCTGCTCGTCGACGAGGTGCTCGACGTGCAGACGATCCCGCTCGAACGCATCGAGCGGCCGACGGCGGCCGCCGGTCACGCGGCCGCCGATGCGGTCACCGGCGTGTTTGCCGCGGAAACACGGCTCATCCACATTCTCGACCCGGAGCGGCTCGTGCAGTCGCTCATCAAGCAACGACCCACCCCCTTCGTCAGGCATGGAGTTTCTCATGGCGGATAGCGGCGTTTCGAATTCCTCCCTCGTCTCCGGCTGGATGTCGTTGCTCGGCAACAGGCTCCTGCTCGCGCTCCTGGCGGTGTCGCTGATTCCGCTCGCGCTCACCGGCGTGGCGATGTACACCTCGTCGGCCGAGGCGATCAAGACGCAGGCCTTCAACCAACTCGAGACGGTGCGCACGATCACGGCAAAGTCGGTGGAGCGGTATTTCGAGAGGCTGCACGACCAGCTCCGCGTCGCCGCGGAGGATCGGATGATGGTTGACGCGATTCGGCAGTTCACCGCCGGCTTCGAGGCAGCCGCGGCCACCGACGACACGAAGGCCATGACCGCCGTGCGGCGGTCGCTCGACGGCTTCTACACCGGTGAGTTCGCGTCGGAGTTTCGCGCCCGCACGAAGGAAGACGTGGATGCGCGGCCGCTTGCCGAGGCGCTCGACGATGACGGTGCGGTGCTCCAGGACCTGTACATCCGCCGCAACCCCAACCCGATCGGCTCGAAGCACCTGCTCGACGCCGCTGACGACGACTCCGCCTACACGAAGGCCCACGCGACGTTCCACCCGCTGTTTCGCAACATGATGCAGCGCTATGGCCTCGCCGACGTGTTTCTCATCGACGCCACGACCGGCGCGATCGTCTATTCGGTGTTCAAGGAGATCGACTTTGCGGCATCGCTCCGCCACGGGCCCCTGGCGGCCTCGACGTTCGCCAAGGCGTTTCAGGAGGCGGTCGGGGCCGGCCGCCGTGACGCCGTGGCGTATGGACCATTTGCCCGCTATCTGCCCTCGCTCAATGCACCGGCCAGCTTCATCGCGGCGCCGGTGTATGACGGCCGCGACGTGATCGGCGTGATCGCCTTTCAGATCGCGATCGACCGGGCCGACGCGATCATCAATGAAACGACCGGCATGGGGAAGACGGGCGAGACCTACGCGATCGGCCCCGATCGCCTGTTTCGCTCGAACTCGCGATTTACCAAGGATCTCGGTGTGGAATCGACGATCATCAATCCCACGATCAAGGTCGACACGCTCCCGGTGCGGTCGGCCCTCGACGAGGGCAAGGCGGGCACCGCGCTCACGACCGACTACCGCGGCGCAGCGGTGCTGTCCTCGTGGACGCCCGTCACGGTACACCGGGGCGATGCCGTGGGGACCGGCGCCTTCCGCTGGGCGCTCGTGTCCGAGATCGACAAGGCCGAAGTGCTTGCCCCCATCAACCGGCTCCGGACGTTGGCCCAGGGCATCTTCGGTGCGACGGCCCTCGGCGTGCTCGGGGTCTCGATGGCGATCGCCCGCCGGCTCACCCGCGAGGCCCGCCGGCAGGCGACGCTCGTGAGCGGCATCGTGGACAACACCCACGCCCTGGCGAGCTCGTCGGAGGAACTCACGAGCGTGAGCCAGCAGATGAGCGCGGCGGCCGAGGAAACCACCGCCCAGGCCAACCTCGTGTCGGCGGCGGCCGAGCAGGTGAGCGGCAATGCCCGGATCGTGTCGGGATCGATCGACAACCTGGTCACGAGCATCCACGAGATCGCCAAAAACGCCCAGGCGGCGGCCGCCACGGCCCGGCAGGCGGTCGACATGGCTGGCACGACGTCGTCGACGATGAACGCCCTGGGCCACTCGAGCACCGAGATCGGCAAGGTCGTGAAGGTGATCACGTCGATTGCCGAGCAGACGAACCTGCTCGCCCTCAACGCCACGATCGAGGCGGCGCGGGCCGGCGAGGCGGGCAAGGGCTTCGCCGTCGTGGCCAACGAGGTCAAGGAGCTCGCCCGCGAGACGGCCCGGGCCACCGAGGAGATCGGCGGCAAGATCGAGGCCATGCAAGGGGACACGCGGCGGGCCGTGGCCGCGATCGCCGAGATTGGCAGCGTCATCGAGCGGATCGACGACCTGCAGACGAAGATCGCCGCGGCGGTCGAGGAGCAGTCGGTGACGACCAGCGAAATCAGCCGCAATATCGTCGAGGCCACGACCGGCTCGACGGAGATCGCGGAGAATATCGTCCAAGTGGCCCAGGCGGCCCAGAGCACGGCGGAGGGCGCGTCGAACACCCAGCTCTCCTCGCAGGAACTGGCCCGCATGGCCCAGGCACTGCAGCGGCTGGTCGACGACTACAAGCGGTGAAATGTGGCTCCGAAGCTCGGCGCCACGAACTGGTGATTGAAACAAGGGAGGCGAGGGGATCGGCGAACGCTCGAGGAGCCTTGGGCCGCCGCGGCCCACGCAACGAGACTTTTGCCGTCCCCGAGCCGGCGCATTCCGAGAGGGCGAACGTGCGGGCGCTGGTCGTAGACGACTCCAAGGCGAGCCGGTCGATCGTGGCAAGGGCGCTGCGCGATCTGCGGTTCGACTGTGATGAGGCGACCAACGGTGCCGAGGCGATCGAGCGCCTCGCGGCCGGACCGCGGCCCGACCTCGTGACCGTCAATTGGCACATGCCGGTGATGGACGGGATCGAGCTCGTCCGGCGCCTCCGTCAGCACCCCCGGCATCGCGACCTTCGGCTGCTCATGATTTCGACCGAGAGCGACCGGGCCAAAATCGATGCGGCGCTGGCGGCGGGCGCCGACGACTTCGTGAGCAAGCCGTTCACCGCGGATGCCCTCGCCCGCAAGCTCGTGGGGCTCGGTGTGTGTAGCGCCACGGAGATTTCGGCAGGGGCCAACCGGGGCCCGATCCGAGTTTTGATAGTGGACGACTCGATGACGATCCGCTCGCTACTCACCGCCACGCTCTCGGCCGATCCCGACCTCAAAGTCGTGGGAGCCGCCGTCAACGGCCGGGCCGCCGTGGAGATGGTGGCCTCGTCTCCTCCGGACATCGTGCTTCTCGACGTCGAGATGCCCGTGCTCGACGGCATCTCGGCCCTGCGCGAGATCCGCCGGCTCGAGCCGAAGCTCCCGGTGATCATGTTTTCGAGCCTCACTGACCGCGGGGCGAAGGCCACGCTCGACGCCCTGCTCGCCGGGGCCAACGACTACGCCGCCAAGCCGGCAGGTCTCGATGCGGCGGCCGTGGCCGCCGTGATCCGTGACGACCTCGTGGCGAAGATCAAGGCACTGGTGCCACGCGGACAGCGGCTCGATCGGCCGCCTGCAGGCGTCACGGCCGTCGTCCGCCGTTCGGCAGCGACCGCCCCCGGGCCGGTGCGGGCGGTGGTGATCGGGGTGAGCACCGGCGGCCCGACGGCACTCGCCGAGGTGCTCCCGGCGATCGCGGCCGAGGCGAAGGTGCCCGTGCTCATCGTGCAGCACATGCCGGCGTTTTTCACGACACAGCTCGCCGAACGGCTGGCGAAAATCTGCGGCCGCGACATCCGCGAGGCGACCGACGGCAGCCCGCTGAAGGGCGGGGAGATCCTGCTCGCCCCCGGCGGCAGGCACCTGACGGTGGCAGGCGATGCGGCGGCGCCGCGGGTCCGGATCACCGACGACGCTCCCGAGCAGTCGTGCCGGCCCGCTGCCGACGTGCTCTTTCGCACCGCGGCGAAGATCTGGGGCGCTGGCGTGCTCGGCGTGGTGCTCACTGGCATGGGCCGCGACGGCCTCGCAGGCGCCAGGGCCATCGTGGAAGCCGGCGGCATGGTGATCGCGCAGGACGAGTTCTCGAGCGTCGTGTGGGGCATGCCAGGCGAGGTGGCGAAGGCCGGTCTGGCCGATGCGGTGCTCCCGCTCGCCCGGATCGGGCCGGAGGTGGCGCTGCGGCTCGCGCGGCGCGGTCGATGAAGGTCAGCCCCGTTCAGTTCGCGTTTCTTCGTGACCTTCTCCGGCGCCGCACGGGCGTCGTGATCGACGACTCGAAGCAGTATCTCGTGGTCGCGCGGCTCTTGCCGATCGTGCGGCAGCGGGCGATCCCCAGCCTCGACACGCTCGTCGACAGGATTCGCAAGACGGGTGACAAGGCGCTCGAGAAAGACGTGCTCAACGCGATGATGACGCATGAGACGTCGTTCTTCCGCGATAAGAGCCCTTACGAGACGCTGCGGCAGCTCGTGACGGAGATGATTCCGAAACGCTCGGCCCATCGCCAGCTCGTGATCTGGTCGGCGGCCTGCTCGACCGGCCAGGAGCCCTACAGCATGGCGATGCTTTTGAACGAGCACTTTCCCGATCTCGTCGCCTCCTGGCGGATCAGGATCATCGCCACCGACATCTCGGAGCCGGTGCTGGCCCGGGCCCGCGAGGGCGTGTTCAGTGAACTGGAGACGAACCGCGGCCTGCCTGCCGAGCTGCTCAAGAAATACTTCCGGCCCCTCCAGGGAAAGTGGAGCATCGTGCAGGAGTGCCGCCGGCTCGTCGAATTTCGCGTTCTGAACTTGAACGGCCCGTGGCCGGCATTGCCTCCGTGCGACGTGATTTTCCTGCGAAACGTGATGCTCTACTTCGACGTTCCGACCCGGGCGTCGCTCGTCACGAAGATGCGGCGTGTGCTCAAGCCCGACGGCGCACTATTTCTGGGCGGCGCCGAAACGATGATCGGCATCGACACCGGCTACGACCGGCTCGCAGGCGCCGGCTGCAGCTACTATCGCCCGAAGCCCCGCGCGTGAGGCATGCTCGTCTGCGTTACGGCCGCCACTCGAGGCCCAGGATCGAGACGTCGTCGAGCGGGCCGTTGGGTTGGCACCATTGCTCGACCGTCGCGAGTAGGCTGGCGACGGTTTCGTCGAGCGGCTGACGACGACCTGCGTCGATGCAGTCCACGAGGGCTTGTTCGCCGAGCGGGTTCTGATCCTTGTCCATCGCTTCGGTGACGCCGTCGGAGTAGAGATAGATCCGATCGCCGGGAGCAAGCTGGAGCGAGACCTGGGTGTATTCCACGTCGGGCACAAAGCCGATCGGAAACCCCTCGGCCCCGTGGTAGGCGGGCGGGCCATTCGTGGGCACGTGGACCAGAGCGGGGTGGCCGCCCGAAACGTAGTCCAGCCGGCCGGTCGGCACGTGGAGCACGCCGTAGAGGATCGTGAAATACAGTCCGGAAAACTCATCGGCCTGGAAGAGACGGTTGAGCTGCGTCGCCACTTCGGCCGGCGTGGCCACGGTGACGCCGCCGTCGGGCCGCTGCCGCACGAGCAGCGACTGCTCCGAGACTTTTGGCGAGAGAAAGCGGCCCACCGTCACCGCCATCAGCGACGAGGGCACGCCGTGGCCGCTGACGTCCACCACGAACAGGCCGGTGTGTTCCGCATCGAGCGGGAAAAAATTGAGGAAGTCGCCCGCGAGATCCTGGCAAGGGACGTACCGCCAGGCCACGGTCGCCGCGGGCACGGCCGCATCGTCGGGCGGAAGGAGCGACCGCTGCACTTTGGCCGCGGCTTCGAGATCGCGGACCATGCGGGCGTTGATCGTCGAGATTTTGTCGTTGAGTGCCGAGAGCTCGGAGTTGGACTGCTGGAGCTTGTCGCGGGCCAGCGAGAGGTCTTCGTTGGCCGCGATCAGCTCCTGGTTTTTCGCCACCGCGTTTTCGAACGTGGAGACGAGCAGGTTGAGCACCTGCTGGCGGCCCGCCTGCACGCGAAACTTCTGGCCGGCGACGGCCACCTCGAGCGTGGCCTCCTCGGCCGGAGCGCCGAGCGGCGTGGCCAGGAGCGACTGCATGCGGCCGAGCAGATAGTCGGGATCGTAAGGCTTCGTGACGTAGTTGTCGGCCCCCGCGTCGAGCCCGCGGATGATGTCGATCGGATCGGCGAGGGTCGACATCAGGATCAGCGGCACACTCTGGAGGGCCGGATCCGTCTTCACCGCCTTGCAGAACTCGTAGCCCGTCATCACCGGCATCTCGATGTCGGAGATGATGATGTCGGGCCGCCGTTCGCGGGCGAGCTTCAGCGCATCGGCGCCGTTTTCCGCCCAGCGCACCGTGTGGCCGGCGTCGGTGAGCCGCTTCTGCAGGATCTTCGCCTGGATGCGGCTGTCTTCGGCGATGAGGACGTCGACGCCGGCCATCAGGTGAAGGTGGCGAGCGCCGTGGGCGCGTCCTTGTGGATGCTGAAGAGCTTGTCGAGGCTCGTCAGCTTGAAGACCTGGAAGATCTCCGGCCGGATGCTGCACATCTTGAGCCGGCCGTGCCCCGTGGAAATCTTGCGGTGCAACTGTCCGAGCAGGCCGAGCATCGCGCTCGACATGAACTCGACGTTGCCGAAGTCGAGCAGCACGTCGGGGCCGGTGGCCTTGCCCAGCAGCGTGGCGATTTCTTTCTTGATCTCGTCGAGCGTGGTGTCGTCGAGGATTTTCTTGTCCTTGAAGACCACCAGGTGCACTTCGCCGGTCTTGCCGGTCTGGATTCTGCGGTAGGCGTCCATCGTGTCTCCTCGCCCCGGTGTTGGAAGGACCCGTAGCCTAATCGTGCCCGGCGGCGGCGTCCATCGACGGGTCCGCGACCCCGGCCATCAGTCGTCGGCGACGATCCCTGCCGTGGCCAGCCATTCGAGCTCCCCCGGATGGCCGGGGCCGTCGTCGAGCCGAATCGAGGCGACCGCACCCTTCTGCATCCGCACCGCGGCGGATCCGTCGCCGATCGAGAGGGCGACGAGCCGCCCGACGCAGGGCATGTGCCCCACCCAGGCGACACGCGCCGCGTCTTGTTCGATCGTCCACTCGACGAGCGCCTGCCAGTCGCTCGCCGGGGCGAGTGCGTCGACGACCAGCGGAGGACGGCTCTCGAACACGTCGGCCAGGATCTCGGCTGTCTCGCGGGCCCGCACGAGTGGGCTCGTGGCCACGAGATCGAGCCCCATGCCCGCCGCCCGCAGGTGCCGCGCGAAGGCCTCGAAGCGCCGCCGACCTTTTTTGGTGAGCCGGCGGGAATGATCGTCGACGCCGGGGCCGGGATCTTCGGCCCAGGCGTGGCGAATGATGAACAGGTGGGTGGTGAGCGAGGGCATGGGTAGTCGTGGGGCGGATGCGAGTGTGCGGTCGATTGTGGTTGGGCCAGCGGGCGTGGGCAAGTTCAGGCCCGCCGCCAGAGCTCGTCGAGAGGAATTCCCGCCGCGCGGATGGCGGGGGTCGTGGCGGTCAGCCAGCGTCTGGCGTCCAGTGGATAGCCCGCCGTGGGGGCCAGGCCCGGCACGCGCTCCGTCCAGGCGGTGTTGAATGCCTCCATCGCCAGCTCGCGCACGTATTTCGCCGTCAGGCTCGCCACGGCCACCGGCAGCCGGGCCTCGCCGCCGACGGAAAACTCGATCCGCAGCCGTGCGGCCGGCACGGCATAGGTCGAGCGGTCGGGAGTCTCCTCGAGCGCTTGGACGAGCGGCGCAGCGAAGTGCCTGCCGACGAGGGCCGCATAGCTCTTCCGACCGCCGTGGCGATCGCACCACACGATTCTTTCGCCGTCTGGAAAGCGATCGAGCAACGTGGCGGCGAGGTCGAGCGTCGTCCGAGAGAGGATGTCGGATTTGTTGAGGCCGTGATCGAGCAGACGATTGAATTCCGCCGGATAGACCGCCCGGCCGGAGATGCCCACGAGCGCGATGCCGGCGGCATCGAGCGCCCGCCCGACCGCCGGCGCGGACGCCCGACACGATTCGTCGGCTCCGGCTCGGGGCACACGCAGCGCTTCGAGCCCCGACCAATCGGCGGCGCCCACGAACTCGGGTCCGATGCGGCCGAGCGTGGCTGCGAGCGAGGGCCAGTCGTCGATGGAGCCGGCTCCCGAGAGCGTGAGCGCCGTGTGCACGCCGCGTTCGAGGGCTGCGAAGCCGTCGCGCCCGCGATAGATGGTTTTCGAGTCGGCCCACAGCGGCCGGGGAGACCTGTTCCACGCACCCTCGGCCGCCGCGGTGAATGTGCTCTCGACCGCATCGGGAGGCGCGGCGAGCCGCCAGGCGCTGGCCGCGACGACGAGCGGCCCCAAGTTCGGGCCATAGCCCGCCTCGTCGGTGCCGATCACGAGCGTCATGGGTCTGCTCGCCGGGGCACTTGCCGGCAATATTCGTAGATCGCGATCGACGCGCTCGTGGCGGCATTGAGGCTGTGCGGCAGCCCGGCCAGCGGGATTTCGGCGACCCGATCGAGCCGGCAGAGCACGTCGTCTTCGAGCCCGGCCCGTTCGTTGCCGACCACGAGCACCGTCCGCGGCGCGAAGTCGAAGGTGTACAGCGGTGTGGAGCCGGTCGCCTGTTCGAGCCCGACGATCTCGTATCCCTGGGCCCGCAGCCGGTCGAGCACAGGCGGCAGGCTGCGGTGGACCTCGAGGACGACGTGGTCGGCTCCGTCGCGGGCGATCTTTTCATCGAGCCGGGCGGTGCCCGTGGCGATCACCCGGGCGATGCCAAAACAGCCGCACGTGCGCACAATGTGGGAGAGATTCACGTGGCTGCGCATGGGTGCGCAGGCGACGACGAGCTCGCGCGGCGTGGCGAGAACTTCCGGAGGCTTGTGGCGAATGTGGGCGAACCGGGTCATGGGCTGGTGGCTGAGTATGGCATTCGCGGCCGCAGGATGCGCTCTGGCGGAGGCCCCACGGGCGGTGGCCGTGCGCATCGTCGATCATGCCGGGCTCACCGCGGAGATCGCCGCCCACCGCGGCAAGGTCGTCGTGCTCGACTGCTGGAGCACGTCATGCCCGCCGTGCGTGCGCGAGTTTCCCCGGCTCGTCGCGCTGGCGAAGGCGTTTCCCGGCGACGTCGTCTGCGTCTCACTGTCGTTCGACTACGAAGGGATCGGCACCCCCGAGGAGGTCGTGCCCAAGGTGCGCACGTTTCTCGAAGCGGTGGGAGCGGGCCGCGTCGTGAACCTCGTCGGGAGCGACGACTCCGACCTGCTGGCCACGAAACTCGACCTCGTGGGGGTGCCTGCCGTGTTCGTCTACGACCGCGAGGGGCGGCTGCTGGAGCGGTTCGACGACGACGGGGCGAAGCGCACGCTCGGCCGCCCCTTCACGTATGACGACGTGGAGAAGACGGTGCGGGCAGGCTTGGGGGGCGCCGCGGCCCGGCGGTAGACTGCCCGCAATCCAGGACACGCATTTCATGCACGTCGACAAAAACTCCGCCGGGCTGGCCGGCCGGCCCGTGATGGCCCCGGGCGATACCCGGGGTAAGCCGCGGCCCACCGACACCGTGAAGAGCCCGCTCGGCTCCGGTCGGGAAACGGTCGAATCGATCGTCGTCGCGTTCACGCTCGCACTGCTCTTTCGAGCGTTCGAGGCGGAAGCGTTCGTGATTCCGACCGGATCGATGGCGCCCACGCTCATGGGCCGCCACAAGGATCTCGTGTGCACCGCGTGCAGTCGGGATTTTCGCGTCGGCTGCAGCGCGGAGGAAGACGACCAGTCGCAGAGCCTGCGGACGGAGCAGTCGCGGCTCGAACGCGAACTCGACGGCCTCAAGGCCCGGCTCGCCGACACGGCCACGCCTGCGGAGGTCCGGGAGCCGGCCCGCCGCCGCATGGAGGTGCTCGAGAGCGACCGCGGCCCGCTCGCCCAGCTGCGGATGCGGCTGGCGGGCAAGATGGTGCCGGCCGCGAAGTGCCCCAACTGCGGCTACGTGATGCGGCTCGTCGAGTCGGGTGGGCCACAGGTGCGCTACGACCCACGCTATCCGTCGTTCAATGGCGACCGGATCCTCGTCAACAAGTTTGCCTACGACTTCGCCGATCCGGCCCGCTGGGACGTCGTCGTGTTCAAGTATCCCGAGGACGCGAAGACGAACTACATCAAGCGGCTCGTCGGCCTGCCAGGCGAGACGGTGTCGATCTCGGCCGGCGACATTTGGACGAACACGACCGGCTCGCTCCCGGTCATCGCGCGCAAGCCCCCGGCCGAATTGCGGGCGATGCTGCAATGCGTGAATGACAGCCGATTCGTCGCTCGAGAACTGCGCCAGGCGGGCTGGCCGCTGGCGTGGAGCGACTGGTCGACGCCGGGCTCGCAGGGGCCGGCCTGGCAGACGGGCGACGAGGGGCGATCGTATGCCGTGGCCACCACGGGCACCGCCCCGGCCACGCTGCGCTATCGTCACATGCTCCCGTCGGCGGAAGACTGGGCGGCGCTCGAGCGCGGCGAGGGAGCGGCTATTCGGGCACGGCCGCGGCTGATCGATGATTTTCAGCCATACAACGCGATCGCCACGCGGCCGCATTGGGTGGGAGACCTGGCCGTGGAGTGCCTCCTCGAGAGTCGCGGCAGTGGCGGCACAGTCGTGTTCGATCTCGTCGAGGCGGGCCGTGCCCATCGATGCACGATCGACCTGGCCGACGGCACGGCCCGGCTCGGTCTGCCGGATGCGCCGGGCGGAGAGTCGCCCCGCGGCAAGACGGCGGTGCGTGGCCGCGGCCGCTGGCGCCTGGTGTTCGCGAACGTCGACGACGAACTATCGCTGTTCGTCGACGGCCGCCCGGTGGCTTTCGATCGGCCGACACTCTGGAGTCGCTCGATCGATGTGGCCGAGGCGAGCCTGCCCGACGACCGGCCCGTGGAGCCAGGCGAAGCCGAGCCCCGCGACCTGGCGCCGGTCGGAATCACGGCCGTGGCTGCCGATCTTCGCGTTGCCGACCTGCGGGTGCTCCGCGACGTCTACTACATCGGCGCGCTCGACGTCGGCGCCCGGCCCGGTGAACTCATCGAGCGGGAGCGGCTCGAGTTTCCCCTGGAGTCCGGACAGTTCTTCGTGCTCGGTGACAACTCCGCGGCGAGCAAGGACAGCCGGATGTGGCTCACCGGCCACCACGTCGACCGGGAGCTCCTCATCGGGAAGGCGTTGGTCATCTTCTGGCCGCACGCCGTCCCGGCAAGCTGGAGCGTTCCGGTGAAAATCGGCGGAATGGAGCTGCGATTGCCCTCGTGGCCGAACTTCGCGAGGATGGGGTTCGTCCGCTAAGCCTGGTGCCGGATGGCGCCGGGTGAGGCCTGCACCGGCTCAGGGAGGAGTCCGTGGCACTCTTGTCCGTCGATGGTCTCGTGAAGAACTACGGCCGCCGCCGCGTGGTGGATGGCGTGTCGTTCCATGTGGAGACAGGCGAGATCGTCGGCCTCTTGGGCCCCAACGGCGCCGGCAAGACGACGAGCTTCCGGATGACCTGCGGCCTCGTGATGCCCGATGCCGGCAAGGTGTTGCTCGACGACGCCGAGATCACGCACTGGCCGATGTTCAAGCGGTCGCGGGACGGCGGCATGGGCTACCTCGCCCAGGAGCAGAGCGTGTTTCGCAAGCTCACCGTCGAGCAAAACCTGCTCGCGATCATGGAGCTCGTGGGCATGGACAGGAAGGAGCGCCGCCGCCGCTGCGACGAGCTCATCGAACAGTTCGACATCGTGAAGATCCGCAAGTCGAAGGCCCACTACATCTCGGGGGGCGAGAAGCGCCGCCTCGAGATCGCCCGCTGCCTCGTGACCGAGCCTCGAATCATCCTCCTCGACGAGCCGTTCACGGGCATCGATCCGGTGACGATCCACTCGATTCAGAAGATCATCCGGGGCCTGCGGGACGACGGAATCTCGATCCTGATCACCGACCACCGCGAGCGCGAGACACTTGCGATCACCGACCGCAGCTACGTGATCCGCGCCGGGCAGGTGCTGTGCCACGGCACCGCGCACGAGGTGCTCAACAACCCCGACGCCAAGAAGTATTACTTCGGCGAGAGCCCGGGCGTGGTCGAGGCGGCCTGAGGCGTCAGCCGCCGCGATTGAGGGCGATGCCCTTGAGCGTGAGCACCGAGCCGACTGACATCAGCGCGAGGCCCAGCCACCGGGGTGGCTCCACCACCTTGCGTCCCGGGCCGGTGCCCCACACCGAGGGCTGCTGCTGGAGCCGGGCCCCCACCTGGGCCGACACGAACTGGCTCGAGGGCTCGCTCAGCGTGAACGACTCCACCATCCGGAACTGGACGCCGGTGAAGAACAGCAGGAGTCCGACGATCAGGATGGATTGGTTCTTCATACCTGGCCTGCAGCCGGGGTGTGTCTCGCCCCTGACGCATCCTTTTCCATCGGGGCGCAGGGCACCGGCACTCCAGCAGACGAGGAGAACGGCGTGGTTGTAGCGGCGGTATCGGTCGTACCCGCCGGCCTCAACGCTTGGCGGCGATGAGGGCGAGCAAGGCCTTCTGGGGGGCCACGAATTTTTCGAGCCCCTCGTCCATCAGCACCGTTTCGAGCCGCTGCATGTCGACTGCGGCGTCGAGTTCGGCGAGCACCGCGGCGGGGGGCAGTTGGTCGATCGTGCGGGTGAACGTGCGCGACGGCGAATCGGCGGCCTCGTTCGTGGCGGGCGGATTCGTCTGGATGTCGGCGCCGGCGAGGGCGGTGACGTAGAAGCGCGGATCAACGCCGGCCTGCTTCACGCCCGTGCTCGCGAACACGATCTCCTGGGCGAGCGGAGTGCGGTGCGTCCGCCAAAAATCCTGGTTGTTCATCCACACCCGCTTGGCGTTGGCGATGGCGAGCATCCCCTGGGCTGCCGGCGAGAGGCTCGGCACGTGGTGGGCGGTGTAGACGTCGATCCGTGATACGAACACGCTGTACACACTCTTGAACGACGTCAGTGATGGTCGCCGCGAGGCGCCCTTCCAGATCGCATCGCGGGCCCGTTCGTATTGCGCCCGTGTGAAAATCAGCGTCACATTGAGGGGCACGCCGGCGGCGGCGAGGTGCTCGAGCGCCCGGATGCCGGCGGGTGTGGCGGGCACCTTAATCATGCGGTTGGGCTGCCCGGCCGACCAGGCCGTGCCGAGCTCCACATAGCGGGCCACGCGGTCGTCGTCGGACAGGCCGCCGGCGGCATCCTCGATCAGGGGGTCGAGCTCGAAACTCACCCAGCCGTCGTTGCCATGCGAGGCCTCCCAGACGTCGTGAAACACCCCTTGGGCGTCGCGGACGAGATCGTCGGCCAGCGTCCAGGCGATCGTGTGATCGTCATGGCCGGCGGCGACGAGCTCGCCGATGCGGCGGTCGAACCGACCGGTCTTGATGAGGTCGGAGATGATGACGGGATTGCTCGTGGCGCCGGTGGCCCCTTTGGCCCTGGCCTCCCGGACGAGGTCGGGGTCGACCGAGTCGAGCCAGAGCTTGGTGCCCGTGGCGACGAGTGAGGCGAGTCCGTGGGGCACGATGGGTGTCTCCAGAGAGAGAGTTGTGGCAAAACCGACCCTGGCAAGCAGGGAAAGCTACGGGGACATGTGCCGGTTGGGCGGAGAATTTGTGTTGAAGCGGCCCTGCCGGTGACGAAGAAGTGTAGCGAGTATGCCGGTTATTCATGCCACCCCTGAGATCTCTGGACAGGTTGCCGTGAACGCCCTTCGCCACATCGTGTTCGTACACTTGGCGGCGGCCGTTTTCGGCCTCCTGACCGCCGGCGCGCGATCCAGCCGGGCAGAAGACATCGTCCCGATCCAGTTTGCTGACCTGATCGAGGGCGAGGCCGCTGCCGGAGACGTGCTCGAGATCCCGAGCGTGCTCGAGGCCGAGGAGATCGTGCCCGGCACCGAGACGGTCGTCGCCGACCGTCTGCTCGGCGAATCAGCTTCGACCGCGGAACGCGGCGCCGCGCGAGCCGAGCCGATCGTGGAGACGTCGGCCCGGGCGCTCGACGGCATGCGGCTCGACGACCTCACCCTCGACGAAATGCCCTACGAGGCTTCGAGCGGCGACTGGTTTTCAAACGGCCGCTGGTATGGCTCGGCCGAGATGCTTTGGTTTGACCGCAGCCGCAACTACCGCAGGCTCCTCGGCTACGACTCCACGCTGCCCACCCCGCTCGGCGTGCGGATTCCCGTGGGCAGCTTCACGACCACGGCCCAGCCCTTCAACCTGGCTCCGGGCGCGCGGATCACGCTCGGCGAGTACCTGGGCCGCGACTACCTCGACCGCGACCGGTCGCTCGAGATGACCTATTACGGCGGGCTCTCCTTCTATCAGGACGACTCGTTCAACGCGGTGCCGAATTCGGTCTTGATCGTGCCACTGGCCAACAGTGTGCCGGGCTTCACCGGAGCCCAGAACCTGGGCACAGCCCACAATTCGATCTTCAACAGCATGGAGTTGAACTACAAACTCCATCGTCGCCTTGGCCGTGATCAGCTCGTGATGTCACCCAATGGCAACTGGTCGCGGCACGCCGAGCGGGCCTGGCTTCCGGCGCTCATCATTGGCACCCGCGTGGCCAACGTGAACGAGACGTTCCAGTTTACGAGCCGGCGCACCGGCGTGGATCCGAGCGAGTTCGGCGGCGACTACTTCATCGATGCACAAAACTGGCTGTGGGGCATGAACTTCGGTGGCGAGCTCATCAGCCAAAACGAGTTTTACTACTGGGGGCTTCGCGGCCGGGCCACGCCGGCGATGAGCTTCACGGCCAACCAGCAGACTCTCACCAGCGTGAACAACGTCCTGCCGGACCCGCCGTTCGTGCAGGGCTCCGTGAATCGATCGACATCGGCCCAGCAGTTCGCGCCGGGCTTCGTGGGCGACCTGAGCCTGTTCGCGGGCTGGAACGTAACGCCCAACTTCTCGCTCAAGGCCGGCTACGACTTCCTGTGGGTGGCCGGCATCGCCACGGCGACGCGGCAATTCGACCTCAACAACGTCCGTGGCAACCCGCACGACGCCGGCGGCCAGATCTTCTACAACGGCCTCTCATTCGGCTGTGAAGGAAGCTGGTGACCGGAGGGCATGCCGAAGCCTATCCTACGCTTCGGCGATGGCGATGGCGGCGGCCTGGCCCGTCGAGCAGAGGTTGACCGCGAGGGCCGTGCCGGGACGGCCCGCGAGCGGCTCACCCGTGACCACGTTTACTGGGCAGGCGGGGTCGGGCGTTTCGTAGTTGAGCGTGGCCGGCACGAGCCCGCGGCCGAGGCCGAGGATGCTCGCCACGAGCTCGACGGCGCCTCCGCCGGCGCCCAGGTGCCCGAACAGGCTCTTGGGGGCGGTGACGGGTGTGGCGCCGAGTTCCGCGGCGATCGCCGTCGCCTCGGCCTTGTCCATGTCGATCGTGCCCACGCCGTGGGCATTCACGTGGCCGATCATGTCTGGTTCGAGATTGGCCTGGCTGAGCGCTGCCCGGATCGCCTGCCGGAGCGACGCACCTGTCACGCCCTCGCGCCGTGCCTTGGGCTCGCAGCGCGAGGCCCATGAGAGCAGTCGGCCATGGACCGTCGCCCCGCGCCGCTCGGCGTGGGCCCGTGACTCGAGCACGACCACTGCGGCGCCCTCCCCATTCACGAGGCCGTCGCGGTCGAGGTCGAATGGGCGGCAGGCCCGGTGGAAGTCGTCGGCACGGTGCGAGAGCAGGGCGTCGCCGCGGGCGACGAGCGCGGTGGGATGCAGCCGGCAGCCGGTGCCACCGCTGAGCATCACGTCGGCCCAGCCGCGTTCGATCACGCTCGCCGCCTCGGCGAGCGCGAGCAGGCTGGAGACATCGCCGAGCACGATCGAGTTGTTGGGGCCGCGGGCATCGTGCGCGATTGCGATGTGCGAGGCGGTCATGTTCGGCAGGTGCTTGAGGAGCCAGAGCGGATGGAGCTCCTCCTGGATTGCCTCCGACCAGAGCGCGAAGTCGAAGCGGCCGTCCTTGGCGGAGCGGCGGTAGGTGCCTTCGAGGTCTTCGAGGTCGGCGTAGATCATGTCGTTGCCGAACACCACGCCAAATCGCTCCGGCTCGACGGCACCGGCGGCGATCCCTGCGTCGGCGATGGCCAGATCGGCGGCCGCGAACCCCAGTTGGATTTCCCGGCTCATCACCTTCAGGCTCTTGCGGGGCCGCACGTAGAGCTTGGGGTCGAAGTCGGGAATCTGGCCGCCGAACCGCACCCACAGTGAGCTCGAATCAAAGAGGTCGATTGGGCGGATGCCGCTCGACCCGGTGGCGAGCGATTCCCAGAAGGGAGCGCAGCCGATTCCGATCGGGCTGACGACCCCGAGACCCGTGATCACGACTTCGCTCGCAGCCCGCATGCCCTGCACCCTAAACGACGCCCGCCCGCGCCGAAAGTGGTGCCGCCCGGGGCCGGTCACCGGTGGCTCGGGTGTGCGGCGCGCCACTGCTGCGGGGCGAGCGGGTGCGGGGCCACCCAGAGCCCGCGCCGGGCCTGACGGGCTTCCGCCTCGGCTGCCAGAAGATCAGGGTCGGGCGCGAAGCCTCCGAAGACCCAGGCGTGCCCTTCTGCCACGAGTTCGCGATTCAGATCACGGTCGTCGAGCCAGAGCGTGCCGAGGAGCCGGCCGTGCTGGTCGCGGGCCGCGCCTTCCACCCGCACGCTGCCACCGCCGAGCTTGAAGGCGAGGGCTTGACGCGATTCGCGGCCATGCGGCTGGTCGAACTCGGGAGCGTCGATTCCGCGGAGGCGGATCTTCTGCGGCTGGCCAGTCGCGTCGAGGCACGTGACCGTGTCGCCGTCGTGCACCGTCTCCACCCGCCACAGCGGCCGGCCGGCCGCGTCCTGCACAGGGCACGCGGGCAAGGCGGCAATGATCGCGGAGAGCAGGGCCGCGCCGACCACATACCAGGCCCGCATGCGGCGGGGCATCCCCGGGGGCGGCGGCGGGATGTGGATACGCCTCGTCATGCCACCATCGATCAGGCCAGCCAGTCGCTGATCACGTTGCCGTGCACGGCTGCTTCACGGAACCCCTGGACGTCGTATCCAGGTTTCCTTGGCAATCTCCGATTGCTGGCCGCTGGCCGGCCGTCCTGGCCGGCAGTCATGCCAACATATCCTTGATCACCGTTCCGTGCACGTCGGTGAGGCGGAAGTCGCGGCCGCTGTGGCGATAGGTGAGTTTCGTATGGTCGAGGCCGAGCAGGTGCAGCATCGTGGCCTGGAGGTCGTGGACGTGCACCGGCTTGTCGACGGCCTTGAAACCGAACTCGTCGGTGGCGCCGTACACCGTGCCCCCCTTCACGCCGCCGCCAGCCAGCCAGACGCTGAAGCCGTGATGATTGTGGTCGCGGCCGCTGCCGTCGGCGCCCTGGCCATTGGGCAGTTCCACCGTCGGCGTGCGGCCGAACTCGCCTCCCCAGAGCACGAGGGTGCTTTCCAGCAGCCCGAGGCCGACAAGATCGTCGAGCAGGGCCCCGATCGCGCGGTCGCTCTCCTTGGCAAGCCGACTGTGGTTCTCCACGATCTTGTCGTGGCTGTCCCAGGGCTGGCCCGCGCCGTGCCACACCTGGACGTAGCGGACGCCGCGTTCCACGAGCCGCCGGGCGATGAGCATCTGGCGGCCTTGGACGTCGTCGCCGTAGCGGTCGAGCACGTGCTGCGGCTCGCGCGTGACGTCGAACGCCTCGCCCGCCTCGAACTGCATCCGCCAGGCGAGTTCCATCGAGACCAGGCGCGCCTCGAGCTGCGGGTCGTGCGGCCGCCGGGCAAGGTGATCGCGGTCGAGTGCGGCGGTCAGATCGAACTGGCGACGCTGGGCGTCGGACGAGAGCAGCGGATGGCGGACGTATTGCACGAGTTCATCGACGGAGCGTTTCTGCGTGTCGATGTACGTGCCCTGGAACGCGCCGGGCAGGAACGCGCTCCGCCAGTTCTCCGTTCCCTTGATGGGATAGCCACCGGGGCACATGGCGACGAAGCCGGGCAGGTTTTGGTTTTCGGTGCCGAGGCCGTAGGTGACCCAGGCGCCGGCGGCCGGCCGCACGAGCCGGGCGTCCCCGCAGTTCATGAGCATCAGCGACGGCTCGTGGTTGGGCACGTCGGCGTGCATCGACCGCACGACGAGCAGGCGGTCGGCGTGACGGGCGACCGAGGGAAAGAGGTCGCTCACCTCGAGGCCACTCTCGCCGTGCCGCGCGAACCGGAAGGGCGAGGGCAGGGCGGCGCCGGTGCGGCGCTCCGTGGGAAGATGTGACGGGATCTCGCGGCCGGCATACTCCTCGAGCAGCGGCTTGCGGTCGAACGTGTCGAGGTGGCTCGGGCCGCCATTGGCGAAGATGTGGATCACCGCCCGCGCCCGCGGTGCGAAATGCGGCGGCCGGGCGGCGAGCGTCGTGGGCGTCGCCGGGGCCGCGGCGGCCTGCCTGCCGCCGTCGAGCAGGTGCGCAGCGGCGAGCCAGCCGACGCCGAGGCCGCTGCGGCAGAGCGCCGAGCGGCGCGTCAGCCGTGGTTCGTGCTCAGGAGGACATTTGAAGGCCACGGCAGATCGCCCCTCAATCGATGAAGTGGAACTCGGCCGAAGCGAGCACAGCCTGGGCGAGCCGTTCGTAGGAGCCGAAGCCACCGGGGCCGGCATCGTCGCCCACGCCCGCCAGCCAGCCGCGGGCGAGCATCCGTTCGGCTTCGGTGGGGCTCCGCGCGAGGACGGCCCGCCACGTGGCTACGATCCGGCCGTCGGGATCAGGCCCCGCCTCGCGAGCCGAGCGGGCGGCGACCTGCTTCGCCGCTTCGACGACGAGCGGGCTGTTCAAGACGGCGAGCGACTGCTGCGGCACCGTGGTGCACGACCGCACGTGCACGGCCGTGTCGGGATTGGCGACGTCGAACACCCGCATGATGCCGGGGACGTCTTGGCGGTCGAGCGTGCCATAGAGCGATCGCGTGTGCAGCGACGTGAGCGCGAGCGGATCGATGCCCCGGCCGCCTGCAGCGGTGAGGTCGAGCGTGCCTGCGGCGGCGAGCAGATTGTCGCGCCACGCCTCCCATTCGAGCCGTCGCCGATTGGCCCGGCCGAACAGTCGGTTGTCAGGGTCACGGGCGACTCGGTCGGCGTCGACGCCCGAGGTCTGTCGCCAGGTGGCCGTTGTCACGATCTCGCGGTGCAGCCAACGCAGGCTCCACTTTCCGTCTTCGATGAACCGACGGGCGAGGTCATCGAGCAGTTCGGGATGGCTTGGCGGCTCGCCGCGGAGCCCCAGGTCGCCCGGCGTCTCGACGAGCCCGCGGCCGAAGTGGTGGGTCCACGCCCAGTTGACGAGCATGCGAGCCGTGAGCGGATTGGCTGGATCGACGATGGCACGGGCAAGATCGAGCCGGCCGCTCGATCCACGATCGACGGCCGCGCCGCCGAGCACCTGCGGCAATCGGCGTTCCACCTTCGCACCCGGTTTCGCGGGATTGCCGCGCAGGAAGATGTGGCTGTCGACGGGCCGCGCACGGTCGCTGATGGCCATCGCCCGCGGCGGGCCGCCCGAGGCCGCGGCCAAGTGTTTTGTGATCTCCTGCTTCCGGCGGCGGTGCTCCGTCGACTCGGGCTGCAGGGCCAGCCGCATCGCGTCGCCCGGTGGTACGACGAACGGCGAGCCTTCGGCTCCCAACAGGGTGCGTAGCGAAGCGAGGTCGGCCGGTTCATCGGCCACTGCCGCCGGGCCTCCGGCCCACGAGGGTGCCACGCGAGCCACGAGCCGCCCATACGCCTCGGCGAGTTGCCGGAGGTTCGTCGGCCGCGAGGAAGAGAGCTCGCTCCGTACGAGCGAATGGATCGTGTTCGGGTCGGGGGATGCTTCCCACCCGGCGACGAGTGCCTCCAGACGCGGTCCGATCTCGTCGTCGGGAAGTGTGCGGAGCATGACCCACGGCCCGAGGATCGGGTGAGTCGCCTGGGCGTCGTCGGTGAACCGTGCGAGACGGTCGATCACGAACTGCTCGAGGTCGTATCGGTCGCCGAGCCTGGGTGGCCGTCCGTCGGCACCGCGTGTGGCAGGCCGGGCCGTCTCGAAAAAATAGTCGGCCGCATGCGTCACCGCCTCGCGCACGCCCCGGGCGCGCACGGTCGTCTCGTGGTCGGCGAGGGCCTGGCGAAGTTCGGTGAGCTTCAGGGCAAAGGCATCCGCCTCGGGCCCGGCGGGCGGGTCGCCGATCAACGGCAATTCCTCCGGAATTTCGCAGCTCGCGAAGATGCCGTGGAGTGCGTAATAGTCTGCCGCGGAGATCGGCTCGTATTTGTGGTCGTGGCAGCGGGCGCACGAGGCCGTGAGCCCCATGAGCCCACGGGTGACGAGGTCGATCCGGTCGTCGATGATGTCGTGCGTGTTGCCGAGGAACGTGCGACCGACGGTGAGGAAGCCGAGCGCGGCAAGATCTTCACGCGGCACCGGCGGCGCGACTTTGTCGGCGGCGAGTTGCAGCGTCACGAACCGGTCGTAGGGGAGGTCGGCGTGGATGGCCCGCACCACCCAGTCGCGATAGGTCCAGGCGAATGGATAGAGGGGCGACTGGTTGGCGAAGGCATAGCCCATCGTGTCGGCATAGCGGGCGAGATCCAGCCACGTCCGGGCCCAGTGCTCGGCGTGCTCCCGCGAGGCGAGCAGGCGATCGACGAGCGCGCGGTATGCCTCCTCGGAAGGGTTCGCGCAGAACGCGTCGGCCTCAGCGGCCGATGGCGGCAGGCCGGTGAGATCGAAGCACAGCCGGCGCACGAGATCGCGCGGTGCGGCCGGCGGCGCGGGTGCAAGATCCGCGGCCGTGAGGCCCGCGGCCACGAACCGATCGATGGGTGCGGCCTGCCACGCCGCCCGCATCGTCTCCGGAAACGCGTGTGCCAACTCTGGCGCGGGATGTCGCACGGGAGGCGTGAAGGCCCAGTGCGAGGCCCGGGCCTCGGTGATCCGCTGGGCCATCTCTTCGTTGCGGCTCGGCGGCGGGGCGCTCGCGTCATCGCCCCCCGGCCCGCTCCACGGCGCTCCGGCGGCCACCCACGACTCGAGCACCCCGATCTCGTCGTCGGTGAGCCGGCCGGTGGGCGGCATGCCGACGTCGCCCGCGTGCCGTACCACCGCGATCAGCCGGCTCTTCGCCGCGTCGCCGGGCACGACGACGGCGCCGGCGTCGCTCCCCTGGAGCAGCGCCCGCCGGCTGTCGAGCCGCAGGCCCGCCTCGGCCACCTTCTCCCCGTGGCACTCCTGGCACTTCGCCACGAGCAACGGCCGCACCCGCGACTCGAAGTCGCGGGCGGCGTCCGCCCGGACTACGCCGGGGGCGAGCACCGCGACGGCGGCCATGAGGCGCACGAGGTGAGGCAGGGCTGCCCGCATGGAGGCGGCTCCGGTGTCGGCCCTAGGCAGGTGGGTAGTGGGCGATATAGGACTCGAACCTATGACCCCTAGCTTGTCGAGCTAGTGCTCTAACCAACTGAGCTAATCGCCCTGCAGGCCGACGGTGTTGAGTCTCCCGCCGAATATCCGGTGAGTCAAGCGAAACCGCGATGTCGTGCGATCCGGCGGCCTTGCCCGGCCCGCACGAGCGCGGATACTGTGCCGGTTGTGCCAGAAACGCCGCGAATTGACCGCGGCCTCAAGATCGCCCCCCCGCGAGGCCAGCCGCACCATGCCTACCGTCCGCCTCCCCGATGGCGCCGTCCGCGAGTTCTCTCCCGGAGCGCGGCTCTCCGACGTCGTCGCCGAGATCATGCCGGGCGCCGCCGCCGGCAAGGGAAAAAAAGGCAAGCCGATCGCGGCCCTCCTCGACGGCAGGGCCGTGGGGCTCGACGCAGTGCTCCCGCACGAAGGCACGCCCGCGCTCGAGGTGCTCTTCAAGGGCGATCCGCGGGCGCTCCCCGTGATGCGGCATTCGGCGGCCCACGTGATGGCCCGCGCGGTGATGCGGCTCTTCGACGGCGTGGAGCTCGCGTTCGGGCCCACCGTCGGCGCCGGCTTCTACTACGACATGCGGGCGAGCCGGCCGATCACCGACGAGGATCTGCCGAAGATCGAGGAGGAGATGCGGCGGATCATCGCGGCCGACGAGGCGTTCGAGCGGGTCGAGGTGCCGCGCGACAAGGCCGTGGAGATCATCCGCGGCCTGAACCAGCCGCTGAAGGCCGAGCACATCGAGACGGGCCTCGCCGAGCATCCATCGCTCTCGTTCTACCGACAGGGAGAATTCGTCGATCTCTGCCGCGGGCCCCACGT
>CAMAVC010000017.1 GCA_945861585.1 Planctomicrobium piriforme
CCCTCGTGCTCGATGAGCGTACGAGGCTGGCCGAACGGCAGATCGAAACCACCGAGCCAGGGTTTGTCGACGCGGAGAAAATTCTCGAACGTCGCCAGTGAATCGAGGCTTCGAACCCCGTCAAGGCGGTAGCAGTGGCGGCCGGCGGGCGATTCGCTCCGACCGATCGCCAGCGTGATCGGCTTGCGTCGGCACGGCGCCGATGTGAAATCGACGCCGATCACGACCGGACATGCGTCACGAGCGGCGGGGAAGCACGAGCCGTCGGGCACGACGGGCCCGGCGAGCCGACCTGCCTCACGTCGACTGGTCGCCAGACGTCACCTCGATCCGCCGCAAGCCGCTCGAGGTTTCGGCCGCGGGCACGTCGCGGGCGTCGGCAGCCGGCGGTGCGGGCTCGACCGCGGGCCCGAGCGGTGCGACCGTCGGCTCTGGGGCAGCCGACGCCTTCGGCGCCGGAACGACGGCATCCGGCTTGGCCGCCGGTGCGGGGATCGTCTCGATCGGCTTGAGCGCCGCGGTGTCGTCGACCGGCTTGTCTGCGCGAACCGCGCCGGCCTTGGCGGCCGGGTCGACATGGTCGAGCGTCGAGCCGTGCCAGCCCTCGGCGGGCTTCGCCGGCACGTCGGCCGGCTTGTCGCTGAACGTCTTGACGGGGCCACTTGGCGGCGTCTGGAGAGCTGGAGCAGCCGTCGGGGCGGCCATGGGGCGAGCGGCGGCGGCAGGGGCTGCCGCCGGGGCGACGGCGGTGGGAATCGGGTTGCCACACGGATCGAGCGGCACCCGCATGGCCACCGTGCGGGGTGACCGCACCGTGTAGCTGTAGGGAGTCTTCTTCTCGACCACCCGTGGGACCTGCATCGTGCGCTCTTCGGTGACGAACTTGCACACCTGCGTGCTCACCGGTTCGACACGCTCCTCCGTGACAAACTTGCACACCTGGACGGGAACCTGGCGCACCTGCTCTTCGGCCACCATCTTCATGACCTGCACCGGCACTTTGTTGTCGACCCGTTCCACGACCTTGCGAACGGTCTGCACGGGCACTTGCCTGACCTGTTCTTCGGCCACCATTTTCATCGTCTGCACGGGCACCTGCTGGACGACCTGCTCGTCCACATACCGCACCGTCTGCACCGGCACCTTTCGCGTCATCACGCGGTTGACCATCGTCGTCTCGGGCACTTGCACAGGCGTGTAGGTGGGCTGGTACGAGCGGTTGACCTGATTCATCACGACACCCGGCGTGACGGTCCAACCGTAGCCGCCACGCTGCCACGACATCAGGCCGGTGTATGGATTGACGGCCCAGCCGCCCGGCACCCAGCCGAGCTGTGTCGTGCCGGGAGCCACCATCGGCGTCACGGTGTCGACCGCCTGCGTGCCGACCGAGTAGGCCGTGCGGACCGTGGTGACCGGCTCGGCGACGGTGTATGCCTCTTCGCGTTCGCTCGTCTCGTAAACCGGACGACGGACGACACTCACCTGCTGCTGCACGGCCGTCTCATACACCGGCTTCATGACGGTGAACCGTTCTTCACGGGTGCTCGTCTCGACGACATCGCGGGTCACGTCGTAACTGCGATCGACGACCTGCGTCTCATACACCGGCTTCATGACGGTGAACCGTTCCTCGCGGGTTTGCGTCTCCCACACCGGCCGCTGCACCGTGTAGCGACGCTCCGAGGTCTGCGTCTCCCACACCGGCTTCTGCACGGTATAGGTCTTCGTGTCGTAGACAGTTTCGTACGACAGGCGGTAGGCGGTCACCTGCTGCTCGTCGTAGACGGTCTGGAAGTCGAGCCGATAGGTCTGCGTCGCCACCGGTGCAGGCGCCATCTCGCCGCAGCACTGCGCGAGTGCGGAGCCCGGGGTCACGAGCGGGAAGATCATCGCGCCGCACACGAGGGCGCGGACACGTCGCGAGCGGATCGAACGGGTCGAGAAGCAACCGAGAGCGGCCATTGATGTAACTCCTGAAAATGACCCTTCGAGACTAATCCCCTGAACGCAGGCTTCAAGCGGTTTGTTCACTTATTTTTGGGATTTTTCCCGGGAAAAACGGGGGTCGAAACCGCGCGACCGTCGCAACCCGTCCATCTTACGCCCCGAGTCCAGTGGCCGGCTCGGACGTGGAGTCATGGGGAACGCAGGGAGCGCGTCGCGTGGGGCAAGCGTCCCGCTTGCCGCTGTAGGACAGGCTTCAGCCTGTCATGCCGGAATGCGCCCAATCCGGCTCGGGGCTACCCCGTACCGCCTCGCCGGACGTTCGCCTCCGCCCTCCAGGCTTCGGCTCACTCGGATTTGCCTGCGCTGCGCCATCCATGGCTCCGCTGGTAAAATACGCCGTCTCAACGGCAGGGGTAACCCCTCGCCTCCCCTCTCCAGTTGAGGAGGCTCGGGGCTGCCCATGCCCTCGAGCGGGCTGTGGGAGCGAGCGCAGCCATGGATGGCGAAAGCGAAGCGGACACGCAGAGAGACGAAGCCTGGAGGGCTGAGGCGAACGTCAAGCGAGAGGGCGTGGGCAGTCACGAGCCGGTGCGCGCTCAACCAGCCGAACGTCCGGCGAGCGGGATATGGGGAGCCCGAAGCCGGCGCGGGCAACGCCCTGAACCGAAAGCGTCGGTCGTGCAGCCTACGCGCCGACGGGTGCGGGCACTTCGGCGTCGAGGATGCGCAGGTAGTCGGCGATGAACTCGCCGTACCGCACCTTCACGTCGGGGGCGAGGTGCTTGTAGCCCGCCACGCGGCCGCGGCAGGTCGCGGCGCCGCACAGGCACGGGCCCTTCAGATGCTCGACCTCGTACTCGAACGTATCGTAGTCGATGAGCAGTTCCTCGCCGGCCGCGATCGGCCGCAGGGCCCGGACTTCGATCTGCTTCACGCCCGTGCGGATGATCACGCCGCAATTCGGCGCGCACGAGTGGTTGAGCAGCACCGCCACGCCGTCGGGCATCACGTGGACGTCGGTTTCGACCTGCATCGTGTAGCGCGACCGCTTCGGCTGCTGCGGTCCCCAGGTCTTGAGGATCGTCTCCCCTTGGGCGATGTCACGGGCGGCGCAGACGGTGCGGCCGAGCCGGCCGCTCGTGACGTCGACCGGCTCGTGCGGGGCCGGGCCGCGGTGCGAGTCGTCGTGGGCCATGATGCCGGCGACCTCGTCAAACTGCGTGTCGCGGAGGCGGGATGCGTAGCGCTCCTTGAGCCAGGGCATCGTCTGCTCGATCGTGTCGGGCTGGAGCAGCACGAGCTCACCCGGGCGGACGGCATCGAGCACGAGCGCAGCCGCCTGTGCCCAGTCGCCACCCGACTCGACCGTGCACACGCAGCCTCGGGCGACCGCCTCGGCGATGCCCTGGGAGATCACGCGCGTGATTTCGCCCGGTGTGCGGCCCCGGAGGTAGGCGTCTTCGTAGATCACGACGCGGTCGAACGTCGCGCCGAGGAGACGGCCCTGAGCGAGCAAGTCGTCGTCGCGCCGATCGCCCGCGGCCGAATAGACCGCGGTGCGCCGCTCGTGGGGCAGTTTGCGGACGGTCGCGCAGATCTGTTCGAGCGACGGCACGTTGTGGCCATAGTCGACGACGATCGACGCCCCCTCGAGATCGAGGAGATTGAACCGGCCGGGAGAGCCGCTCGTGCCGCACGAAAAACTCTCGAGTCCGAGCCGCACGAGTTCCAGCGGCACGCCCAGACACCAGGCCGCAGCGGCGCCGGCCAGGACGTTTTCTACCTGGAAATCGACGAGCCCCTTGTGGACGAGCGGCACCCGCTCGAGGTGGGCGAGGCGGGTCTCGCGGGGGCCGTCACAGAGCACGATCCAGCCGTCGCGGACGGTGGCCGCCCGGCCGCCGGCCGCCAGGTGGACCGTGATCACGGGGTTGGCCGGGTCGAGTGCGAAGTACACGATTTGCCCTTTGCACCACCGCTTCATGTCGACGACGAGCGGATCCGCGGCATTGAGCACCGCGGTGCCCTTGCGGCTGACGGCCGACACGATGGCCCCCTTTACCCAGGCGATTTGCTCGGGGGTGTCGATTTCGCCGATGCCGAGGTGATCGCCCGAGGCGATGTTGGTCACCACGGCCACGTCGCAGAAGTCGAAGCCGCAGCCTTCGCGGAGGATGCCGCCACGGGCCGTCTCGAGCACGGCCGTCGTCACGGAGGGGTTCGCAAGCACACGGCGGGCGCTCGCCGGCCCGCTGCAGTCGCCGGCATCGATCTGCCGGTTCGCGACCCACACACCCTCCGTGCAGGTCATGCCGACCGTGGCTCCGCCCGTGGCGGCGAGATGGCCGATCAGCCTGACGACCGTCGTCTTCCCGTTGGTGCCGGTGACCGCCGCGACCGGAATCCGGCCGTCGTCGTCGGAGGCGAAGAGCGTGTCGACGATCGCGGCGCCCACGTCGCGCGGGGTGCCGACCGTCGGCTCCAGGTGCATGCGCAGGCCTGGCCCGGCATTCACTTCGATCACCACGCCACGCTGCGACTCGAGCGACCGCGTGATGTCGGCCGTGACGATGTCGATGCCGGCCACGTCGAGACCCACGATCCGCGCGGCCTCGACGGCGCGGGCTGCAACGTCCGGATGGACGAGGTCGGTCACGTCTTCGGAAGAGCCGCCAGTGCTGAGGTTCGCATTCTGCCGCAGAAGCACCACACGGCCCGCCTCGGGCACACTGTCGGCCGTGAGACCCTGGTCGGCCAGCACCGCCCTGGCCACTTCGTCGATCACCATCGGGCTCAGCGACGTCGCATGATCGCCGGTCCGGCGCGGGTCTTCGTTCACACGGGCCACAAGCTGACCGACCGTCAACACGCCGTCGCCCGTCACCGTGGGCGGACGGCGGCGGGTGGCGGCCACCACCTTGCCACCGACGACGAGCAGACGATAGTCGCCCCCGGTCACGAAGCGTTCCACGACGACGGACGTGTCTTGCTCGTGGGCCACGTGCCAGGCCTTCTCGAGCTCGCTCCGGGTCGACAGGTTCACCGACACGCCGCGGCCCTGATTGCCATAGCGCGGCTTCACGACAACGGGAGCACCGATCTCCTCGGCGACGACCCAGGCGTCGCCGGGATCGCTCACCGGACGCCCCTCGGGCACCGGAATCCCGGCCTCGGCGAGGAGCGTGCGCGTGAGCTCCTTGTCCTGCGCGATCGATTCTGCGACGGCGCCGGTGCGGTCGGTCTCAGCCGCCACGATCCGCCGCTGCTTGGCCCCCAGGCCGAGCCGCACCAGCGACCCGTCGTTGAGCCGCCGGGCGGGGATGCCGCGGGCCGCAGCCGCTTCGACGATCGACCGTGTGCTGGGGCCGAGTTGCTCTTCGAGGAGCACCTTCCGCAGCCGCTTGATCTCGCCGGGCACGTCGAATGCTTCGCCGGCGATGGCCGCCTTGATGAGGCGGTGGGCGGCATGGAGGCAGGCGATCGCGAACTTCTCTTCTTTGTATTCGATCGCCACTTTGTACACGCCGCGGGTCTTCGTCTCCCGCGCTCGGCCGAAGCCGACCGTGGTGCCGGCGAGCGACTGCAGTTCGAGCGTGACGTGCTCGAGGATGTGCCCCAGCCATGTGCCGGTGCGCAGCCGCTCGAAGAAGCCGCCGCGCTCGCCGATCGTGCAGCGATGCTCGACCATCGTCGGGAGCCAGCGCATCAGCCGGTCGTTGAAGCCGGGAAGCGTGTTCGACGGATAGTCTTCGAGATGGCCGAGATCGACCCAGGCCTCAAGAACGGGAAACGAAGCCCACTGGTTCGGACCACGCAGAACCTTGAGCGAAGTAATCTCCATGGAAGAAAGGCATGCTCTCGTGCCCGTTCGCAGACGCGTGCGAGGGCCAGGGTTGTGTGCGCCTCTCCCGGCCGCCGGACATTCCGGCGAGCACTGTTGGGCAGGAGGCTGCACGTCTCATCGCAGAACCACGTGGGCGCGTCGCCCGCATGGTCCGGTTTGCATGTGCAGGAATCCGATCGGCGGTGGAGGGGTGCTGCGTCAGGGCGGCGCGCACACCGGGGCCGATGAAGATGGGCCTCTGGGGAAGCATGGCTTCGCAGAAGGGCCTGATGACGACGGAGGGGGCGGCATGCCGACGAGGCACTGCCGCGGGAACGACGGGCCGGCCAGAGTGGCCATGGGTCGAGTTGTTTTCCTGAAGGAAAGAACCGAACGAATCATCCCTGCACGCCAGCCGCCCGTGTCGCCACGGATCCGGCTTCGCAGCAGGTGAGAAAAAGTTTACGCTTCGCCGCGTGGGACGCGAGGAATTTTTCTCACGGTTCAGGAAAGAGCACATCGCGTGCCGGGTCGAAGCAGAATCGACGGACGCGTCCGGAACCGCCGGAAGACAGGCCGACACGAGCCGACCTCGAAACGGGTTCATGGAAGCGATGACAATCTGGAATGCAATTTCGGGTGGGAATGGTCCGGCTGACGGTAAATTCTGCCAGCCTCACCGGGGTAATCTAGGGGTCTTCGGAAAGCCACGCAAATTTCTGTGGTCCCCCTGCTGGATAGCCTTGTAACCCGGCTTTTTTTGCTAAAACCCGTATTTCGTAACGGTTTTTCCGCCCTTGTCGCAGACCTTGAGCCCAGGTTTTGATGCCGCCTCGCCGGGCGCCGGTGCCTGCCCCCCGGACCGCTTCCGCATGGAGCGTGGGGAGACGGTTGTCGCCGCCTGCCGGTTCGACCTGGATGCCGAGCTACGGTTCACCGATGGCTGGATCGTGCTCACCGATCGCAGGCTGCTGGCAGATCCCCCCGCATCGGCCGACGTCCCGGCCTCAGCATCCGCCCGCGGCGTCACCTCGTGGCCGATCGATCCGACCACCCGGCTCGATGTCAGGCTGCGGAACGCCGTGGGCCGAATCGAGCTGCTCCAGGGCGACGCCGTCATCGCCCGCTGGCTGTTTACGCCGACCCGGGCCAAGGGCGTGCACTCCCTCGAGGATGCGTTTGACGAACGCATTCGGGGCGGGGCGGAGCCCGAGGCGGAGGCGCGTCAGGCCGCTCCTCCTCCGGCAACGGGTTTCACTGGCGCTGACGACCAGCCATCGGGTGAGACGCAGGCTCGTGCTGTCGATCACGAGGGCAGCCTGCCCCCTTCGGGAACCCAGTCGTGGCGCACGCTCTTGCGGCTCGTGCTCTTCGCGCGTCCGCATGCCTCGATGGCGATTCTCGGTGCCGTGCTTTCGCTGGCCGGCACCGCCGCCGCGCTCGTGCCGCCCTACCTCACGATGCCGCTCGTCGACCAAGTGCTGATTCCGCGCCAGTCGGGCGTGAACGTGCCGTTTTCGCTCGTGTGGTGGTATCTGGGCGGGCTCGCGGTCGCTGCGATCGCCGCCTGGGTGTTGTCGTGGGCGCGGTCGTGGGTGCTTGCCTGGGTGAGCGAACGAATCGCCGCCGACCTGCGGGTGCGGACCTACGCCCACATGCAGAACCTCTCGCTCGATTTTTTCTCCGGCAAGCGCACCGGCGATCTGATCACCCGCGTGGGCAGCGACACCGACCGCCTCAACCTCTTTCTCTCCGTGAACCTCATCGAGTTTTCCTCGAACGTGATGCTGGTGCTCCTCACGGCCGTCGTGCTCGTCTGGATGAATCCCACCCTCGCCCTGATCACGCTCACTCCCTTCCCGTTCGTCGTCTGGCTCGCGTATGCGGTGCGGTTTCGGCTGCGGCGTGGTTTTGCCCGGGCGAGCGTCGCCTGGGCCGACATGACAAGCGTGCTGGCCGACACGATCCCCGGCACCCGGGTGGTGAAGGCCTTCGCCCAGGAAGACCGCGAAGTGGCCCGGTTCCGGGCCGCGAATGATCGGGTGCTGGATGCCAATGATCGCGTCAACGTGGTCTGGTCGTTCTTCGGACCGCTCGTGAGCCTGTGTTCCGAGGCGGGCATTCTCGTGGTGTGGGCCGCCGGTGCCTGGCTCGTGTTTGGCGGCGCGGTGACCGTCGGCACGCTGACGGCCTTCCTGGCCTACATCTCCCGCTTCTACGGCCGGGTGGAGTCGATGATCCACATGGTGCCGGCCACGCAGCGGGCCGCTGCCAGCGCCCAGCGCATCTTCGAAATTCTCGACTGCCAGCCGACGGTCGCCGAGGCGGCGCGGCCGGTCGACCCGGGCCGCGTGCGCGGGCGGATCGTGATCTCGGGCGTGCACTTCCGCTACGGTTCCCGTGAGATCCTCCACGGCATCGACCTCACGATCGAGCCGGGAGAGATGATCGGCCTCGTGGGAGCGAGTGGCTCCGGCAAGTCGACGCTCGCCAACCTCGTGTGCCGGTTTTACGATCCGTCGAGTGGGTCGATCTCGGTCGACGGTGTCGATCTCCGGCAGCTCTCGATCCGCGACTATCGCCGCAACTTGGGATGCGTGCTGCAGGAGCCGTTCCTGTTTTTCGGCACCGTCGCCGAGAACATCGCGTACGGCCGCCCCGACGCCTCGCGCGACCGGATCGTCGCCGCAGCCCGGGCAGCGGGTGCCCATACGTTCATCCTGCGTCTACCGTCGGCCTACGATTCGCGGGTCGGGGAACGGGGCGGCTCGCTCTCGGGCGGCGAGCGGCAGCGGCTCTCGATCGCCCGCGCCTTGCTCGTCGATCCACGGATCCTCGTGCTCGACGAAGCCACGTCGAGCGTCGATCCCGAAACCGAGGTGATCATCCAGGCCGCGATCGATCGGCTCGTGGCCGGCCGCACGACCATCGCCATCGCCCATCGGCTTTCTACCCTCCGTCGGGCCAACCGCCTGGTGGTGCTCGACGCGGGGCGGATCGTCGAGATCGGCACGCACGACGAGCTCCTGGCCGCCGACGGCGCCTACGCCCGCCTCTACCATGCCCAGATGAAGGCTGCCGAGGCGGCCCTGGAAGCCTGACGCACCATGATGTCGCACCCCAGCCATAGTTCCAGATCCAGCTCGGCCGCGCCCGGTTGGCGGCTCGAACGCCGTCCACACGGTCGGCTCGATCTGCTCGATGTGGATGGCCGCCTGCACGCTGACGTCGACGTGCTGCGAGCCTTTCCCGTGTCGGATCCTGCCGGCCCCGTGGCGATCGTGGGCGACAACGACGCCGAGCTCGCCTGGATCGAATCGCTCGCCACCCTGGAGCCCGCCCTCCGACGACTCCTCGAAGAGGAGCTCGCCAGGCGGGAGTTCCTGCCGACGATCGAGCGGATCGAGAGCGTCTCCGATGGGGAGCCGGCTGAGTGGAGCGTCGTCACCGACCGCGGTTCGCACCGCTTCACCGTCGGCCATGCCGACGACATCCTCCGCTTCCCCGACGGGAGCGCCGTGGTGATCGACACGTTCGGTCTGCGGTACACGATCCCCTCGATCGCCCACCTCGACGCCCGCAGCCGCCGGTTCTTCGAACGCGCCGAGTAAGGCGGGCAGCAGGCTGTCTCTGCGCCGCCTCTTCGCGCCCAAGCCGGCTTCGGGATTGCCCCGTACCGTCTCGCCGGACGTTCGCCTTCGCCCTCCAGGCTACGGCTCACTCGGATGTGCCTGCGCTGCGCCATCCATGGCTCCGCTGGTCACATACGCCGGCTCAACGGTAGGGGCAACCCCGAGCCTCCTCAACGAAAGCCCGAGGCGTAAGCCGAGAGGATGCCCCCGGTGGCGAAACACGACGCGTATTCCCTTCGGCTCACGCCTCGGGCTTCCAGACGGGGAGTCGAGTGAGCGGAGGGCTGCGGGCACCGATCCGCCAGAAGCGGATTGGTCGACGCAGCGAACGTCCGGCGATGGAGCGTGGGTAACCCCGAGCCGGGTTGGGCGCGTTGGGCCTTGTCAATCCGCACACAGACAGGCTTGAGCCTGGCCTACTTCAAGCCTGGGCGGCGGTCGAGGGCGCCGCGGACGCCGAGCTGCTCGGGGTGGCGGGCGATCTTGTCGGTGAACACGCGCACGTCATCGACGATCGGGCGGAGGTCCTTCGTGAGCTTGCTGACGTTCTGGGCCGCCTGGGCGAGGTCGTTGTAGACCTGTGGATCGCGCACGAGCTTGCCGAGCGTGCCCTGCGATTCGTTCAAGGCCTTTGTGAACATGGCGGCCTGCTGGAGTGTCTCGTCGAGGCGGCCGATCGTGCGATCGACCTGGGCCACCATCTGCTCGCCCCGTTCACCGAGCGGCTTCGTGAGGCCCTCGAGATTGCGGAGGTTGCGGTCGGCCGTGTCGACGGTGGTGCCGATGCCCTGCACGGTGGTCCGCAGATCGGCGAGCACCTGTGGCAGGGCTTCGATCGCGGCCTTCATCTTTTCGCGGGCCTTGGGGTCGCCCATCACGTCGTTGATGTTGGCCATCGCGATGCTGAAGTTGTCGAGGGCTGCCTCGGTCTTGCGGACCATTTTCTCGAACTTGTCGTCCTCGCCGAGGAACATGCGATCAAGGTTCGTGGAGAGCTTGGTGACCGACGCGCTCGCCTCGGCCAGCGAATCGAGCGTGGCCCCGAACTTTGGCTCGAGCGTGGCGAACACCTCGAAGGGATCCCGCGAGACTGCGCCCATGAGGATCTCGTCCGGGGCGAGCCGCTGGCGAGGCGGGACGATCCGGCCCGGCACGAGCGAGATCTCGGCATCGCCGAGCAGCGTGCCCGCGATACGGGGCTGCTCGTCCTTGTAGATCGGCACGTAGGAGTCGACATCGGCGACCACGGTCACGCCGCCGCGTTCGTTGAGCGTGACGGTCGCGACCCGGCCCACGAGGATGCCGTTTTTGCGGACCGGCGTGCCCTGGGAGACGCCTCGCGCGTCGGCGAAGTCCATCTTCAGGGGATACGTCGCCTGCACGAGCGATGGCAGGTCGCCGAAGAGCACGATCAGAATGCCGGCGATGATGGCGGTGGCGAGCACCATCACACCGACGCGAAACTGCATCACGCGATCGTTCATGGAGACTCCTCGGCCGCGTCGTGGTCCTCGGCGGCCTGTTCCCCGCGCAGTTCCGTGAGCCGGGCGCCGGCCCGGCCCTCCACGAACTGCCGCACCCTCGGGTCGCGGCTCTGTTCGAGGTCGGACGGTGTGCCGTCGAACACGATCTGCGGTTCATCGGCGGCGAGCCGGAAGAGCGGGTAGAGCATGATGATGCGGTCGGCGACCTTGCGGGCGGTGTGCATGTCGTGGGTCACGACGACGCTCGTCACGCCCTCGCGGGCCCGCACCTTGAGGATCAGTTCGTTGATCACGTCGCTCATGATCGGGTCGAGGCCGGTGGTCGGCTCGTCGTAGAGGAGCACGGGCGGGTCGAGGGCCAAGGCCCGGGCCAGGCCGGCCCGCTTCCGCATGCCGCCGGAGAGCTGCACGGGCTTCTTGCGGGCGGCCGACCGTGGCAGCCCCACTTCGGCGAGCAGTTCGTCGACGATCGTGGCCACTTCAGCGGCACCGATCCGGGTGTGTTCGCGGAGCGGAAACGCGATGTTGTCGGCGATCGTGAGGCTGTCGAAGAGGGCGGCGTTTTGAAACACGAAGCCGTAGCGCGTGCGAAGCTGTGCGAGCTCGCGCTCGGAGAGGCCACCGAGCGACCGGCCTTCGAACCGCACCTCTCCGCCGGTCGGCCGCACGAGGCCGATGAGCGTCTTCAAGAGCACGGTCTTGCCGCAGCCGCTCTCCCCCAGCACCACGAGCGTCTGGCCGCAGGGGATGTCGAGCGAGATGTCGCGGAGCACGTCCTGCTGGCCGAACCGCACGGAGACGGCGTCGACGGCGAGCACTGGCTCTTCGGGGGCTTCGCGGCGGATGGGCTTGGCGGGTGCGGCGACGGGCATGGGTGGTCCTAAAGCAGTTTGCGCGGCCCCTCGGGGCGGAAGAAATCGTGGACGTTGTTGAGCCAGATCCCCAGGAACAGGTCGAGCACGAGGATCAGCACGAAGGAGTGGACGAAGGCGTTGGTGGCCGCCCGGCCCACACCCTCGGCGCCATGGTCGCAGTGAAACCCGTGATGGCAGCTGACCAGTGCGATCGCCGCCCCGAAGAAGAAGGTCTTGAAGATGCCCATCAGAAAGTCGAAGGCATCGACGTATTCACGCGAATTCGCCCAGTAGTGGTGGTAGTCGATGCCGAGCACGAGATGGGAATACAGGTAGCCCCCGAGCACTCCCATGAAGTCGGCCATGATCGTGAGCGTGGGGATGAGCACGAGGCAGCCGAGGAACCGGGGTACCACGAGGTAGTAGACAGGGTTGGCGCCCATGCTCTCGAGCGCGTCGATCTGCTCGGTCACCCGCATCGTGCCAAGTTCGGCGGCCATGGCGCTGCCGACGCGGCCGGCGAGCATCGTGGCCGCGAGCACCGGCCCGAGCTCGCGGACGAGCGAGAGGTTGATCACCGAGCCGAGCCGGGTCTCGAGGCCCAGAGCCTTGAACTGGGCGAAGCTCTGCACGGCGAGCACCATGCCGATGAACAGCCCCGTGAGCGCCACCACTGGCAGCGACATCACACCGATCTGATAGAAGTTTGGCAGGAGCACGTCGCGCCGCTGGCGGCGCAGGAAGAGCCAGCCGAGCGTTTGGAACGAAAAGATCGCCACGTCGCCGATCCCGGCAACCCGGCTCATGGCAAACGCCCCCACATTCGCGATCTGGTTGGTGAACCAGCCGGACAAGCCGGCGGCGGGCGCGGGGGTGGTCGATGCAGCCATGATGGTCGGCCGCTGTTGCGCGCGGCGCTCCTTGCCGGTTGTTTCGGAAGTGCCGGGTAGGGAACTTGAGCCGGTCGTGCGGCCCCCGCGGAATCTGGGTAGAGTGAGGAAATGAGTTCATTTCCAGCCGCGTGAGGACCGTTCCATGACGCCGCTCAGCCTCTTCGCTGCGGTGCCCCGCCGGCTTCCGGGGGTGATTGTGGGCGCGTTGCTTGCCGCAGCACCGTGTCGTGCCGCGTCACCGTCGAACACGATCACCGAGCCGGAACGCCGCGCCGGTTGGCGGCTTCTGTTCGACGGTCATTCCCTGGAGGGCTTTCGTGGGTACCGGAAAGAGGGCCCCGGCACAGGATGGGTGGTTGAAGACGGGGCCATCGTGCGCCGGGGGCCGAACGCGGGGGACCTCGTCACGAAGGAGACGTTCGAGCGCTTCGAATTGGAACTCGAGTTTCGTGTCGGTCCCGGTGGAAACAGCGGCGTGATGTTCCACGTGACCGAATCGCAGCCGAAGCCGTGGATGAGCGGGCCCGAGATCCAGATTCTCGACAGTGCCGCGGGCCTTCATTCCCAGAGGACAGATCCTCAGCGGACCGGCTGGCTCTACCAGCTCTATGAGGCGAAGCCAGACTCCACGCGGCCGGCCGGCGAGTGGAACAGGCTCTCTCTCCGTGTCGCACCCGACTCCGGGCAGGTGTGCGTCAACGGGGTGCGATACTTCACGTTCAAGAAGGGCAGCCCCGACTGGGACAAGCGCGTCGCCAAGAGCAAGTTTGCGAAGTTTCCCGACTTCGGCCGAGCCGAGCGGGGGCATATCTGTTTGCAGGATCATGGCGACGAGGTGGCATTCCGCTCGATCAAGGTGCGCGAACTGCCGGCTCCAGGTGAGCCGCTCACGGTGCGCGACGACGGCGCAGTGCCCGTGCGGGCCGTGCCTGCGTTTCCCGGGATCGAGTGGGAGGGCTGGTCGCCGGTGATGGATGACGGCACGCCAGCGCCGCCCCTGCGGCCATTGCTCGTGACGCATGCTGGCGACGGCTCGGGCCGAATCTTTGTGCTCGATCAAGCCGGCATGATGCACGTCGTCGCTCCCGCCGATGCAGCGGGCTGGAAGCCGGCGCGGCTGTTCCTCGATCTGCGCGAGCGCACGGCGCCGTGGGGCAAGGAAAACGAAGAGGGACTCCTCGGCCTCGCATTTCATCCGCGGTTTCGCGAGACCGGCGAGTTTTTTATCTGCTACTGTGTTCGCGGCGATGCGCAGCGGACCGAGCGGGTGTCGCGGTTCCGCGTGCATGCCTCCGACCGCGACCGAGCCGATCCGGCGAGCGAAGAGGTGCTCCTCTCCATCGAGCAGCCCTTCCCGAACCACAACGGCGGGTCGATCGCGTTCGGTGCCGACGGCCTGCTGTACGTGGGCCTGGGGGACGGCGGGGGTGCGAACGATCCGCTGGCCACCGGGCAGAGTCTCGGCACGTGGCTGGGCAAGATCCTGCGGATCGATGTCGACCGCCGTGATCCGGGCAAGGCCTACGCCGTCCCTGCCGACAATCCGTTCGTCGGTCGGGAAGGCGCCCGGCCCGAGATTTTTGCCTCCGGGTTTCGCAATCCCTGGCAGATCGCGTTCGACTACGAGACGGGCCGGCTGTGGGCCGCCGACGTGGGCCAGCATCTCCTCGAAGAGATCGACGTGGTCGAGAAGGGGGGCAACTACGGCTGGAGCCTGAAGGAGGGCACGAGCGCGTTCGGCAGCGTCGCCATGGCGACGGACGTGATCGACCCGGTCTGGGAGTACGACCACGGGGTCGGGAAATCGATCACGGGCGGATTCGTCGTGCGTGGCTCGAACGTGCCGGCGCTCGAAGGCGGCTATCTCTACGGCGATCACGTCTCGGGACGGATGTGGACGCTCTGGCAAGAGCCGGGCGGCCGCGTCAAAAACAAGGCGGTTCCATGGAATGGCCTGCCGATCTTCGGCTTTGGCCGCGACGAGGCGGGCAACGTCTACGCGCTCACGTCGTCGGCCACCGGGCAGGGCGTGTTCCGGATCACCGCCGAGTAGCCCGCAGCAACGCCCGCATCAGGTCGTGCCATCCGGGCGTTTGGTGGCTCTCTGCACCCGCGTGCTCACGGGCGCCAGGTCCCAGGTGAACCGGCGGTGCGTGTAGGCCGTTTGGGTAGCCAGGGCTCGATTCCGCTGGTGGGCTCGCTGGACGTCTTTGTCGTCGTAATGACGCACGCGTTCGCCGTGCTCGTGCGGGATGTGAAACGCCGTGGCGGGATCGGGAGAGAGGATCCAGCGATTCAGGCCCGCCGCTTTCAGCCGCAGGTAGAAGTCGTCATCTTCCCAGCCGTAGCCTTCAAGGTGCTCGTTGTATCCATGCACGCGCCTCCAGTCTGCTGTCCGCACGCAGATCAGCCCGTTGAGAAACGAGGCGAACGGGCCCTGGTTTCGAAAGTGGCCGGTGAAGAATCCCTGTTCCGGCAGCGGATGGCTCGCGCAGAACCGATAGTAGGGATTGAGCACGTAATCGGCGTCGAGTTTGAGGAGCACGGGGCGGGAAGCGCAGTCGGCTGCCAAATTGAAGGCGGCCGCCAGGTGGAAGTGCGGCTCGTGGTCGACCCGGATGACCTGAATCCGCTCGTCTTCCTGTGCGAGGGGAGTGAGCGGAATATCGGAGTTCCAATCGACGATGACGATCTCCGTCACGTCTTGCTGCAATCGCCACGACGTGAGCGCGACGCGAAGTGCCGGGGCGCGGTTCATGACGGCACAGACGATGCTCACCATGGGTCGACAGCCGCGGAGTGACGTGACAGTGAAGATAGTGAGACGGGAACAGGCCAGATCGCCGGCCGGACGTGGGGCGTGGGGCTGTCCGGGGCACGAGGGAGTGTCGTGAGTTTATGCTCTGGGGATGAGCCGCGTGGCCACATTTCTGATCGTCATCCCCGCCCGCAACGCCGCGGGCCATCTGGCGGCGGCCCTCGAATCGGTGGCAGCCCAGGACCTGACGGGCATCCGCGTGCATGTGCACGTGCAGGATGGCGGATCGACCGACGGCACGCTCGAGATCGTCCGCGAATGGGCAGCCCGGATCTCCGAGCGGCCACTGGGCGGCGACCTTGCGATCACGTGGGCGACCGCCACAGACGGCGGAATGTACGACGCCATCACACGGGCGCTCGCCCATGCGTTGGAGTGGCCGTTCGCGCCGGAGCTCTTCTTCTGGCTGAACGCTGACGACGTGCTCATGCCTGGTGCCTTGCGAAATCTCGCCGCGACCTTCGCGAACCAGGCCGTGGAGTGGGTGATCGGGGCGGCGGTCGACCTCGACGAGGCAGGCGCCGTCACGTTGCACAAGCCGCACCCGCGGATTCCGGATGCCGATCTTCGCAGCGGCGACTTCAACTACACCGGCGGCCGATGGCTGAGGGCCGAATCGACGGCCGTGCGGCTGTCGGCCGCCCGCGCCTGCGGTCCGTTCGCGCCGGGGTTGCGGCTGGCCGGCGATTACGACCTGTTCGTGAAACTCGCCCAGCGCGGTCCGCCGACCTGCGTCGACTATCCGGTGCGCGGCTTTCGGCGCCATGCCGGGCAGCTCTCTCAGGCGGCGGTCGCCTACCAGTACGAGCGGGCGCGGGCGCGGTTTATGTTGTCGGAGACCGATTCGCCCCGCATCCGTCCCCGGCTTGCGGCCAGACCGGCCCACGAGATCGTGTTCTATCCCGACCGCACCGCGATCGATCCGTATCAGACGTTGCTCTATGAGGGTGCACGCGCGACGGGTATGGCGTCGATTCAGCATCTCGCCGATGTCTGCCAGCAGGCGACGACCCCGCTTGTGGTGTACGTGCACTGGCTCGACCAGATCATGGCCCAGCCCCAGGCTGCGGCGGTGGCTGATGCACGGACGCTCGCCCAGACGCTGACAATGGCACGGGCACGCGGGCATCGCATCGTGTTCACCGTCCACGACGTCGCCGACCGCACGCACGCGAACGCCGATGTCGAGGAGATGCTCGTGGAGTTCCTGTTCGGACATGCCAGCCTCGTGCATCTGCATCATCCGGTGGTGGCAGCCGAGATTCGTGGCCGGTTTCGCTCGTTTCCCTGGGGGCGGACCGTATTCGCCGAGCAAGGTCCGGATCCGGATCCCGGCGTCGCGCTCCGAGGTCCGGCGTTCGCGCTCGTGGGAGCCGACGGTTCCGCGACCACGACGATCCGTGGGGCTCGATGGGCGGTGTTCGGCCCCGGGTCCGCGCCGAGCGCCGGCCTTCTGTTCCACATCCTTGCCGCGGGCACACCGGTGGTTGCACCGCGGCTCGGCCGGATTCCGGCCTACGTGTTCGACGGCGTGAACGGCTTTCTGTACGACCCGGGTGACGAGGCCTCGTATCGCCAGGCCATCGACAGGGCGCTGGCTGCCCGGTCGGCGGAGGCGGAACGTGCGCTCGGCCAGCAGGCCGTCCGCGCCGTCGCCGATCTCGATTGGCCGACGATGCTTGACACGATCATGCGGAGGCTGGCGTGAGCACTCCATCCGCTTCACCGTGCCGGCAGCAGGTGCTCGTGCTCGACCCGGGGCTCAAGGACAGCCGCACGCATCATCACGCCATCAACCGTAATCTCGCTGCATATGCCGCGGGGCTCACGACCGGAATCCGTGTCGCATCGCATCGCCGGGCAATCGCGGCCGAATTCCCCTACCCCGCCACCCCCGTCTTCCGCCGCGGCATCTATGAGGACTCACCCGCCCTCGACGCAGCTGCATTTGCCGCGATCGTCGACGATCACATGCGAGACATCGCACAAGTCCTGGCCACTCCGTACCCGACAGCCGTCGTCGTACACACCGCGACAGCCGCCTTCCTCCAGGCGCTCGGTTCGACACTCGCGGCGGGCGGCCACCAGGTGGGCTCGGCAGTCATCCAACTCATGTTTCATCCGCTCGGTCTGGCTGTCGGGGAGGTCGATCCGGAAGCTTCGATGGCGAGGTACGCCGATGCGTTTCGGCGTCTGCGGCAGGCGGAGCGTCAGTGTGGGACGAGCGTGCACCTCTCGACCTCGTGCCGAGAGTTCGCGCAGGCGTTCGCGGGGCTTGGGGCAGGGGTGGTCGACGTGCATCCCTACGCACTGCTCGCCGAGGCTGAGCGCATGGAATGGCTGCAGCGTCGGCCAGCGACACGCACGGTCGCCGGTTCGGCGCGCCGCCGGGCGCTCCTCTTCGCGGGCGATCTCAAACTCGACAAGGGGATCGCCTGGGTGGCTGCTGCGCTGCCAACGCTGCTCGCGGAGCATCACGACGTCGACTTCTTCGTGCACCTCGCTGACAATCGCTTTGCCGACCGGCGGCTCGACGTCCTACGGCGGCATGTGGTCGAGGTGGCGGCCCGCTGGCCACACCTCAGGGTTGTCGAAGGACACATTGCCCCGCGGGACTGGGACGGCATGATCGCGGCGGCCGATTTCCTCCTCATCCCTTACGACCCCGGCGCCTACCGCTGGAAGACGTCCGGACTATTCTGGGAGGCGCTCCTCAAGGGCCGCCCGGGCACCGTGATCGCAGTGACGAAGGGCACCTGGATGGAGCGGGAAGCCGGCGCCATGACGATCGACATCGCCACCGTCGAGTTCGGGAACACCGCCGAACTGAGTGCCGTGTTGCGGCGGACGTCGGGCGCCACCGACGGCACCCACGGCACCCACGGCATGATGCCGCCCCCGCAGCCCTGCCTGGCGCGGGGCAACGATGACTACATTTTCGCACGACTCGGCAGACTCGCCTGACGAGAGTCATCTTCTGCAACGGTCAGCCCACATCGGCGGGTGCCATGTCGAGCACGCCGTCGAGCCACGCCGGATCGATGTCGCCGGGTTTAGCGGCGCCCGAGCAGTTGAGGACGACCGAGGCTCCCCTGGGAATCACGCCGCTGTGCACGTTCTTCACGAGGCCGGCCAGGGCCGTGGCTGGCTCCAGCCCCACGATCACGCCGTGGCGGGCCAATGCCTCGTGGAAATAGGGCTCGTCGTAGAAGAGCCGCAGTCCCGCGAGGATCTCCGCGTCGCACATGCCGACGAAGTCGCCGCCTGTCCGCGACTGAATCTCGAACAGGCAGCCGTAACTGTCGCTTGGCTTCCTCGTCCGCAGCACGCGCACGAATGGTGACGGAGCGACATGCTCTGGCACGTGCCGGGGCTCGAGCGTGGGCGAGCGATCCTGCCAGCCGCTCACGAACGGTTGGCAGACGTCGGCCTGCACGCCCAGAATTCGAGGCTGACTCGCGGCGAGTCCGCTGTCGACGTGTGCCTTCCAGAAGCTATACACGCCGATGCCGCCGGCGACGGGCTGCACGTACCAGTCGAACGACACGCCCAGGTCGCGGGCCTGGTGGATCACCTCCAGGCCCAGCGTCTTGAGCCCCTCGCGCCGCACATAGTTCGTGAAACCGCCCTCCCGAGCGAGGCCGTTGCGATCTGCGTAGTCGCGGGCATGGGCGATGCACTCGTCGTTCGAGCCGTCATGGAAGACGATCGTGACGTGGTCGTTGTGAAAGTGGGGCAGGCTTCGAATTCGCTCGCGGGAGCTGGAAGGCACGACGAGATGCAGACGGCTCCAGCGGAGGATCCCCGCGGCACGGGCGAGCGCGGCCCCGGTGTTGCCAGCGGAAAATAGCACGATATCGGTGATGCCGTGGCGGCGCAGCCGGTCGAAGAACACGTAGGCCTCACGGTCTTTCCACGATCCCGTGGGCAGGCCCATCTCGTCCTTGATGAACAGCGTGATGCCCAGCTGCTCCGACAACACGGCCGCGTGGACGAGCGGCGTGTAGGGCAGGTCGAATTCCGGATGGTTGGCCGTGGGTTCGACGATTGGCATCAGGGCGTCGAAGTCGGAGACACGGCCGACCCGGTGCGGCACGTGGCGACCGAGCACGTTCTGCGAGGAGAATTCGAGCACTCCGCCGCATGCCGGGCAGGCAGCGAGCGGTCCGGATTCGGGGCCTTCCCAGTCGCAGTGCCAGCAGGTGAGGGCGAATGCCATGGTGATCTCGTAGACCGAGCCTATCCGTCCCCATGCCAGGTCGCAAAGCGACAGCCTGCCGGCCGATAGGGGGGCCATCACTCCCGCTCGAAGGCCCGGATATCGAACGTCGCCACCGCCACGGTCGGGTCGTGCAGCATCGCGCTTGCGAGCCGTTCGAGTGCAGGTGCCTGGTGAGCCGATTCCGGGCTCACCAGCAGGCGAGCCTGATAGGGAACGGGCAGCACGAGCGGGCCTGTGCCGTCCCAAGCGGCCTGCACGACGAGGCTGTCGAGTTCCGGACGGCCCAACAACTGGTCGACGACGGGCTGCGCCTGAGCACAGTCGAGCGGCTGTCGACGGCCGGTCGTATCCGCGGGTTTGCCGAGGATCGCGTTGCGGCTCGATGGCACGCGACCGCGACGAATCCAATCGACGATGGCCCCCGTCTCCCGCCCGGACAGGTCGCCGAGGACCACGGTGATATCGACCCGGCCGTTCGAACCGTCGGGGAACAGCCCGTCGAGCACCCACCCTGGCGCCTCGGGGAATGGCAGACCCGGGTTGACGTTCACCTCGTTGATCGCGCCCCCGACCTCATGCCACGGGCGCGTGACGTCGGGCGTGATCAGGTCGATGCCGGCGAGGTCGATATCGAGGGCTTTGGCCACCGATTCGGCGAGCCGCTTGTTAGCCGGATGGACGAGATCGGTGACGGGAACGCGCGTCCCGCCCGCCGAAGCGTTGGCCACGGCGCTCGTGCGCACCCGTTCCCCGGCAGCCGGCACGTCGTCGAGCCGGCGGCCGAGCCCCGCGAGAAACCCGGCCACGAGCAGATCGTCGGGGCCGAGCCCCTTCCCCACGCCGGCCGCCGCGATCTTCGCCCGCATCAGCTCGGCGATCGTGTGCGTCCCGTCGCCGATCACGTCGGGCTGGACACGATGATTGACCCCGCGGCAGACACCGTCGATGACGAGCAGGCGGTAATTCTCCCCAGGGACGTGGCGTTCGACGAGCACGTCCCCGAAGGCTCGTGCGTGTTCGAATGCGGCCACCAACTGGCCATCGCCGCGAATCTCCGCCGTCACGCCGCGGCCAAAATCGGCCGCATTGGGCTTGATGACCACGGGATAGCCGATGCGGGCGACGAACGCACGCGCTTCGTCGACGGTCTGGACGATCTGATTGGGCGGCACGGGAAAGCCCAGTTGCAGCAGCACTTGTGTCGCTGTGATCTTCGACGTCGTGAGCACGTTCGCCACCTGGGGCGTACGGTGTGTGAAGCAATTGAAGAGCTTGGCCTGCCGACGCCCGTGGCCGAGGCGGTAGACCGGCACGTGGTCGGTGAGCCGGGTGACGGGGATTCCGCGGTGCCATGCCTCGAGGAGAACCCGGGCGGCATCCTTGCTCGGCCACACGTTGCCGATCGCCCGGTGCGCCTCCTGGAGAAGGTCGTCGATTCGACAGGCCGCCGGTCCGCGGGTGATGGCCTGATGCACGGCCTGAACGGCCGACTCGGTGGCGAGTCGGGCCATGATGGGCTCGACGAAGCAGAAGCCGAAGCCATGCACGTCGGCTCCGTGCGGAGCCGCTGCGACGAAGCCCTCGAACTCAGGACCCGATCGGCCGTGAAGACGGAGTGCGAGCGAGAGCGCGGCGGCGTTGAGGCGTGCGGCTGGTGACCCAGCGTCGGCGTCGACCGCGTGCAACGACCGCTCGCCGGTCAGGTGGGCCAGGCTGGCCGCGACGACGTCACTGGCGTGGCTCGTCGTGTCACTCGGCCACGCGATGGTCCAGCGGATATGCCGAACCACCGCGCCGGCATATGCGTGGGGCGTGATGACAGGCATGCCGATCCGGGGCCGGGTGGGAGCCATGATTGCAGTCCGAGGGATCCGTGCTCAGGTCAACCGGTCGTACAGTATGGCACCATCGTCGGCTGAATCGAGCAGGCAGGTGAGTCCTCGGACAGCAAGGTATTCCCGGAGTTCGTCCGCATTCACCACCTTGTCGAGCGCAGAGTCGCGACGGTCTTGCCGCGTGATACCAACGCTCCCACGGCGGAAGTCTCCCACATCGACGACACCGACGGCTTCGAGCATCCGGCGCACGACGGGCTCGGCATCGCCCGCCTGGCACAGGGTGGCATAGCCGAGCCACTCCACCGGCAGGCCGTGCGATCGTGCGATCGCGCCGGTGGCGGCCTGAAATCTCACGACCCAGGCGACATGACGCTCGAAGTGCTCTGGCACGAATCGGACGCGACAACGCGACGTGTCGGCGCCCGACCAGATTCCGGTGGTGAGGGCGATGGTTCGCGAGATGTACGTGTGCAAAAGGTTCCGCCGCAGCATGATCAGCCCCTGGCATCGCGGAACGAGCAGGGCAAGCCGACGCTCATCGAGGTGGGACGGAAAAATCTTCAGCGACACGGTGGCATCGGGGTGAAGCGCCGCGAGGCAGCCGACCAGCCGATCGGGCTGGTCGCACACGGCATTCCGTGCAGCCGCCGGGTCGTCGTCGAGCCCCAGCCGCTCCCGTACGAGCGGCCAGTCTTCCCTGAGGAACGCGACCATTCGCTCGGGATCAGCGTGGAAGACCTCGAGGTATGCCCGCACCCGGGTGAAGGCCGCGAGCAACTGGCAGAGATAGGTCGACCCCGACCGGGCGTGGGCGACGACCAGCAACGGCTTCTTCATTGCAGATCAAGAGGCGTCCGCTGGACGGAGCGGCTGCTGTGTGGGCTGGCGGTCAGGATGGCGCGCTGTCGGCGCCGGCCGTGGCGACCGGCTCGGCGGTGGTGAGCCCCTTGAAGACGAGCTGCTTCTTGCCCGCCACCTCGGTGCAGTCGACCTGGATCGTGTCCTTGCCCTGGAACTCGCCCTTCAGCAGTTCTTCGCTCACGGGGTCTTCGATGTAGTTCTCGAGGGCCCTGCGCAACGGCCGGGCGCCGAAGTCGGTGTCGGACCCCTTCTTGATGAGGAACTGCTTGGCCTCGTCGGTGAGTTCGAGCTTGAGCCCGCGCTCCAAGAGCCGCTCCCGGACCTTTTCGAGCTCGATGTCGATCACCTTCTTGAGGTCGTCGATCGTGAGATGGTGGAACACGATCACGTCGTCGAGCCGGTTCAAGAACTCGGGCCGGAAGACCTTCTCGATCCGCTCGTTGACGCGGCCCTTCATGCCCTCGTAGCTGGCGTCGTCGTCGGGCTTCTGGAAGCCGAAGGCGGCCTCGTTCTTGATCGCCTCGGCGCCGGCGTTCGTCGTCATGATGATGATCGTGTTGCGGAAGTCGACATTCCGGCCGAACGAATCCGTGAGCCGGCCTTCTTCCATCACCTGAAGGAGCATGTTGAACACGTCGGGGTGGGCCTTCTCGATCTCGTCGAGCAACACCACGGCGTAGGGACGGCGGCGGATCTTCTCCGTGAGCTGACCCCCCTCCTCGAAGCCCACGTAGCCCGGCGGGGCGCCGATCAGCCGGCTGACGTTGTGCTTCTCCATGTATTCGCTCATGTCGATCTGAATGAGCGCCTCGGCGTCGCCGAACATGAACTGCGCGAGGGCCTTGGCCAAGAGCGTCTTGCCCACGCCCGTGGGCCCGGCGAACACGAACGACCCGATCGGCCGCTTCGGATCCTTGAGGCCCGAGCGGCTACGGCGGACCGCCTTCGACACGCTCTTGATCGCTGCATCCTGGCCGATCACCTTCTTGTGGAGTTCGCCCTCCATGCCCATCAGCCGGGCCTGGTCTTCGGTGGACATCCGGGTGAGCGGGATGCCGGTCATCTTGGAGACGACCTCGGCCACCACTTCCTCGTCGACCACGCCGTCGGCCTCGCGGCTCTTGTCGCGCCAGTCGCGGGTCATCGTCTGCTTCTTCTTCTTGAGCTTGTCGGCCTGGTCGCGGAGGGCCGCCGCCTTCTCGAAGTCTTGGTTGGCGACCGCCTCCTCCTTCTCCTTGTTGAGCTTCTCGACCTCGTCGTCGATTTCCTTGAGGTCTGGCGGCTTGGTCATCGCCTTGAGCCGCACGCGGGCGCCGGCCTCGTCGATCACGTCGATCGCCTTGTCGGGGAGGCAGCGGCCGGTGATGTAGCGACTGGAGAGCTCGACGGCCGCCTCGAGGGCCTCGTTCGTGATCTGCACGCGGTGGTGGCTCTCGTAGCGGTCGCGGAGGCCCTTCAAGATCTCCACGGCCTCGGTCTTGCTCGCAGGCTCGATCATGATGATCTGAAACCGGCGGTCGAGGGCCGAGTCTTTCTCGATATATTTGCGGTATTCATCCAGCGTGGTGGCACCGATGCACTGGATCTCGCCACGGGCGAGGGCCGGCTTGAGCACGTTCGAGGCGTCGATCGCCCCTTCGGCGCCGCCCGCACCCACGAGCGTGTGGAGCTCATCGATGAACAGGATCGTGTTCTTGGCCCGCCGCACCTCGTTCATCACCGCCTTGATGCGCTCTTCGAACTGGCCGCGATACTTGGTGCCGGCGACCATCATCGCGAGGTCGAGCACCACGATCCGCCGGTCGGCGAGCAGTTCGGGCACGTTGCCGTCGATGACCCGCTGAGCGAAGCCCTCGACGATCGCCGTCTTGCCCACGCCGGCCTCACCGAGGAGGACGGGGTTGTTCTTCGTGCGGCGGCAGAGGATCTGGATTGCCCGCTCGATCTCCTTCTCGCGGCCGATCACGGGATCGAGCTTGCCCTGCCGGGCCAATTCGGTGAGGTCGCGGCCGAAGCTGTCGAGGGCCGGCGTCTTACTTTTGCCGCTCTTCGTGGATGTCTCGCCGCCGCCACCGCCGGCGCCGGCCGGCTGCCGGCCGCCCATGCCTGCCCGCTCGCCCCCCTCTTCCATGCCGTGGCCGAGGAGGTTGAGCACTTCCTCGCGCACGTCTTCGAGCTTGAGGCCGAGGTTCATGAGCACCTGGGCGGCCACCCCTTCCTGCTCGCGCAGCAGACCGAGGAGGATGTGCTCGGTGCCGACATAGTTGTGGTTGAGGTTCCGGGCCTCCTCCATCGAATACTCGATCACCTTTTTGGCCCGGGGCGTTTGGGGGAGCTTGCCCATGGTGACCATGTCGGGGCCGCTCTGGACGAGTTTCTCGACCTCCATGCGGATCTTCCGGAGGTCGATGTCGAGGTTCTTGAGCACGTTGGCCGCGACGCCACTCCCCTCCTTGATGAGGCCGAGAAGCACGTGCTCGGTGCCGATGTACTCGTGGTTGAACCGCTGGGCCTCCTGGTTGGCCAGTTGCATCACTTTGCGGGCCCGGTCGGTGAAACGCTCGTACATGGTGGTGGTCCCTTCGCGGAAACGTCAGTCCTGATTCGGCCCCGTGCCATTCCGGCAGCCGACAACCGCAATGCTTGATGTGTGCAAACCTTACGCCAAACCCATCGTCGAATTCTAGGAGCATGTCACCGCGGCGTCTGCCGAACTCCGCCGAGGCCGCGAAAATGCCCCATTCCGGATGATGCCTACGCCGCCCGCTCGGCCGGAGCGGCGGTTGGGACGCCGTCGTCGATCGAGAGGATGGTGGGCGAGTCGATCTGGCCGAGCTCCCGTGTGATCGCCGATCGCCACGGTGCTCCGGCGTCGCTGCGGGCGAGTTTCTCGAGTGCGGTCCGAGCCTCGGGGAGGCGACCCACGCGGCGCAGGAGCGTGCCGAGGAGCAGCTGGGCTTCGCCGTCGGTGGGGCGGACGACCAAGAGCGAGCGGAGCTTCGTCTCCGCGGCCAGCCAGTCACGGGCGAGGTAGGCGTCGCGGGCGGCCGTGAAGAGGGCGTCGGCCGCTGCATCGTGGCCGGTCTGGAGGGGTGCTGGAAACGCGAGTGCCGCCGACACGGTCGCGGCCATCCAGATAACGGCTGCCGCCACCCACAGGCCGATCACGATCGGCAGTTCGAGAAACTCGCTCCAGATCCAAGTCGAGAGGATCGCCATGTCCAGGACGACGGCAAACGCCAAGGCGAGCACGAGCCCGGCAGCGCTGCCGCGCAGCCAGAGCCAGGGCAGACCGGGCCAGACGAGTGTGAGAGGGCGAAGCATGCGCATGGAGCGGCCCAGGGGAAGGGCGGCGGAGTGTAGGACCGCCCCGGCGTTTTTCCAAGGCGTATCGGGCCCCTGAAACGCTACAACACAGGGCATGAACCAGGAGCTGGAAACCGGCGACGGCGGGCGATCGGAGGCGGCTGGAGGGCCATGGCGGCTCTGCGACGCCGCGGCCAACCGGGCCGCCGAAGCGATCCGGGTGCTCGAAGACGTGGCCCGCTTCGTGCTCGACGATGCCGCGCTCACGGCTGCCGCGAAGACCCTGCGGCACGACCTCGCGGTGGTGCTCGCCGCGCCCGTGTTCGCGCGGCGGGTCGCCTGCCGCGACACAGTGGGCGACGTGGGCACGACGATCGTGACCGCCGCCGCGCTTGCCCGCCGCAGCCCGGCCGACCTCGTGGCGGCGAATGCGGCCCGTGCCGCCCAGGCTCTCCGCAGCCTCCAGGAGGTGGCGCTGGTGGTGGCCCCGAGTGAGGCGGCGCGGTTCGAGGCCCTGCGCTACCGGCTCTACACGCTCGAGAAACAGGCGGCAGGCCTGACGCGGGCGGCGGATCGGCTGGCGGGCGTGACACTCTGCGTGCTCGTTGACGGCCGCGCGGAGCCGGCCGCCTTCGAGCACCTCGTCGAACAGCTCTGCGAGGCTGGCGTGCGAATGATTCAGCTGCGCGACAAGCACCTCGCCACCCGGGATCTCGTGGATCGGGCACGGCGGGCGGTCGCGATCGCGCGGCGCCGCGCCGCGGGTGAGGCACTCGTGGTGATCAACGATCGAGCCGACGTGGCGGCGGCCGTGGGCGCCGCCGGCGTGCACGTGGGCGCGACCGATCTCCCCGTGCCGGCGGCCCGGCGGGTGGTCGGGCCCGACAGGCTCGTCGGCCGCACGGCGCACTGCCTCGACGAAGCGCGCGCAGCCGTCGCGGACGGTGCCGACTATCTCGGAATTGGACCGTGCTTTCCGTCGCCGACGAAATCGTTTGCCGCCTTCGCCCCGCACGACTTCCTGGCGAGCGTCGTCCGCGAGATCGCCCTCCCCGCCTTCGCGATCGGCGGCGTTACGCTCGACCGGCTCGGCGATCTCACGGCCCTGGGCATTCGCCGCGTGGCGGTGTCGGCCGCAGTGATCGACGCAGCCGATCCAGGGGCCGCGGCGGCGGCGTTCATCGATCGCCTGGCCGCCCTCCAGCCGGAACGCCCTCCGGCACTGTCTTGAGCAGCGCGACCACGGCAGCAGCCATGTCGGCTTCGTCGCGGGAGCGATAGCCCGTCCACACCGCCCGCACGGTGGCATCGGGGCCGATCAGATACGTGGTTGGATACGCGCCGAAGCCGAACGACGAGGCGAAGATGGTGCGGGCCATGCCGTCGGGGTCGGCCCAGGCGTCGAGCGAGAGCCGTTGCGAGGCGAGAAACTCCGTGGTCGTGGCGGTGATCTCTTCGAGATCGTCCGGCCCGGCGCCGCCGCACGACACGGCCACAAGTTGGAACCGCGGATCGTCGGCAAGGCGGGCGGCGAGCCGGGCCATGCCGGGAAGTTCGCGGCGGCAGGGGGGGCACCAGGTGCCCCAGAAGTTGAGGAGCGTGACCTTCTCCGCGAACGTCGGGGCCGGGCGGCCGTGATCGGCGAGCGCGACGAGCGGCAGCCTGCCGACGGTGCGGCCGATGGCGGGGTGGCTCGCGTCGGGGCCGGCGCAGCCGGCGAGCGAGGAGATCGTGATCGCAGCGAGGAGAAAGCGTACAAATCGCATTGTCATAGGATGGGCTCGAGCCTGTCACCGAATTGTTTGCGGGACCGTCGAGTGTACGAAGTCGAACTGAAGTTTCGCGTGGCCGACCTGCCCGCGGTCGAAGGCAGGCTCGCCGCGCTCGGGGCCCGCTTCGCCGCGCCTGTCGAGCAGGTCGATCGCTACTTTGCCCATCCGGCCCGCGATTTTGCCCAGACCGACGAGGCTCTGCGGCTGCGCCGGGTGGGAGACGAGATCGCGATCACGTGGAAGGGCCCACGGCTGGCCGGCGGTGGCAAGACGCGCCGCGAGATCGAATTGCCCCTCGAGACAGTTTCGCAGGCTGACTCCGCAGGGACGTCGCCGACGCTCGATCGCTGGACAGAACTGCTCGAGGCCCTCGGCTTCCGGCGGGTGCGCGAGGTCGTGAAGCGGCGCCGTACGGCACGGCTCGCGTGGCAGGGCGCCGAGGTTGAGATCGCCCTCGATGCGGTCGCCGGGCTCGGGGACTACATGGAACTGGAGTTGCTCGCAGCGGCGGACGAGGTGCCTGCGGCGCAGGCGCGGATCGAGGCCTTGGCGAGCGAACTTGGCTGCGGGCCGCCCGAGCCGCGAAGTTATCTCGAGATGGTGTTGGGGTCGTAGGACAGGCTGAAGCCTGTCCTACAGCGGCCGGAAGCGGATGCACACCGGGCTCGGTACGTCGATCGACTGGCCAGTGAACGTGAGCCGGCCCGTCGTCTGGTCAATCGCGAACACCGTCACCGTGTTCGAATCCTGGCCGCCGGCGAGCAGGAACTTTCCCGTGGGATCGAGGACGAAGTTTCGCGGCGTCTTGCCGCGGATCGGCTCAACGCCCAGGAGCGTGAGGTTTCCCGTCGCCTCATCCACGCGGAACATCGCAAGCGAGTGATGGCCGCGGTTCGAGGCATAGATGAATTTTCCATTCGGATGGGCCACGATCTCGGCGGTCGAAAAGCCGGTGCGCTCCGTCACGTCGGCGGGCAGCGTCGAGAGCGTCTGAAACTTCGTGAGCGTGCCCGCAGCCGGATCGAACGCGAAGCCGGTGACCGTGAGATCGAGCTCGTTGACGGCGTAGCCGAAACGGCCGCTTGGATGAAACGCAAAATGCCGTGGGCCGGCGCCGGGCTTCGTGGCCCCGAAGCCATGCGGGGCGAGCGTCGCCTTGGTCACGTCGAGCGAGTGGACGAGCACCTTGTCGATGCCGAGGTCGCAGCTGATCGCGAAGCGGCCGTCCGGCGCGGGATAGATCGAGTGGCCGTGCGGCTTCTCCTGCCGCTTCTCGTTGACGCTCTTCCCCTCGTGCTGAATGAAGCCTCCCGGCGTGCCCGGCACGACGGGCCGCAGGCCGCCGTCGGCGTCGAGCCCGAGGCAGATCACGCTCCCGCCGCTGTAGTTGGCTGCGAGCACCACCTTGCCCGTGCGCTCGACCGACACGTGGCAGGGGCCGGGGCCGCCCGACGGCTGCTCGTTCTTTTTTGTGAGCGTGCCGCTGGGCTCGTCGATCGTAAACGACAGAATGCCGCCCGTCGGCTTGCCGTCGGCGCCCGCGATTTCCGAGACCGCGTAGAGCACCGGCAGCGTCGGATGAAACGCGAGAAACGATGGATTCCTGGCCGTCGTCGCGAGCACCGGCGGCGAGAGCGATCCTTTCTCAGTGTCGAACCGGGCGACGTAGACGCCCTCCGACCCCGTCTTGGCATTCGTATAGGTGCCGAACCACACGGGCACCTCGGCGGACTGGGCTGAGGTCGCGAGCACGATCAGAACCAGGCAGACGATGTTGCGGGCGATTCTCATGGACGGCACCTCGAAAAACCTTCATGCTCGCTGCTTGGCGCGGCACACGCCGTGCGATCGCCGATTCCCATTGATCCTACCCGATGTCTGCGCCTCCTCTCGACTCCGCCGGTGACCCGGCCTCGGTGACCCGCCGCGAGACGCGCAACACGCTCTGGATGGAGCTCTACCAGGTCGTCGTCCGCGTCGGCTGGATCTTCAAGACCGAGACGATCATCATGCCCGCGGTGCTCGACGCCGTGGTCGACTCGGGCACGCTCCGCGGCCTGCTGCCCGTGCTCAATCGTGGCGGCCAGAGCGTGCCGCCGCTGTTTGCCGCCGGCCCGCTCGCCCGCATGCCGCAGAAGAAATGGGCGCTCGTGCGGACGAGCCTGGCGATGGCGGCGTGGTTCGGCATCCTCGCCGTCGCCTGGCAGCCGTTGGCCGAGTGGCGGCCGGATCTGCTCGCCGCGCTCTTTCTCGTACTCTACGCGCTCTTCTCGGCGTCGAACGGCGTCAACCAGCTCGTGGTGGCGTCGCTCCAGGGCAAGCTCATCTCCCCCGGCTATCGGGGCCGGGCGATGGTCGTGAGCGTGGCAGTGGGCAGCGTGCTCGCGATCGTGGCGGCCGTCCTGTTGCTCGGACCGTGGCTCGAGGAGCCAAACGGCTTTCCGAAGATCTTCGGCGCGACAGCCGCGTTTTTCGCGCTCGCTGCGGTGCTCCCGCTGTTTCTCGACGAGCCGGCCGATCACGCTGAGCATGCCCTTCAAGAGAGCGATCGTGGCAGCCGCGCAGGACGGCTCTTCGCCGAGTGGGCCACGGCGCTGCGCGCCGACCCGGCGCTCTCGCGGCTCTGCCTGGTCGCGGCCTGCTTCTCGGCGGTGCTCATGCTCTTTCCGCACTACCAAGCCTTCGCCCGCGACCGGCTCGGGAGCACACTCAGCAGCCTGCTGACGTGGGTCGTGGTGCAGAACGCCGCCACCGGGATCGTGAGCCTCGTCGTGGGGCCGATGTCGGATCGCCGCGGCACGCGGATCGTGCTGATCTGGCTCGTCGCCCTCTCCGCGACCACGCCGCTCGTCGTCACGCTCCTCTCGCTGCTCGCGCACCGCGTGGCCGTGGAGTGGTTTTGGATCGTCTACGCGCCCCTGGGCCTCAACCCGCTCTCGCTCAAACTGTTCACGAATTACGCGCTCGAGCTCGCGCCCGGGCCAGCCGAGCATCCGCGCTACGTGAGCATCGTGGGAGGGGCACTTGCCGCGCCGTTCGTGCTCTCGCCGCTCATCGGCCTGGCGGTCGATACGGTCGGCTTCCGGCCCGTGTTCGTCGCGGGCGCTGCCGTGATCGCCGCCGGCGCCGGCCTCGCGATCCGGCTGCCCGAGCCCAGACGGCGGTAAAAACGCCGATTGCGGCCGGCGGTGTCGCAGCCGTATGCTCCGGCGGGAGTGGCGGTCGTCCGCCTGCCCTCAATGCAAATTCACATGGAGATCCAGGTCATGAAGTCGATCAATCTTGCTGGTCTGTGCGTGGCCGTCCTCTGCTCGGCCATGGTCGCCTCGGCTGCCGTCAAGGAGCCGAAGGACGCCAAGTGCCCCGTGTCGGGCAAGGGCTGCAACCCCGAGAAGAGCGTGGCCTTCGACGGCGGCAGCGTCTACTTCTGCTGCGGCAACTGCGAGAAGGCGTTCGAAGGCGATTCGGCGAAGTTCGCCGCCAAGGCCCACCAGCAGATGGTGAGCACCGGCCAACTCGTGCAGAAGGGCTGCCCGTTCAGCGGCGGCGCCGTGAAGCCGGGCACGCAGCTGGCGATCGGTGACGCCGAGGTCGGTTTCTGCTGCCCCAACTGCAAGGGCAAGGTCGAGAAGGCGTCGGCCGACGACCAGGTGAACATGGTGTTTGGCACCATCGAGAAGGGCTTCGCTCCGGCGAAGTAATGGAGGACAGGCTTCAGCCTGTCATCCCTCGATTCATCCCTCGATTCATCCCTCGATGTAGTGCACCGGCTCGGGGTTACCCCGTACCGTCTCGCCGGACGTTCGCCTCCGCCCTCCAGGCTTCGGCTCACTCGGATGTGCCTGCGCTGCGCCATCCATGGCTTCGCTGGTCACATACGCCGGCTCAACGGTAGGGGTAACCCTTCGCCTCCCGTACTCATGGGAAGCCCGAGGCGTAAGCCGAGAGGATGCTTTGCGTGTGCTGCCGCCGGCCCGATCATCCGCATATGCCCCGTGAAAATGGCCTAGGGGTGCTGCGGCAAACGTGAAATACTCCCGCCGCGAATCGCTTCGCGGAGTTTTTCATGCGCGTGTTCTTGTCTGCCGGTGAGCCTTCGGGCGACCATCATGCCGCGCTGCTCGTGCGCGCGATCCGTGCGCGGCGGCCCGATGTTGAGTGCGTCGGGCTCGGGGGGCCGTGCATGGCGGCCGAGGGCTGCACGCTCGTCGCCGATCTCACGCAGCTCGCCGTGATGTGGTTTCTGCGGGTGATCCTCAATATTCACCGATTCGTCGATCTCGCGCGGCAGGCCGAGCGGAGCTTTCTCGACGCCCGCCCCGACGTCTGTGTGCTCGTCGATTTCCCGGGGTTCCACTGGTGGCTGGCCTGGCGGGCGAAGCGGCACGGCATCCCGGTCGTCTTTTATTGCCCGCCGCAGATCTGGGCTTGGGCGAGTTGGCGGATCGGGAAGATGCGCCGCCTCGTCGACCACGTGCTCTCCGCGCTCCCCTTCGAGCATGACTGGTTCACGGCCCAGGGAATGCGCAGCACGTATGTGGGGCATCCATTCTTCGATGAGCTCGAGGATGCCGTGCCTCGGCGGCGCGACGAGGCGGCACCGCTCGTGCTGCTCCTGCCCGGATCGCGCGGGCAGGAGATCGAGGGCAACCTCGCCTCGATCCTGCGGGCCGCCGCGCTCGTCAAGGCCCGCGTGCCCGCGGCGCGGTTTGCCATCGGCGCCCTCCACGAGCGACACGCCACGCGGATTCGCGAGATGCTCGCCGCGCAGCAGCAGGCCCTCGGTGGCCTCGACGTCGCCGTCGAAGCGGCCTGCACCCGCAGCCTGATCACCGTGGCCGCCTGTGCGATCGCCGTGAGCGGTTCGGTGTCGCTCGAGCTGCTCGCCTCGCGTGTGCCCACCGTGATCGTCTATCGGATCAGCGGCCTGGCCTACGTCGTGCAGAGCTGGTATCGCCGGGTGCGGTTCATCACGCTCGTGAACCTGCTCGCCTGCCGCGATCCGATCGGGCCGGTGCGGCCCACGCTCCTGCCGCCTGCGGCGGTCGAGGCGGCCGATCCCGAGGCTGTATACCCCGAGTATCTCGCCGTGCAGGATCCTGCCCGCGAGGCAGCGGCGCATGTGGTCGCATGGCTCACCGATCCGGTTGCCCGGGAGCATGCGATCGGGCGGATCGAGGCCGTGGCGGCGCGGGTGGCGACGGGCGGCTCGGCGGCCCACGCTGCCGACGCCGTGCTCACGATCGCCTCTGGCGGCCGCGCGACGGTCGGCATGCCGCTCCCGGCGGCCCGGGCGGCATAATGGCGGGGATGTTTCTCGCCGAGCCACAGCCGACGCCCGCCGACCTGCAGTTTTCGGTTCTGCGCGTGCCCGTGCGGGTGAGTGCGTGGTTTTGGGTGGCGGCGGCGCTCCTCGGCTGGAACGTGTGCCAGGCGCTCGCCGGCTCCGATCAACGGGAGCTGCTCCGCTATCTCGTGGCCTGGGTGGTGGTGGTGTTCGTGTCGCTGCTCGTGCATGAGCTCGGCCATGCACTCGCGTATCGCTGGTTCGGGCAGTCAGCCCACGTGGTGCTCTACCACTTTGGCGGCTTGGCGATCCCCGATGCCTGGGGCCAGCGCGGCGCGCGGCGGCCGCTCGAACGCTTGCTCGTGTCCGCCGCGGGACCGCTCGCGCAGCTCATGCTCGCTGCTTTGGTCGTGGTGGGACTTGCAGCCGCGGGCTTCCGTGTGCCGCTGCCGCTGCCCGGGCTCGGCGATGCCCTCGGGCTCTCGGAGGGGCAGCCGCTGCCCTCGAGACTCGCGTTTGCGGTCGTCTGGTTTCTGCTGCAGGTGAACATCTTCTGGCCGCTCATCAATCTCCTGCCGGTGCCGCCGCTCGACGGCGGGCAGATTGCCCGCGAGGCGCTCCTGGCCGTCGGCATCGACGACGCCCCGCGGATCGCCGGCCTCCTGGGCGCGGTCACCGGCGGCCTCGTCGCCTTCTGGGCCTACTCGAACGGTGAGCCGTACCTCGGCATCATGTTCGCGATGCTCGCCGTCTCCTGCTGGCAGAACCTGCCGGGAAACACGCCGTGGCGCCGGTGGAACTGACGGGCTCGCGCCGCGCGGTCGTGGTGCTCGGCGCGAGCAACGTGTCGCGTGGCCTCCCGCGGCTCGCCGCCACGGCCCGGGTCCGTGCCGCCGGCCCGCTCGATCTCTTCGTGGCCGCCGGTCACGGCCGCGGCTACGGCGTCTCAACCCGCGTCTGGCAGCGGCGGCTGCCCTCGATCCTCTCGAGCGGCTTGTGGCGGGCGCTCGATCGCGAGCGGGCAGATCAGCCGCTGGCCGTGATCACCGACGTGGGCAACGAACTGCTCTACGGCCTCGGCGTGAGCGCGGTGGCGAGCGCCGTGCGCGAGGCCGCTGAGCGACTCGCCGATCGCGGGGCCAGGCTCGCGATCACGGGCCTGCCGATCGCGGGCATCGGGCGCGTCGGCCCCGTGCAGTATCGCCTTCTGCGCACGCTCTACGTGCCCGGCTGCCTGCTTTCGCTCGCCGAGATCAAGGACGCCTCTCGGTGGCTCGACGACGAACTCCAGGCGATCGCCGCCGACACGGGCGCCACGTTTCTCGAGCAGCCGGCCGAATGGTATGGCGTCGACGCGATCCACGTTCGCCGTCCGCATCTCGACGCCCTCTGGCACCGCGTCTGCGACACGTGGACCCTGCCCGCCGCTGCCACTCGGCCTCGCGCGACGCTCACCGACTGGGCCGCGCTTGGTTCTCGCGCCGCCGAGGTGCGTTCGCTCGGCCGCATCACGCGGCTCACACGTCAGCCGGTGATCGATCGCGATGCGTTGCGCGTGTGGCTGTATTGAGCGCGCCGGCTTCGGGCTCCCCATATCCCGTCGCCGGACGTTCGCCTTCGCCCTCCAGGCTCCGGCTCACTCGGATTTGCCTGCGCTGCGCCATCCATGGCTCCGCTGGTCAAATACGCCGGCGAGCGGGACACGGGGAGCCCGAAGCCTACCTCAACTCAATCAGGACGGTGAGGCTCGGGGTTACCCCTGCCGTTGAGACGGCGTATGTGACCAGCGCAGGCAGGAAGCCGGAGCGCAGGCACATCCGAGCGAGCGAAGGCCAGGATGGCCGCAGAGAGCGTCCGGCGAGACGGTACGGGGTAACCCTGAGCCGGCGCGCCAGAGTTGAAGATGGTAAGCGGGACGCTTGCCCCACGGGGTCACAACACCGGCAGCGACGGCAGCGGCGGCGAGGCGGCGGCTGTGGCGGCGAGGTGGCCCACGAGGCGCTCGCAGATGGCTTCGAGATATGGCCGGGCGGCGGGGTCGTCGTAGTTGGCGGCGGTCTGGCCCGCGTCGCCGTGCTCGCGGATCGGGATCTGGAGCGGCACTTCACCCAGGAACGGGATGTCGAGCTCCTTCGCCGTGCGCTTCGCGCCGCCGGTGCCGAAGATGTCGTAGCGCTTCTGCGTGTCGGGGCAGACAAAGAAGCTCATGTTTTCCACCATGCCCAGGAGCGGGATGTTCACCTTCCTGAACATCGCGATCGTGCTCTTGCCCACGCCCTCCTTGCCCGAGCCGACGCAACTTGTCGCCCAGATGGCGACCCAGCGCCGTGGCAGCACGCAGCGGACCCGTCTGATACGGCCAGCTTCACCATACCTCACCGAGAGCTGTTCCAGCGCGAATGGAGGCCGGCACAGTACGCCGCAGTCGTGATCGGCCGCGTAGGGAAAAACTTCGCGCAGCAGCCGTGAGAACTTTGCGAGAACACGCCGCCGGGGCATCATCTCCACCTGTGGCGCCCGCCGCTTCGGCGCGCAGCCGGTCAATGTCGGCTACCTCCCGCTCGCGGCCGGCTACCCCCTGCTCCCGCTCCCGGCCCTCGCCCGCTGGCTCGAGAGACGCGTCCGGTTCGAGGCCTGGCCTCACCCGGCCCGTCCCATCGAGCTCAGACTACTGCGAACAAGAGGCTGTTTCCCACAGATTCCCGGTCATTCCGTAAGAATTCAAGGCTCCGCGGGTTTTCTAGATATTGGTTGTGCTGCCTGCTGGAACGGGCTCGATGGCGCTTTCCCACGATGAATTTGTCGCCCTCCTCACCTCGTCGCAGCGCAGGATATGCGGCTTCATCTGCACGCTCGTCGTCGATCTCACCGATGCCGAGGAGGTGCTCCAGGAGACGAATCTCACGCTCTGGCAGCAGGCCGACCGCTTCGAGCCGGGCACCGACTTCGTGGCATGGGCCTGTCGGGTGGCCCACTTCAAGGTGCTCAAGTGGCGCGACGCCCGCAAGCGCCAGCGGGCGCACTTCGACGACGACGTCCTCGACGTGATCGCCTCAGAGGCGATCGAGGAGCAGCGCATGCATGGGCAACTGGCCGCCGAGCGCTACGAACTCCGCCGGCTCGCGCTCGCAGCCTGCCTCGATGAGCTTTCCGATCGCAATCGCAATGCCTTGATGCTGCGCTACAACGGCAAGCACTCGCTCACCTCGATCGGTGCCGAGCTCGGTCGCACGGCCAACGCCGTCTCGCAACTCCTGCATCGAATCCGCTCCGCGCTTCGGGAGTGCATGGATCGCCGCCTTGCCGAAACCGCGCCCTGACTTTTTCCTGCCACGATTTCCGCCCGCCTCCGACCGCGCCCCCCACGCCCATGCCCGACACGAATCCCACTCCACCGCTCGGCGACCTCGACGCGCTCCTGTCGCAGCTCGTCGACGGCACGATCTCCCCGGCTGATCGGGCCAGCCTGGAGGGCATGCTGCGGTCCGACCGCGCCGTCCGTGACGCCTACCGCGCGTTCATGCACATGGAGTCGATGCTGGCCTGGCAGCTCGTGCAGCCGCCGGCCGGGGCCGTGACGGATGCGATTCGGCTGGAGGAGGATCGCAGCCGCAGTGCCGCGGCTCGGATCGCGTGGAAACGGTCGGCCGCCTGGCTCCTTCCCCTCGTGGCGACGGCGATGACGGCCGGCGCGATCGCTCTGGTGATGGTGTTCACGGTGCCAGACCGCGGCGGGGCACCTCCAGCCGGCTCTGCGATTGATGCATGCGCCCTCCTCGCCGACTTCACCGATGCGGAATGGGCCGACGGCCTCCAGATCGAGCGGGGCGCCGCGTTCGCCCCAGGGCCGCTGCGGCTCGTGGCGGGCTCGGCGCAGTTGCGATTTCGCTCAGGGGCGTTCGTCACGCTGAGCGGTCCGGCCGAGATCGAGGTGCTCGACGGCAACTCGCTGTTTTTGCGCAGTGGCCGGATCATCCCCTACGTGCCGCACTCGGCCAAGGGCTTCACCGTGATCTCGCCGACTGGTGAAGTGATCGACCTGGGCACCGAATTCGCCATCAGCGTCGATGCCGACGGCCAGACCGACGTCCACGTGATCTCCGGCGACGTGCAGCTGGCGCGGGGCCGGGTTGCGCAGGGCACGTTCCTCACCATGAAGCAGGGCTTTGGTGGCCGTGTCGCCCCGACTGCCGCCGCTCCCGAGTTCATCGACACGCCGCTCGTGTTCGACGATTTCTCCGCCTACCCGCCGACGCTGCATTGGCAAGACATCGACTCGGGCCGGGTGGCGACGATCCATGACGGGCAGCTCGCGATCCCCGTGGAGCATCGCGGCCGGGGCATCACCAAGCAGCGCAGCAGCCGGATCGTGTTGGAGCACGACTTTTCCGCGATGCGGGGCCGCCGCACGGCCATCTCTTTTCGGGGCCTGCTCCCGGAGGCGGGAATCGACGGGGCCAATCGCTGGCTGGCCTGCGTGATCGACGACGGCAGTGGCGATCCGCCGCTGGCCATGGAGCGAGAGGCGGTGCTCGCCGCCCTGGTCTCGCCACACTTCCAGGCGGCCGCCCGCATCGACGGCGGCAACAACCAGCAGACACGGGTGTTTTCCCGCGACAAGGACGCGATCGGACCCTACCAGGTGTTCATGACGATCGACGACACGCCCGCCGCCCATGCGGCCTACGGCGGCGCCGTGGCCGATGTGACCGTGAACGGCCAGAGCGTGATCCAGCGCGAGCGCATCTGTCTGCCCGATCGCCCCCGCATCGGCCTGCAGACCTACGGCAGTTCCACCGTCCGCGGGCGGGGCGAGGCCTTGGTCGACGATTTCAGCGTGAGCGTGTCGGTCGACGCCGCGGGCGGGAATCCGGCGTCCGAGCCGCAAGTCCAGTAGCGACAGCACTTTCCGTCGCGATTTTGAAAAATCCGAACGGATGGATTGCGTAAGAAATGCCGCCCCCGGCGGTTTTCTTACATCTTCAGGGATGACCTGTCGGCGCAGTCGGATCGGCGGAGGGGGCTCCTCGTGAAACCTCGGTTTTGGACTTTTTTTCTCGCCCTGGCGGTGTCCGCGGCTGCGCCTACCGTCGGTCTTGCCCAGCTCGTCTGGGACACGAGCACGGCGTCCGGGTTTCAAAACGGCAACGGCACTTGGGGCACCGACAACTTCTGGACCACCAACGGCACGACGCTGCAGGCGTGGAACTCGGCGAATATCGCCTGGTTCGGTGGCAATGGCACCACGGCTGCCAGTCCCAGCGGCAATTTCACCATCACCGTCAACGGCCTACAGACGGCGAATGGTGTCCGACAAGTATCGCTCGGCGCGGGGAACTTCACGTTGACTGGCGGCACTCTGTCGCTGCCCGACGGCGCCCTCCGGGTGGACCAGGGAACCCTGACGATCAATTCCGTGCTTACGAACACAGGCGGTAGCGTCTACCACCTTAACGCGCAAGCCGGTACGACGTTGATTCTCGGCGGCAACAACACATTCACCACGACTCCTCAAATTCGTGGTGGCGCAGGCGGCACGGTTCGCCTCAATCACGTCGGGGCGCTCGGCACGAGCTCCACGGTGCAGTTTGTCAATGGTTCGGTGAATCTTGATCTCAATGGCCTCAACATCAGCGGCAAGACGATCACGATCGACAACGGCCAGACTGGTTTTCTTACCAACACTGCTGCTACCAAGTCTGTCTGGAGCGGCAACGTGGACCTGTCAGTCGGAACTGGCACGCTGCGTGCCGGAGGAACCGGCGCGGAAGTCGAAATCAGTGGCATTATCAGCGGCGCCAACGCCCTGCAGTCGATGGACAATGGCGTCCTGCGCCTCACCGGAAACAATACCTACAGTGGTGGCAACAGCGTGCGGGCAGGATCGACATTGATCGTGGGCCACACCAACGCACTGGGCGCCGTGAGCGGGACCACCTTCATCGGTTCGAGCACGCTGGATCTCAACGGCTTCGATATCGGGAGCAGGCCGGTTTACTTCCAGCAGAACGACAGCAAATTGGTGAATGACAACACGACCACCGCCGCCGTTCACAGTGGCACGCTCTTCATGCAGTTCAACCGCTCCAACTCCCAGATCGGCGGCGCGGGCGACCTGACCCTCAGCGGCAACATCACCCTTGCCTCGGGGAGCACCACAGGTGGCGGTTTTACCAAGGCGGGGGCGGGCAAACTGACCCTCTCAGGCTCCAGCAACTACACCGGCAGCACGACCATCAGCGCCGGCACGCTCGCCTTCGACCGCGTGGCGGCCCTCGAGTCGTCGAGCGGGATCAGCATCGCGGCCGGCACCGTTCTGGACTACACGGGCACGGCCGGCACCCTCTCCCGCAACGTCACGGTCTCCTCGAGCGGCACCGGCACGATCCGCAACTCTGGCGGCGAGAAGCTCACGCTCTCCGGCACGCTCACGAAAGACGGCCGCGTGCTCCGGCTCACCGGCGGCGTGTTCGACGTGACGGGCAGGATCGTGGGGGCGAGCGCGAATAGCGACCTGCTCGTCGACGGCACCTCCACCGTCACACTCCTGGCCGCCAACACCTACGTCGGCCCCACATTCGTGAACCAGGCGAGCAACCTGATCGTCGGCATCAACAATGCGATCCCGAGCAACTCCGTCGTGACCCTGGGAAACGCCACGACGACGGGCACGCTCTCGCTCGGCTCGTTCACCAACGCGATCGGCGGTCTGGCGTTTGGCTCCGGCGGCGGCACGCTGCGACTGGCGGCCACGAGCACGTCCGCCGCGCCGCTCACCGCCGCGACCGGCACGATGACGCTCACCAACGGCACGCTCGATCTCGCGGGCAGCGGCTCGACGGCCGGCCTCTATCGCGTGCTCTCCGCCCAGTCGGTGTCGGGATCGTTCACGAGCGTCACCGGCGCGAGTGCTGCGTATCAGGTAATCACGTCGGCGACGAGTGTCGACTACCAGCAGCGGGCTGTCCTCGGCGCGGTCACGGTGACGAGTCCAACAGTCTCGATCATCACCGGCGGCTCGGCGGCCTTCACTTATACTGTCGCAAACTCCGCCCTCTCCGGCGGTGCCGACCTCGGCTTCTCCTCGGGCTCGCTGTCGAACATTGCCGGCTCGTCGAGCGGCACGGCCGCGGCAGCCGGCACGAGCGGCGCGATCTCCGGCCTCACGTTCACGGGCACGTCGGTCGGCACCTTGCAGCAGGGCACGTTCACCGTGAGCGCCCCGTCCGCCTTCGGCACGACTACGTCGACGGGCACCGTGGCCGTGACGGTGCTCGACCACGCGACATCGAGCCTCGGCTCGGGCCCCTCTGCCGTCTTGAGCACCGTGCTCAACCTCGGCACCTGGGACTACGGCTCGAGCACCTGGACCAGCGGCACCAGCTCCGGCCAGTTCTCGATTTTCAACCTGGCAAGCAGCTTCGGCTCATCGCTGACGGCAGATCTCTCGCTCGTGAGCGTGTCGGGCACGGGCAACGGGTTCACGACGAATCTCGGCACGTATACCGACATCGCAGGCGGCTCCTCCCAGCAGTATTCGGTGTTCGTGAACCCGGCGTCGTTCCTCACCTCGGGCACGCAGTCGGTGACGTTCACGATCGCAATGAGCGACAAGACGGGCATGGCGGGAGCAACCCCGAGCAACACGCTTTCCGTGACCGCGAATGTGGTGGTGGTGCCGGAGCCGGGTGCCCTCGCCCTCGCCGGCCTCGGCATCGCCGCCGCCTGGGCCCTCCGTCGCCGATCGTAGGACAGGCTTCACGTAGGACAGGCTTCAGCCTGTCAACAGGTCGTCGCGCTCTCCATGAAACAAAGTCACCGCGCGTTCACGCTCGTTGAGTTGCTCGTGGTGATCGCCATCATCGGCGTGCTCGTCGGACTGCTGTTGCCGGCGATCCAGGCGACTCGTGAGTCTGGCCGCCGCGGATCATGCACCAACAACCTCAAGCAGTGGGCGCTCGCGATGCTCTCGCACCACGACGTCCGGAAGGCGTTCCCCTACGGCACGAGCCGCACGAATCCGCAGGGCCTCGAAGCGAGTGTCGTTCCCGCTCCGGCCAACCCGCCGCGCCGCACGTTCATCGTGTCGCTCTGGCCATACCTTGAGGCGACCACCCTCGCCACCACTTACAACTACGATGAGATCTTCACCACCGCCACCAATCGCCCCCTCTGCAACACGCCGCTGGGCGTGTACTACTGCCCGAGCGACCGGCCCGGCGCGAAAGCGGCAGCGAATGCCAGCACGAACGTGTGCGCAGTCAACTACATCATCAACTGGGGCACGACGACGTTTTCCGGGGCGGGCCGCAAGGCTCCGTTCGGCTGGCTGGGAGGCTGGACCTGGCACAACCAGCTTCCCTATCGCACCCGGATCGCGGACATCACCGACGGCACGTCGAAGACGCTGCTCATGTCCGAGGTCGCGCTCCCGCCCCAGAATGCCGTGATCGACACCCGGCCTCATCGCTTCAACGACGTCGGTTCGCCAGGATTCATGACCCGCACGACACCGAACTCCACGGTCCCAGACGACCTCGAGCAGTGTGATCCCTATCTCCCCTGCCGCGTGTCGGGTCGCGGGGAGATGTCATTGGCCGCCCGCAGCCGCCACCCCGGCGGCGTCGTGGTCGCGCTGTGCGATGGGAGCGTGAGGTTCGTGACCGACGCGGTCAACATCGGCACCTGGCAGGCGCTCAGCACGATGGCCAGCGGCGATGCGGTGGGCGATTATTGATGAGGCCGCCGATCGACACGACGACTACGGCCGGCAGCGCACAGCCTTCTCGCCCAGCCCGGCTGGATCTGACAGTTGCGATTCGAAGCGTGGTGATCGTGGGCCTCGCGGTCGTCGCCGGCTGCGGTCCGCGGGCGACGGTCGTCACCGGCGTGGTGACGCTCGACGGCGCGGCCGTGGCGGGGGCCAGCGTGCAACTGTTTCCCGTGGGTGGCCAGGGCCAACCGGCGGGGGCGACAACTGACGACGCCGGGAAGTTTTGGGCGAAGGTCTCGCCGGTGCCGCTCCGCGTGCTCGTGAGCAAGCGGAAGTTCGGCGGCTACGTGGAAGACCCACGGGATCCGGCGGGCGGCAAAATCGCAGTGGTCGACGAGATCCTGCCCGCCCGGTACGCCGACCTCAAGACCACTCCGCTCACTGCCGAGCCCCGCGCCGGGCAGACGACCACAGTCAAGCTCACTCTCACGACGGCGCCCTAGCGAGACCACACCATGAAGACCTTGCTCATCGCGCTCACTGCTTGCCTTGCCGCCGTGGGCCACGCCCGTGCCGCGGGCCCGGCGCGGCAGCCAAACATCATCATCATCCTGGCGGACGACCTCGGGTATGGCGACCTCGGCTGCTACGGCGCGACGAAGATCAACACGCCGAATATCGACCGGCTGGCCAGCGAGGGGATGCGGTTCACCGACGCCCACTCGCCGGCCTCCGTCTGCTCCCCGTCGCGCTACGGCCTGATGACGGGCCGCTCTCCCTGGCGGCTTCATCAGAAGGGAAACGACTATCACTTGGAGCCCGGCCGGCTCACGCTCGCGGGACTTCTGTCGGCCCAGGGCTACCGCACGGCCGCGATCGGCAAGTGGCACCTCGGCTACAGCAAAGACTGGAATAGTCCGCCCATCACCGGGCCGCTCGAGGCCGGCTTCGACGAGCACTTCGGCGTGCCCCAGAACCACAACGACTCCTTTCGCGTCTTCATCGAAAACCACGACATCGCTGGCCGCCGGCCGGGCGAGGCGTTCCGCCCCGTGCTAAACGACCTGCCGGAGGGAATCGCCGAGCCCCGGGTCGACGACCTCGTCGACACCACGCTCACCGCCAAGGCCGTGCAATTCATTCGCGCGAGCGCCAAGCAGCCCTTCCTCCTCTATTTCACGCCCTGCGCGCCGCACACGCACACCACGCCCGCGGCTCCCTTCCGCGGCACGAGCCAGTGCGGCTTGCTCGGCGACCACATCCAGGAACTCGACGCCCACGTGGGCGGGATCGTCGCCACACTCGCGGAGCTGGGCATCCAGGACGAAACCCTGCTCATCGTCACGAGCGACAACGGCGGCGCTCCGCGCGACTTCAAAGGAGGCAAGGATGTGAAGCTGAACCTCGCGAGCGAGGCGGGTGACGTGCGCACGAAGGCACGCACCGCGAAGGCCGATGCCCGGCGAATGGGGCACGTCACCAATGGCCCCTGGAGCGGCGCCAAGGGATCACCCGCCGAGGGCGGCCATCGCGTACCGTTCATCGCCTGCTGGCCGGGCCGCATCAAGGCCGGGGCCGTCTCCGATCAGTTGCTCTGCCTCACCGACCTCTTCGCCACGACCGCGGAACTCGTGGGCGCAACGCTCCCCGCCGACGCCGGCGAAGACTCGTTCAGCATCCTGCCCACGCTGCTCGGCTCACCGCCGGTCGGGCCCAAGCGCACGAGCGCCTTCATCCAGGGCGACACGGAGGACAATGCGATTGCCGTGCGATCCGGCAAATGGAAGCTGATCGAAGCCCGCAACAGCCGCAACCGCAAGGTGCACCGGCTCTACGACCTTGCGGCCGACCCCGGCGAGACAAACGACGTCTCGAAGGTCGAAATGCCCGTCGTGCGGCAGCTCGCCGCGGCGCTCGACGAAGCCCGGGCCACGGGTCGCACCGCGTCCTCAGCCGCGCCGGCAGCAGAAGCGGAACGGATCGCGGAGGCCATCGACATCGCCCCCGTCTGGGCAGGGCATCCGGTGGGCTTCGCCCTGCTGACCCTCGCCGACAGGCAATACTCCGCGTTCTACGACGCCGACCGCCGCCTCACCATCGCCGCCCGCAGGCTCGACAGCGATAGGTGGGGCCTTTTTCGCCTGCCGTCGGAGCAGGCCGGGCCGCCGCGCGGGCCGAAGCAGACCTCGGCCATCGTCGGGTGGGACAGCCACAACTCGATCGCGGTGGTAGCCGATTCCGCCGGCCACATCCACGTCGCCGGCAACATGCATGCCAACGGCCTCTCCTACTGGCGCACCCGTGAGCCGGGCGAGATCGCCTCCTTCGAACAGGTGAAGGCGATGATCGGCCGCGACGAGGAACGCTGCACATATCCGGTGTTTCTAAAATTTCCCGACGGTCGCCTCGCGTTCCAGTATCGCTCGGGCTCGAGCGGCAACGGCGACACGCTGTTCAACATCTACGACGTCCAGTCGCGTTCCTGGCGGCGGCTCGTCGACGGTCCGATCCTCGACGGCGAGGGGAAGCGCAATGCCTATCCGCATCCGCCCGTCCCCGGCCCGGACGGAAGGTTTCACCTCTCGTGGGTGTGGCGCGAAGCCCCCGACGCCGCCGCCAACCATGACCTCTCCTACGCCCGGAGCCGTGATCTCGTGGCTTGGGAAGGGGCCGACGGCCGCCCGGTCGCCCTGCCGATCACGCTCGCCACGCCGGGCATGATCGTCGATCCCGTGCCCGTGGGTGGCGGCATCCTCAACGGCACGGGGCAGGTGGGCTTCGACTCCCTTCACCGGCCGGTGCTCGCCTACTTCAAGCACGATGCCGCCGGGATGTCGCAGGCCTACGTGGCCCGCTGGCAGGACGACAGCTGGCGGATCGTGCAGGTGAGCGACTGGAACCACCGCTTCGCGCCGGAGGGCCGCGGCACGCTGCCCAAGGTCGACATCCGCCTCGGGGCCGTCAAACCCGGGGCGGCGGGCGAACTGCGGCTGCCCTTCGGCCACGTCAAGGACGGGTCGGGCACCTGGGTGCTCGACGATGCGTCGCTCGCGGTGCTGCGGGTCGATCCGGCCACGAGGCCTTTCCCGAGCAGTCTCTCGAAGGTCGAATCACCGTTCCCCGGCATGCGGGCGCGATTCGCGGCCGACTCCGGGGCGTCGGGCGTTTCCGGAGAGCGGTTCATCCTGCGCTGGGAGACGCTCGCGGCCAACCGAGACCGACCGCGGAATGAGCCCTGGCCGCCACCATCCCAGCTGCGGGTGATCCGAATAGAGGACTAATACACTCTGTCCTACAGCACTGGCAGCGACGGCAGCGGCGGCGAGGCGGCGGCTGTGGCGGCGAGGTGGCCCACGAGGCGTTCGCAGATGGCTTCGAGATACGGCCGGGCTGCCGGGTCGTCGTAGTTGGC